>AGIF02000001.1:304109-608219 GCA_000227505.4 gamma proteobacterium HIMB55 | reverse complement strand
TGGTGTATCTTCAACCACACCCAAATTGTGTAATTCAAGACGATAGGCGCCGAGCACCGCTTGTATAGAGGCAAGGTTACTCTCGTAGATATCTCCAGTGCCTAGTGTCTCACCCGGAGCTTTGAGTTCGTCACCGGTTGCGAGGAATGCTACGCGCAGCATCCTGACCACCTCGACCTCGCCAACGCCTTGACTGGCAAGGAGCGGGACCATGTTGGGCGTCATTTGCTGTCCAGCAGAGGCAATCTCAACACCCGCAGCAATCTCCTCGCCTTGCAGGCGGATATTTGCGCCAATGCGCACTGCTTCATTGATGACAATTGCCTGGCCCGATGAAACTGACACGTCCTCTTGGATGACGACCGTATTAGCTGAATTGGGTACCACGGCCCCCGTGAAGATTCGAACACACTCACCTGCGTTAAGTACCGGTCCCGAGTAGGGTTCGCCCGCACGAGATTCGCCAATGAGTCGGTATTCCTCCCCTGAACTTACAGCACCAGGGCTCAGAGGTGACAGCGCATAACCGTCCATCGCGGATACATTGTCTCGAGGGAGATCGAGACTTCCGAATACTGGACTTGCCAGATAGCGCCCCAACGCTTGCTGAAGGCTGACGCGTTCTGTTTGCATTGTCTGCTCGTCGAGCCAACCGGCAAACAACGCTTTAAGATTTTCCTGTGCTTGTGAAAAGCTGATCATAGGAGACCCCCACCGTGTGCGCGTATTGTGGAGAGGGTCTAAGCCGCTAGCAACCTAAACACCAAAGGTGCCTGTCTCAGACGTGGCGTACCGGGCGAGAAAACACCTCGCGCACCATGGGGGCGAAATGCTCTAGGGTGCGCGTTGGGTAATCAGGATCGAAGGACGCTTGGTCCCAAGCCTCGCAAAAATGCACACAGCGTTCGTAGTGCGGGTGATCCTTATACTTGTCTCGGGCGTTGCGATCAGCGCCCATGTGATGAGCATAGTAATAGGCCTGAAAAATGCCATGCTTCTCTATGACCCAGACAATCTCATCGCTAACAAAGGGTTTTAGTAAGGCCGCTGCCATTTCCGAGTGACTGAGCGGTGCGAGCTCGTCCCCAATGTCATGGACAAGAGCCGCAACAATCCAGTCGATGCTCGCGCCTTCATCTTCCGCACGTGTCGCTGTTTGCAAAGAGTGCTGGAGCCGATCAATTTTGTACCCTGCAAGTCCATCGCTTAGGGAGGCCAATGCAGACAAGATGCGATCAGGCAGTCCTTTGACATGCTCCTTCTCAAGGCGATCGAGCATCAGGTAATCTTCCTGAGTGCCATCTTTCATTTGGGTGAAGGTAACTTCAGACATGTGACCTCTTAAGCACAGTGAGCATGTTGCGGATATTGTCGTGTTCAAAATAGGCATCTTGCAAATGCCGATAACCCGAGCTTGTGATCGCCTCGCGCCCGTGAAGGATACGATGGCTGGCCACAACCAACATTTCACCACCATTCAATCGGAAACTGCGTGAGAATCGCGTGTTAAGCAGTACACGACTCAGTTTGTGATAGGCGTCGTAAAAGACAGCCGTCTCAGGGTCGCGAAAATCCATGGTTTGCATAAGCTGATTCGAGTAGCGGAATAGAGAGATCTCACCTCGCGGGTTTAAGGTAATGATTGGCTCGCAGGCATACGTCTCGTTATCTTCATCGAATTCTCGAAACGGCACAGCCACTCTGCAGAGGGTTTCAAACTCATCGGGGTGATCCCGACGAAACTCTTCTAGGACCGCCCAGCCGTCGCAAATGGTTGAATTCCCCCCAACAGCCTCGTTACCCAACATATGAAGGGCCTGAACGCTGGGTGGCCACGAGTAACTCGCAAAATCGTTGTGCGGCGGTAAGCCCAAACTTGTATGCGCAACGTTATAGCCCTTGGGATCGACTTTGACGTTGTGAATACGCTCGAACAACACTTCCCGAATGGGCCCAAAACGCGGCGCCATACGCTCGAGTGTTTGATCGTCAGTCGGCGCCTTCTCGATAATGAGGACACCGGTTTCGAGGAACTCGCCAATCGCTTTGGCTGCATAGGCGTTGTCGGTTTGAAATGCCTCAAAGTCATAACGCCCGGGCAGAAAATCGTCGGACCAGGGACGCCAAACTTGCTTTGGTTGTGCGTAGTCAGACTCAAAGAAACTGCGCGCAAAATAACTTTTATGACCATCGGACCACTGAACGCCAAGTCCCTGCTCCGTCGCATCGAGATTCAGGGCCGATAGCGAGGTGAGATTTGCTAGGTGGAAACGCTTCTCTTGCGTTTGCTCAACACGACAGTCAGGGCAAGGGCAGCTGTCTCGGAGCCAAAGGGCGGGAATTGATAACTCGTCACCCGACGGCCACCTGACCTGAATTAGATCAGCGCTGGAGGCTGTCATGGGAATAACTCATGCATAGTTTTCACCTATTTTCGGGCGCAAAAAACACCCGCCAATAGGAAATCAGAATCACGACAAAATCAAGACAAAATAAGCGCGAAAAACGCCCGAAAGAATTGGCGTTCAATCACTCACTAAAGGGGTGATTGCGCGATGCATGACCCCTCTTTAATGAGTACCCCGGCCACCAAACACAACACGAGCCTGAGGTTATTACCGATCAAATAATTAACTAACGGTAAATAGCACTCCCGCAACCAGAACCTCTGATTCAGGGTTAACCGGAACTAACGACCTTGACGCCAGCTTCCATGAAATCCGTAGGGAATCCTATGATCGAGTTTTGCTTTGGCGACGGGACCATCCTCAACGGCTTGGGCATCCAGAATGACCAGCGACGAGGTCGTTGTTTGGTTATCAAACAAGGTTGCAAGTAACCATCCCTCACCCTCTTTCGCATCTCCCGATTTTTCAACGAACACAGGCTCAGACACAGCGTTACCGAAGCCCGCATCCCAGCTCTTAATGTTGCCGGAGTCGTAGTCGATATGTGTGATCTCGTGGAATAAGCCTCCATCGCCCTTGCTCCGCTGTGAAGCGGCTGCAATGTATCCATGGCGATGTCGTGAAGCAGCGAAGCGATCGTCGATTCGAGGAAACTCAGACGCGACATCCAGTGTCTGTTCACGATCAATCGCACCGGTATTCACGTCGACAGTCCAGCGAGTAAGTTTGCCCTGCGCATCAGCGTGTGCCGGAAGGTTTCCTTCCGCCGTTGGGAAATTAGGCGCCATAGGGAAATCGATCGAATCAAAGGTGACGCGATTACCTTCATTCCACGCGTTCAAGTAGTGATAAACATAACAGACGGGTGCTTCTAACCATCGAATTTCCGAGACCGGGGCCCCGCGCTTGAGAACACCGATGAAGGCACCTGCGGCGCTGTCAAAGGCAAACGGAAACCCAAACTTTGCAATACGACTCATATCGCAGGTCAATGGGAAAATTGGGAAAAGTACGTAGTCACGCGTGATCACAAAGTCGTGAACCATCCCCGCATACGGCGCTTCAAAAACGTCTGACCGAAGTGTTGCCCCCGACTTATCGATCACGTGGTAAGTCATGGTGTTGCTACCAAAATGATCGGTCATGTACCCAAAGCCATGCAGTTCGCCCGTGAGTGGGTCGATCTTAGGGTGTGCGGTCATCGCACCTTTTATGCCGTCGCCATAAATTCCATACCCCTCGGACGACAGTGATGTAGGGTCAACGCTGAAGGGGTGACTTCCCTCTTCCAGCGCTACTAAATGATCCCCATGCGCGAGGATGTGTGTATTCGCCACACCATTGCGACGATTACTTTCTATTTGCCCTGTTTCTTGATTGATATTGATTTCAAGATTGAGGCCGCGCCCCAACTCGACTTCTTTTTCAAACTTCGGTGTGCGTATCCATCGGTTGATGTAATCAACGCGGCCATTCTCAATGTGAAAGGCATGAACCATCCCTGCGCCAAAGAACCAATGGTAGGTACCCTCCACAAACTTTGGATTGGGTCCAATCCGATAAAGCGAACCACTGAGGTCAGTAGGAACCGTCCCCTCGACAACCAAATCACTATAAGAGGCCTCGAAATTAATTGGCCCATAGTTTCCGCGAAGTTGTGGGTGATTTGGGAGTGGTGCTGCCATGATCTTTGGTCTCGTAACTAAGTAACAGGGAATCTACGCAAGGTATCGTGGTTTTGAGCAAAACCCAATCATCCGCGCATTACGGAATGAAATATCAGTCTGCTCATAAAAAATGCCGAACTAGTCAGTTTCGCAAACCAGTTTTGCCTTAACCTCGCCCACCACCGCCAAATTCATTTTGGCACGGCCTTCCATACCGCCCTGAACCTCACAGGCCTGAAGCGTATCTTGGACAATCGACTTCACCACCTCAGCGAATTCATCCGTGTCCAAGTCGACCAATTGTGCTGGCGGTAATTTCAGGGAATCGGTTGTTGGCGCCTTGTACTGCGTCGACCATGACGCAATCCACCATCGACCGTCCATAAACTTTAGAGTGATGCTATTGAAGCCACCGCCGTAGGCATCGCCATCGGATTCGGTCTTCATCTCAAACTCGCTCCATACGTGGGCGATATTGCCGAATTGCTCGATCTTTCTGTCGACTTCAAACTCGAAAAACGGCGTCTCATAGGGCGTCACGATCAAAGCTTGCTCGGTTTTGAAGTCGTGCTGCTGCACCGTGCCATCCAAGAAGAACTTCGTGATCAGCGCGTCCGGCGCATGAATGTTTTCGTCTCGCTCGGCGTCATAAACAAAACCTACCGGACCCGAGATGACCTCGTAGTAAGCATCAATGATGGCATCCACAGAGGCCGTGTCGTCGGCTAGAGCCTGAAGGCTTGCAGGAGCCAAGACCAAAAGACAACAGGTCCTGACCAAACATTTTGAGAAGATTGAAAGTCTAGAACGCGGCGATACCGGTTTGCGACCGCCCCAAAATAAGTGCATGAATGTCATGTGTACCCTCGTAGGTGTTGACCACTTCGAGATTGACCATATGCCTCATCACTGGGTATTGGTCAGAAATACCATTGCCCCCGAGCATGTCCCGAGCAGTACGCGCTATATCCAGCGCCTTGCCGCAGCTATTACGCTTTATCAAACTGATGAGATCGGGCGATATCGCACCGTCACTCAACATTTGACCGGCACGTAAACAAGACTGCAGTCCAATGCCTATTTCGGTTTGCATATCAGCCAGCTTCTTTTGCACCAACTGCGTTGCCGCAAGTGGCTTACCGAACTGCTTTCTATCGAGGGTGTAATCGAGGGCAGCATGCCAGCAGGTTTCTGCTGCGCCCAAAGTACCCCAGGCAATCCCATACCGGGCGTTGTTTAAACACCCGAAAGGCCCTTTTAGCCCGGACACATTGGGGAGCAAGTTTTCCTCAGGCACAAAGACGTCATCCATGACAATCTCGCCTGTAATGGAAGCGCGGAGCGCCAATTTGCCCTCTATTTTTGGGGCAGACAGGCCTTCCATACCCTTTTCTAAAACAAAACCGCGAATGACGCCATCATCCGTTTTTGCCCACACGACAAATACATCGGCGATAGGGCTGTTTGAAATCCACATTTTTGCGCCGGTTACGCGGTAGCCACCTTCTGTGGATCGGGCACGAGTTATCATTCCGCCGGGGTCTGATCCATGGTCCGGTTCCGTCAGGCCAAAACACCCTATCCATTCACCTGTGGCAAGTTTGGGAAGATACTTCTCGCGCTGAGCATCAGTGCCGTAGGCAAAGATGGGGTACATCACGAGTGATGACTGCACGCTTAACATCGAGCGATAACCAGAATCGACCCGCTCAACCTCACGAGCAATCAGGCCGTAACTCACGTAATCGACACCAGGACAGCCGTACCCCTCAATGGTGGGGCCTAATAGGCCCACTTCACCCATCTCTCTAAAGATATTGGGGTCGGTTTCCTCGTGTCTAAACGCAGCAGTGACGCGCGGAGCCAGTCGATCTTGGGCGTATTGACGAGCAGACTCTCTTACCATGCGCTGCTCTTCCGTCAACTGCGCGTCAAGCTCGAACGGATCTTCCCAATTGAGTTTTGTCCAATGTGTGGCTGAACCCATCGCCAACTCCCCTCCCCGAAAACACTAGGTTAAATTATTGATGCAGCTGGGCCAATGGTATGGCCACTGACCTACCCCGCTGTGGGTGTCATAAAGCGACCGTGCGACCACTGCGCAAAAAGTAACTTCATGGAATTACCTCGATAACAATCGTATTTAACAGCTTGGATCCAAGCTTTCGCGTATGATTTATCGAAGCGCGATACTAATAAAAAAATACTCTTGGAAATCACAATGCTCACAAACAAACGCATTCTCCTTAGCCAACTTCCCACCGACAAATTAACTCACGATTGTTTTAGCTCTGACGAAGTTGCGGTCGCCACGGCCGCGGATGGTGAGGTTGTCATCAAAACCCTTATCTTGTCGCAAGACGCTGCGAATCGCGCCTGGATGCAGGGCGCTACCTATCGCAGTGCGCTCGCCGGTGGCGATGTGATGGCGAGCTATGGCATTGGTGAGGTGATTGATTCCAAACATGCTTCGTGGGCAGTCGGTGACCTGGTCATGGCAGATGTTGGTTGGCAGGAATACGCGGTAGTTCAGGGCGATCTGGTCACGGCCGTGCCCGAACATGAAGGCCCGCTTAGCCACGGATTGTCATTACTGGGCGTCGCAGGTCTGACGGCTTATCACGGGCTCATCAATGTTGCCGGCATACATGCGGGTGAGACGTTACTGGTCTCAGCAGCAGCCGGTTCCGTGGGATCGATCGTTGGGCAAATCGGTCGGATTAAAGGTGCTCGCGTTATTGGTGTTGCCGGAGGTGATGAGAAGTGTCGCTGGGTTGAGAGTGAACTCGGCTTTGACGCCTGCATCAACTACAAAAGCACCGAACAATCGCTCCGCGATCAACTGCAAGCTGCCGCACCCCGCGGTATCGATGTGTACTTCGATAATACGGGTGGTGACATCCTGCAAACGGCTTTATTCGCCATGAATATGAAAGGTCGAATTGCCTGCTGTGGCGCTGTGTCGATGTACGATGGCAAACCAAAGCCCGGACCCTTCGGCGTGCCCGGTCTTCTCGTGACCAAACGGCTCCGCATGGAAGGTTTTATTGTCAGCGATTACGCATATCTTGATGCAGATGCCGTTCACAACTTGTCGCTCTGGGCACGCCAAGGCGAGCTCAAAATCGTCGAGGACATCCTTAAGGGTTTAGATCAGGCACCCGCAGGTCTTATTGGACTATTGGCCGGTGAAAATCGGGGTAAACGAATGATTCGAGTTGCGTAAAATGACGCAAACAGCTGTGGTATTTTGTAAAAAAAGATAAGGGGATTCTCATGGCGACACCTGAAACGGTGGCACTGCCCGAAGAAGTGGCAGAAGTTGAAGCTTTGATTGAGCGTGCACGCGTGGCTCAAGCGGCAATTGCCGATTACACACAGGAGCAGGTAGACGAACTCATCAAAGCCATGGTGTGGTCTTGTGCTCAGCCCGGCGTCGCTGAAGAACTTGCGCAACAAACGCTCGATGAGACACAACTCGGGGACTACAACGGGAAGTTCGCCAAGATTTCAGTGAAAACTCGCGCAACGCTGATGGATATCCTCCCCGATAAATCGGTGGGTATTATTGAAGAAGACCTCGAGCGCAATATCATCAAAATCTGCAAGCCTGTGGGTGTGATAGGAGCGCTGTCACCCTCGACGAACCCAGAAGCAACGCCGGTCATCAAGAGCATCAACGCGGTTAAGGGACGTAACGCCATCGTCATTGCTCCCCACCCTCGCGCTAAGTTCATCAATATGACGATCGTCAACAAGATGCGCGATGCTATCGAGAAAATGGGTGCCCCCGCAGATCTCGTCCAAACGATGGCTCAGCCCTCTATTGGGAAGACTGAAGAATTAATGTGTCAATGCGACCGCATCCTGGCAACAGGCGGCCCCGGCATGGTCACTGCGGCCTACTCAAGCGGCACACCGGCATTGGGCGTAGGCGCGGGCAATGCCGTTATTACTGTCGACGATACGGCTGATCTCGTCGATACCGCCGAGAAGATTCGCATCTCCAAAACACTCGACCTCGCCGCATCCTGCTCTGCCGACAACTCGGTTATTGTCCTTGAGAGCGTCTATGACGAACTACTCAGTAATCTGATCGCAGAGGGTGGTTATGTCGCATCAGCCGAAGAAGCTGACAAGATTGCCGCGGTTCTGTGGCACGACGGCGCTTTGAATACAGCTGCTGTTGTAAAGCAGCCACAAGTACTCGCCGAGATGTCAGGTTTCAGCATCCCAGAAGACCGGAAGTTCATCATCGTCCCCTACGAGGGAGTCGGTCGCGAATACCCCTTCTCGGGCGAGAAACTCTCGGCTGTCATGGCCTACTACAAGGTTGCGGACATCAACGAAGCAGTAGCGCTTACCAATGCCATCCAAGAGTACCAAGGCATGGGACACTCCTGCGGCATTTACTCGAACAGCGATGACAACATCATCACCTTAGCAAGTGGTACCAAGACCTCGCGCGTCATGGTGAATCAACCGCAAGCGCCGTCGAACAGCGGAAACCTCTGGAACGGTATGCGCCAGACGTTCTCCTTGGGTTGCGGCAGCTGGGGCGGTAACTCCACCAATGAGAACATCAACTGGGAGCACTTGGTTAACATCACTTGGGTCTCAAAGCCGCTCAAGGAAGCCAAAACACTGCCCAGTGATGATGAACTCTTTGGCGGCGTCATCGAGAAGTTGGCGTAGTGATTTGTTTCGCGCCCTCGATTCTTTCAGGGCGCGAATATCAGCCAATGTGTCTCAATGAATAAGGCCCGATGCTAACACTCGATAATCTTGATCAAGCCATTGGCCTTTCGACGCCAGTGAATCGTGGCCCTAGCGTATGAGCTCTCAAAGTGATATCGCGATTATTTCTGAATCGCTCACTCTCTGTGGCGATTGCTTAGAAGACATTACCCCTCACGTTTACCGCAGGTTCTTTGAGCTTGACGCAAGTGCCGCCAGTCTCATGGAATATTCGGACGAGCATATGCGAGGTCGCATGTTCGCCTCTGTGCTCGAACTTTTCCTATCTGATGATCCTTTTGAAAGCGACGGTTTCCTCGCTTGGGAACTCGATAATCATGTCAGTTCTTACTCCGTGACTAAGAGCATGTATGAAAGCTTATTCAAAGCATTTTTCGAGGTTGCTGAAGAGACGCTCGGCGAAGATTGGTCTGGCGACTTCGAACGCGCCTGGACTAACCGTATCGCACGTATCATGGCCGAGGTAAGTCAGCGGGACTGAGTTGCTAAGTACAATGCGCAGAGCCCGTTAAAGCTTATTCTTCTTCTCATTTGAATAGTCATTGGACTGAGCATTTCTCTTGTCATTTCCAGGCTTTACCCCCACATTATTGCGTGCGCAATAGGCAAAAACAGAAGGATGAACTGATGTCCCAGGCCTCCGAAAAATCAGCAACGCTTTACCGAATGATGATGCCCACGCACACTTGCCCCTATGGGCTGAAAGCAATGGATCTCTTATCACGGCATGGCTACCAGGTTGATGACCGCCATCTATCGACAAAAGAAATGACGGACGCCTTTAAAGCTGAGCACGATGTTCGAACCACCCCGCAGATTTGGCTAGGTGATGAGCATGTGGGTGGGTTTGATGCGTTGAAAGTTCGCCTCGGTTACAAGGTCAAAGACCCCAATAATAAAACCTATCGACCGGTGATCGCTATTTTCGCCGTTGCAGCACTGATGGCCGTTTCTCTGACTTGGCTGACGAGTACAACGCTGCTGACAGGAAAAACCGTTGAATGGTTCATTGCCCTATCGATGTGTTTCCTCGCGGTTCAAAAGCTCCAAAACGTTGAGACCTTTTCCACCATGTTCCTCAACTATGACCTGCTGGCAAAACGCTGGGTACGCTATGGCTATGTCTACCCCTATGGCGAGGCCTTCGCGGGGATTTCCATGCTTTCAGGTGCACTGATATGGCTTTCAGCACCCATTGCGCTGACCATTGGGACGATTGGGACCGTTTCAGTGTTCAAAGCCGTCTACATTGAGAAACGCGACCTGAAATGCGCCTGTGTCGGTGGTGACAGTAACGTACCACTCGGCTTTATCTCGCTCACCGAGAACCTGATGATGATGGGTATGGGAAGTTGGATGCTCTTTTCTCTGTAGTATCAATTGAAGCGATTGAAGGATAACTATCAGGCTGACGGTTCTGATCAATCAGATTGCGTCAACACTATGAGCTGGTCCTGCTTGATTTCAGTTTCACTAGCACCCTCTCTAGACAGAAGCATTGCTCGTACTTTCGCTTTTGCACTTTGCGGATCGCTTGCTGAGACCGATACAGACTGTGGATACCCCAGTACTCGCTCGCCCGATGCCGTCGCCACTGAGAGCGTGCCCGACACGACAAAAACCTTATCAAATTCGCTGGGTTCCCAGTTGATAGCCATCACTCTCCCCGCGGCAAAATACCCAAGCACTGTTCAGTCTAGCGTACAGCGTTAGACGCCAGCATTTGAACAGCAGGGTCACAAAAAAATCGAGAACATTTAGAACCGAGGCTCGCGACGAATGATGATGTGGCGACAGGTTCGGAGGAAAATCGCTAAGACCAAATTAGCTGAATGCAGAAAAATGGTCGGGACGGCAGGATTTGAACCTGCGACCACCACACCCCCAGTGTGGTGCGCTACCAGACTGCGCTACGCCCCGAAGGTGGCGAAGTATACGGGGAATGCAGGGGATTGGGAATCGCAATTCGCCTTTGAAAAAACAGAAAACTGTAACTTCAAAAAACGTTTGATGAGATACCGTCAGCAGTCTGAAATAGCTGCGACTTCAAAGCGCAACCGATTCTCGGCGCTGAGCGACCTAATCGGCGTCGCGGGTCAATAATCCCCGAGCCTGCTCCAAATCGCGCAAAGAGTCGCGAATAGCCGCCACCAACTCAACAGGACTGGGCCCATCTTCACTGGTCAAACGCTGACGCGCGCCACCTATGGTATAGCCCTCCTCGTAAAGGAGGCCTCGGATCGCACGGACTAACTCGACGTCGCCTCTGCGGTAATAGCGACGATTACCACGGCGCTTAACGGGCTTTAACTGTGGAAACTCAGCTTCCCAATAACGAAGAACATGCGGCTTAACCGCGCAAAGCGTGCTCACTTCACCAATGGTGAAATAACGCTTTCCGGGAATCGGTGGTAATTCATTGTTATGCGTCGGCTCAAGCATCGCCTTGCATCTTCTCTACACGTGCGCGCAGCTTTTGTCCTGGCTTAAAAGTCACAACACGTCGGGCAGAGATGGCGACTTCCTCACCCGTCTTTGGGTTACGACCTGGACGGGTGCCTTTGTCGCGTAGATCAAAGTTGCCAAAGCCTGAAAGCTTTACCTGCTCGTTATTTTCAAGGCAAATGCGAATCTCTTCGAAGAACTGCTCTACCAGCTCTTTTGCTTCGCGCTTATTGAAACCCAGCTCTTCAAAAAGCTTATCGGCCATCTCTGATTTCGTTAATGCGGACATATTGTTCTTAGCTTCGCAATTCGATATCTAATTTGGACTTCAGGGTCTCGAGAACTTTATCGATCGCACCCGCAACCTCTGACTCATCGAGGGTGCGACTTTGATCTTGGAATGTCAAACCAATCGCAAGACTTTTCTTACCTTCGGGCAAACCTGTGCCCTCGTAGACATCGAACAGATCAAGCTTGGTCATCAGTGATCCTGCGGCATCTCGCACAAGCGACAAAACCTCTCCAGAGGAAATCGCTTTATCTGCAACCAACGCAAGATCTCGACGCGTCTCGGGGTACTTAGAGATATCCTGATAAGCAGGCATAGCCACTTCAGTCACAACCGACTGCTCGAGTTCTGCAACAACGGTATTCGCAGGTACACCCATGGCTTTTCTGACGGACGGATGAATCGCGCCCATGCGTCCGATTTCTTGACCGTCTAACAAAATAGCTGCGCTCTGACCGTCGTGAAGCCCGGGATAAACCCGCGGCTCAAACGTGATACGCCCAGCAAGATTTGCCAATAGTGCCTCAACCGTTCCTTTCAGATCATAGAAATCCGCCGCAGCCTTTTCACTCGACCAACCTTCGACGTCTCTCAAACCCGACATAGCAAGCGCCACCATAGGCACCTGCTCTGTTTGCTGTGCCGGCAGAAACTTAAGGCCCGTTTCAAATAGGCGTACCCGACTTTGCTGACGGCTGGTGTTATGAGCAATCGCTTTGACCAATCCCGGTATCAAGCTCGTGCGCATCACGGCCAAATCGGTAGAGATGGGATTACGAAGCGGTACTGGGGCCAGCTCCGGGTCGAAATAAGCCTGTATCTCTGGTGCGACAAAACTAAAGGTCACTGCCTCAAAGTAACCGCGCGCAACTAATTCATTCTTAGCGTTACGCAGGAGGCGCCGAGTCTCGGGCACGGGTGTGGGAATGAGGTCAGCAGTAATACGCTGTGAGGGCACTGCATCATAGCCAATGATGCGCGCGAGCTCTTCGATCAAATCGACCTCGAGCCCCATATCGAAACGCCAGCTCGGTGCGGTACATAGCCAGCCGTTCTCATGAGTGACTACCCAAAATCCGAGCCCTTCGAGAATGCGCTCGACCGTGACACGATCGATAGCAACACCCAAGAGTTTTTCGATTTGTGACTCGCGGAGCAGCACTGGCTCGTTGACCGGCAGATGTGCCTCCGCCACAACTTCAGTAATCGGACCAGGCTCTCCACCAACGGCGTCCAAAAAGAGCTGCGTCGCGCGCTCCATTGCCTGACGCTGCAGTTGGAAATCCACACCGCGCTCATAACGATGAGACGCATCAGTATGAAGACCGTAAGACCGTGCGCGACCCGCCATTAGTTCAGGCGTGAAAAAAGCACTCTCGAGAAACAGGTTGGTGGTTTTATCGCTGACGCCACTGGCTTCACCGCCCATGATGCCCGCCATCGCGAGTGGCTTGTCGTGGTCTGCAATAATCAAGGTGCCGGGTTGAAGCGTTTGTTCAGTGCCGTCCAACAGTGTCAGCGTCTCTCCGTCTCTGCACTCACGCACAACAATTCCGCCACTCAGTTGATCGACATCAAACGCATGAAGCGGCTGCCCCAACTCCAAAAGTACGTAGTTCGTGACGTCCACCGCCGCATCGATTGAGCGCAGTCCCGCTCGCTCCAGCCGCTCGCGCATGTAATCGGGCGTGGGACGAGACAGATCAACATTCTTGATAACCCGGCCTAGGTAGCGAGGACACTTCGCCGTAGCCTCAATCGCTACCGGGAATTCTTCATCGATGACGGCTGATACAGATTCAATCGCTGGCTCATTGAATGCCTCATCGAATGCCACAGCAACGTCGCGAGCAACGCCGCGGATACTGAGGCAGTCGGCGCGGTTGGGTGTGAGGCCAAGCTCAATAACCTTATCGTCGAGACTCAAGTATTCACGGATATCCATGCCAACGGGTGCATCCGCAGGAAGCTCCATCAAACCGTCGTTATCTTCGGAGATAGTGAGTTCCGCGCCCGCACACAGCATGCCTTGAGATTCCACACCGCGCAGCTTCGCTTTTTTGATTTTGAAGCCACCGGGCAGTACCGCACCGACACGCGCCAATGGCGCAATGAGTCCAGCACGGGCATTCGGTGCACCGCAGACGATTTGGACCGTTTCATTACCTGCGTTGACAGTGCATACGCGTAACTTATCGGCATCCGGATGCTGCTCTGCACTGATAATTTCAGCGACGACGACGCCAGAGAAAGCCTCGGCGGCAGCATCAATACTGTCCACCTCAAGACCAATCATCGTTAACTTATGGCTTAGCGCTTCCGTCGTTGCATTGGGATCAACCCAGGTGCGGAGCCACTGCTCGGAAATAATCATTGTGCTAACTCACATAAACTGCGCTAGGAAGCGCAAGTCGTTGTCAAAATTGAGGCGCAAATCGCCGATACCATAGCGAAGCATCGATAACCGCTCGACTCCCATGCCGAACGCGAAGCCACGATACTTATCGGGGTCTATACCGCTCATCTCGAGCACTTTAGGGTTAACCATGCCGCAACCCAGCACCTCGATCCAACCGGTATGCGAGCAAACACGACAACCCTCACCGGAACACTTCACGCACTGAATATCGACTTCGGCGGACGGTTCCGTGAAGGGAAAATACGAGGGACGTAAGCGAACCGACAAATCGTCCCGCTCGAAAAACGCCTGGAGAAAATCTTCTAGAAGCCCTTTGAGATGACCGAAATTAGAGGTCTCATCAATCAGTAAGCCCTCAACCTGATGGAACATGGGTGAATGCGTTAAATCGGAGTCGCAGCGATAGACGCGGCCCGGGCAAATCACACGAATGGGTGGCGACTGCGTCTCCATCGTGCGTACCTGCACGCCCGATGTGTGCGTTCGTAGAACGTGTGTGTCGTCAACATAGAACGTGTCATGCATAGCGCGCGCAGGGTGATGCGCAGGAATATTGAGCGCCTCGAAATTGTGATAGTCGTCTTCAATTTCTGGGCCCTCGACAACATCGAAACCCATGGAGGCAAAGAACGTCTCCATGCGCTGAATTGTGCGAGTAATCGGATGCAAAGCGCCCGCCTCGGCACGACGACCGGGGAGCGTCACATCAATGGCTTCGGCTGCAAGCTGAGCCGACAGCGCTTCGCTTTGTAAGGATTCTTTGCGCGCGTTCAGCTGCTCGTTGAGCACTTGCTTGACGGCGTTAATTTCGGCGCCTGCCTTAGGTCGCTCTTCGGCGGACAGCTGACCCAGGCCTTTTAGCAAGCCTGTCAGCGCGCCCTTCTTCCCGAGATAACTGACACGCAGCTCCTCAAGCGCCGCGACATCAGCCGCAGCCTCAATCGCTGCTGCCGCTTCTGCCTTGATATCTTCCAGTGACTGCATGTTGCGCTAGCTCCACTCATTCAAAAAAGGAGGCCGTAGCCTCCTTTCAATTATTCGTTCTACCTGTTCTAGATGGGTAGTCCGAAAATGCGATCAAGCCGCGAGAGCAGCTTTTGCACGCTCCACTACCGCTGCGAAAGCCGGCTTATCGTGAACGGCAAGATCAGCCAATACACGACGGTCGAGTGCAATCTCAGCACGCTTAAGACCGTTGATGAGTCGGCTGTAAGTCATTCCGTTAGCACGAGACTGCGCGTTGATACGCGTAATCCACAGTGCGCGAAACTGACGCTTGCGCTGACGACGGTCGCGGTAAGCATACTGACCCGCTTTGGTTACTGCTTGCTTGGCTACGCGAAAAACACGTGAACGTGCACCGTAGTAACCTTTCGCTTGCTTCAAAATTTTCTTGTGTCGACGGTGAGCCGTGACACCACGCTTTACACGAGGCATGTCTTATCTCCTAACTGGTTAACGATTACTTGGCGCGCAACATACGATCCACGAGTACCACGTCGGACTTGTGAATCATGGATGTGCCTCGAAGCTGACGCTTACGCTTAGTCGTCATTTTCGTCAGGATGTGGCTCTTGTAAGCGCTCTTGCGCTTGTAACCACTGGCCGTCTTCTTAAACCGCTTAGCGGCACCACTGTGAATTTTTGCTTTAGGCATCTTAGATACTCCTACTAGGGCTCTTACAGCGAACTGCTAGAGCGTTTCATCAACCGAGGTATAGGGCATTCACGGGCCACTACCCTCGTTTCTTGGGCGCAATCACCATCGTCAACTGACGACCTTCCATTTTCGGAAACTGCTCAACTGCTCCCAACTCGCTTAGGTCACTCTCAACGCGTTTGAGAATTTCCATGCCGAGCTCTTGGTGCGCCATTTCACGACCGCGATAGCGAAGCGTTACCTTGGCTTTGTCACCGTTTTCCAAGAATCGGGTCAAACTGCGAAGCTTGACCTGATAGTCGCCCTCATCGGTACCTGGGCGAAATTTCATCTCTTTAATCTGTGTGCGCTTCGCTTTCTTCTTCTGAGCGGCCTTTTGCTTCTTAGCTTCGAAGATGTGCTTACCGTAGTCCATGATTTTGCAAACCGGCGTTTCGCCGTCTGCCATCATCACCAGGTCCATCCCCGCTGCCTCAGCTTTCTCCATCGCTTCTGCGTTGGACACGATACCCACCTGAGTACCATCGGCGTCGATTAAGCGCACCATTGGCGCTTCGACTTGCTCGTTCGTCAGAGCTTTTTTGCTCTTGCTATCGTTCTTGATACTGACTCTCTCCACACACGGGTTTTGGTGCAGCGACTCAAGTATTCAATAAAAGACGCACTCACCACCCAAAATAGGGCGGCGATTTTATAGTGAAGCGGCGGGGATAACAAGGCTGAAACCTTGATTTAGCAAGGTATTTCGCCCTACTCATAACAAGCTTAGCTACGCTGACATTAGGGCAGTAAAATGGCTCGAAGAAGGAAAGCCACTACACTCATGAACAAGACGCTCGCGGTCCATATACCCACGAACCACAAAAGGCGGCTACGCCAACTCGGTTTTGTCTCAGTGGTAGCCATTTTCTGCTGTGACCTTGCCGCGGAAAATGTAATACGAATACCCCGTGTAGAGCAAAATGACCGGCAATAAAAGCCCTGCACCAACAAGCATGAAACCTAGACTTACGTCGGGGCCCGCTGCCTCGTGGATCGTGACCGCATGAGGAACGATGTAAGGCGCGAGACCCACACCCAAACCAATAAACCCAAGCGTGTTAAGCACGATCACCGCGGGGTACAGAAGATAGTCCCGTCGTCGGCGAATTGAGCTGAAAATAATGCCAGCGGTCCATAAGGTCAGTGCAGGGATCGGCGCTACGTACCAAAAGTTGGGTGTCGTAAACCAGCGATCCCACACGAGTGGCGACTGGAACGGCACCCAAATACTGACTAGACCCGCGAATCCGAGCGTCACTAGCGCCATCCGGAAGCTGTATCGATAAGCGATATCTCGTAAGTCATCCGAGGTCTTCATAACCAACCAGGCAGCACCCAGTAGTGAGTAACTCGCAAGCAAAGCGAAGCCACACATCACGGTAAAGGGGGTAAGCCAATCCCACCATCCGCCGCCATAGGCGCGACCGTCAACTTCGATACCTTGCACGAAGGCACCCAAAACGATGCCCTGCATAAAAGTCGCAACGATCGATCCCCAGTGAAAACTGCGATCCCACCATTTGCGATGAGCAGGATCACGCCATCGATACTCAAACGATACACCGCGAAACACGAGCGCAAGCATCATCACAATGAAGGGTGCATAAAGCGCAGGCATGACAATCGCATAGGCAAGCGGAAAGGCTGCGAAGAGACCACCCCCACCGAGAATCAACCACGTTTCGTTACCGTCCCAAACGGGCGCAACGGTGTTCATTGCAACATCGCGCTGGGTATCGTTCTCAAGGTAGGGGAATAGAATGCCTATCCCGAGATCAAACCCGTCCAATACGACATAAATAAAGACCGCAAGACTCAGGATCGCTGCCCAAATTAGTGGTAGATCAATCGTTTCACCCATTTTGCGGTGCAACCTCGCCGACATTCAGCATAGAAGCAACCGGCGTAGTGCCAGCCGCTCTGGTAGGTTGGCCCATGGGTAGTTCGTCTTTGTTGGGTGACGTCGCAAGAATTCTCAGGATATACATCACGCCCGCACCGAAGAGTAGGAAGTAGACGACGATGAAGGCCAACAGCGAACCTGCCACAGCGGGTGCCTCAATCGGAGACGCCGATTGTGCGGTCGTTAACACGCCGTAAACCGTGTACGGCTGCCGACCCACCTCGGTCACAATCCAACCAGCAACGACAGCGACAAACCCTGAGGGGCCCATAACGGTCGCCCACTGTAGGAAAGGCCGACTGGTGTACAGCCGTTCTTTGAATCGAAGCCACACTGAAACGACACCAATCAGCGCCATAAGTGTGCCAATACCGATCATGACTCGGAAAGACCAAAACACGGTCGCAACCGGTGGCCGTTCTTCAGGTGGCACATCCTTAAGTCCCGGTGTCTCTCCGTCGAGCTCATGCGTCAAGATCAAAGCGGACGCATAAGGAATCTCGAGCTCGAAGCCGTTAGATTCTGTCTCTTCGTCCGGGAAGCCGATGACGATAAACGGCGCACCTTTCTGACGTTCCCAATGGCCTTCCATAGCAGCCACTTTCATCGGCTGGTGCTCGAGGGTATTCAGACCGTGGAAGTCACCCGCTAAGATTTGCAGCGGCGCCACAAATGTCGCCATCCACATAGCCATGCTCAACATTTTCTTCGCGTCTTTGGACTGGCTACCGCGCAACAGATGCCAGGCACCTGTCGCACCGACGACAAACGCGGTCGTGAGATAAGCCGCCAGTGTCATGTGGACCAAGCGATAAGGGAAGCTAGGGTTGAAGATAACCGCAAACCAGTCGACCGGGATGAACTGCCCTACTTCATTGATTTCATAACCCGCGGGTGTGTGCATCCAGCTGTTCACTGCCAAAATCCAAGTGGCGGATAGCACCGTTCCAAACGCAACCATGCCGGTTGCCGCGAAGTGCAAGCCCTTGCCAACGCGATTCATGCCAAACAGCATAATTCCCAAGAAGCCAGCTTCCAGGAAAAAGGCTGACATCACTTCGTAGGCCATCAATGGACCGATCACGGGTCCAGCCAAATCGGAGAATACGCTCCAGTTGGTACCAAACTGGTAGGACATCACGAGTCCTGACACAACGCCCATTCCAAAAGCGATTGCGAATATTTTTAGCCAGTATTTGAACAATCTCAGATAGACATCTCTACCCGTCCACAACCAGAGCCCTTCCAAGACGAAGAGATAGCTGGCTAACCCAATCGAAAACGCGGGAAAGATGATGTGGAAAGCAACCGTAAACGCAAATTGAATGCGCGCCAGTAGCAAAGCATCGAACAATTCGAACATGGTCGTGTCACTGTTTTAAGGTGGCATAACTGCCACGTGATGGCGGGCTGCGGCTACGGACCCACACCCCCTGAGGGCCGCATTATAGTGGACTTGCGCGTCCGCTAAGCGCATGAGCCCAGATTGAGCCCAATTTCCTGTATCCAGTACGTAAATACATTGACAGCCGATCATTTCTGAAAGCTATTTTGTCAAGCGAGCCTACGCGGGAATGTCTTACTTTTTCGCAAACTGCCTAACGTCCGCGATTTCATCCACTGCAAAAAATAGGTTCACAATCACGAGGTCATCAGACGAGCTGATATATCGTTGCAGATGCATTTACGAGAAACACGAGCTATTGTGGCGCAATAATAAAAACCATTTGGAAGCGCACCTTATGAAACAGCACCTGACGTTCATTCGCATTTTGGTAATTGCCTCGGTAGCCGTTCTTGCGGCCGCCGCAACAGTCACACCGATGCCGGAAGCACCATCTAACTGGGGAAATACACTCACGGCAATTGGCTCGCTTGGCTATCTCGTAAGCTTAGTGTTGTTACTCATAGGAAGTGAGAAGGCACGATGGATCTTCCTACCCAGCATTGCCGCATCATTGGTTGGCATGCCGTTCGCTGCCTATCCCGTGGGCGAACTCAACGCAATCTATGATCTGACGATGTATGGCTCGGGACTTCTGAACGGCGCTATCGCAGTACTGATTCACCTGCCTGATTCATGATTCACCGGAGCTTAAAAGTGCCTACGATTTGGGATTAGCTGTCGTACCAAAACAACAACATGACCCCTAGCACTATGAAACCTCCGACGGGCGAGAGGAACAGCGGCCATTCGTAATACCAAAGCATGCCAGCTGTAACAGCGGTCGCAAAGAGGAAGGTGAGTGTAACGACGAGAAAGCTTGCCGCTACATCTTTGAGAATGTCGGAAAAGAAACGCACCAAGCCCGACAATAGCCCGCGGGAATTATCGGTCTGGTTTGATTGCGAGTCGTTCAGCATGACGTCTCCTTTGGTTATCGCTGAATAACTTCAACACGCCGATTTTGCCGACGTCCCCCGTCGGTTTGGTTCGAGACAATGGGTCGACTCTCGCCAAAGGCTTCTACGAACAACCGGTCGCCGCTAATACCCTCACTAGCAATGAAATCGGCAACTGCCTGCGCCCGTCGTTGCGACAGCGTTTGGTTGTAGATCTCTGAGCCCAGCCAGCAGGTGTGCCCCGCTATCGTAACGTTGACCTCAGAAAACTCTGCAAGGTAACTAACCACCGACGCCAAAGTATCCTCTGCGCCGGGCGGTAACTCAGCTCGGTCGAGCTCAAACTGCAATGTGCGTGAATCAAACGAGAACAGCACAGGCTGAGGCAGTGGTGGTGTCTTGGAAGCCGTCGGACGATTAGAAACCAGCAACGGCTCTCGTGCCTCCAGAGGTTGAGAGAGATCACCATCAATATCTGCTTCTAAGGCCTTTGGTGACTCCGTAACCTTGGGCTCCTCGCATAAAACGAGCGCCGCCGCAGCACCTGCAGCTCCAGCCGTGATTACGGTAGCCGCCTTGCCACCGGGTATGCCACCGCCGGAGCCAGGATCATTAAAGCCTTGAAGGCAACGGATATATTCCTCGTCAGATGTGAGAGTGCAGGCGCTCAAAAAGATCAATGCGGTAAGTGGGAGGAATAGCTTTTTCATAGATTCAACGCGCCAGCTAACTGGCCCCCGCGTATTTCGTTTTTAAGCACTATGCGCCGACAAATGCGATTTGCTTAAGCTCGGCGATCTGATCTCTCACAGCAGCCGCCTCCTCGAACTCGAGATTCTTCGCATGCTCGGCCATCGTGTTCTCTAACTCGCTCAACTTACGCGACAAAGCGGCTGGCGTCATGTTCATGACATCCTGAGCGAAGCTCGCACGGTCATTTGTGACCTTTGTGTCACGCGCACCGCGCGCTTTCGTAGGCATTCGTCGCGCACCTTCAAGGATATCGCGCACCGATTTCTCGATGCCTTTGGGTACCACACCGTTTTCTTCGTTGAAGGCTAGTTGCTTGTCACGACGCCGCTGCGTCTCGTTGATGGCCCGCTCCATCGAGCCCGTCATGTTGTCTGCGTACAAGATCGCACGCCCATTAAGATTTCTCGCAGCACGGCCAATGGTCTGAATCAACGACCGATCGCTGCGCAAAAAGCCTTCCTTGTCAGCATCGAGAATAGTCACTAGGGAAACTTCCGGCATATCCAAACCCTCTCGCAGGAGGTTAATCCCGACGAGCACGTCAAAGTGTCCCAAGCGAAGATCGCGAATAATTTCTACGCGCTCAACAGTATCGATATCGGAGTGGAGATAGCGAACGCGCACATCGTGCTCGTTAAGATACTCGGTTAAATCTTCTGACATACGTTTTGTCAGTGTGGTCACAAGGACGCGATCGCCCTTAGCGGTTGTCTCCCTGATCTCAGCAAGAAGATCGTCGACCTGGGTGCGCGCGGGTCTAATTTCGACGATAGGATCCACGAGTCCTGTAGGACGCACCACCTGCTCTACGGTTGCGCCAGCGTGCTCATTTTCATAATTACCGGGCGTTGCGGAAACAAAGATTGCCTGAGGCGACATCGCCTCCCATTCCTCGAACTTCATTGGTCGGTTATCGAGCGCGGACGGTAGCCGAAAACCATATTCGACAAGCGTCTCTTTACGCGATCGGTCACCGCGATACATGGCACCGATTTGCGGCACAGTGACGTGAGACTCATCGATGATCATGAGCGCATTGTCCGGTAGGTACTCAAACAGCGTCGGTGGTGGCTCACCCGGTGCGCGGCCAGACAAGTAACGCGAATAGTTCTCGATACCCTGGCAATAACCCAATTCACGAATCATCTCTATGTCATAACGAGTGCGCTGGGCTATCCGTTGGGCCTCGAGGTGCTTCTCTGCGTCTTTGAATTGTTTTACTCGTATCTCGAGCTCTTCCTCGATTAGATCAACTGCACCTAACATCGTGTCTCTCGAGGCCACGTAGTGCGTCTTGGGGAAAATTGTGACTCTGGGAAGCTTCTCCTCCACTGCGCCCGTCAGAGGGTCGAAGCTACAGATATTTTCGATCTCCTCATCAAAAAGCTCGATACGGATAGCGAGTTCATCAGAGTCCGCAGGGAAAATATCGATGACATCGCCGCGCACACGATAGGTTCCACGCTTGAAGTCCAAATCATTGCGGGTGTATTGCAACTCCGCGAGCTGCCGAAGAATCCCACGCTGATTGATTATCTCGCCCCGCGAGAGGTGCATGATCATCTTGAAATAGGACTGAGGATCGCCCAGACCGTAAATTGATGACACCGTTGACACCACAAGACAATCGGGCCGCTCCAGCAAGGCCTTCGTGGCTGATAGCCGCATCTGTTCGATGTGATCGTTTACCTGCGCATCCTTCTCGATGAACGTATCTGACGAGGGCACATAGGCCTCGGGTTGGTAGTAGTCGTAGTAGGATACAAAGTATTCAACGGCGTTTTTGGGGAAGAACTCTTTGAATTCTCCGTAGAGCTGTGCCGCGAGCGTCTTGTTATGCGCCATCACGATCGTAGGTCGCTGCAGCTTTTGAATCACATTGGCCATGGTGAAGGTTTTACCGCTCCCGGTAACACCTAAAAGTGTCTGCGACGCGAGCCCTGCACCGATCCCGTTCACCAACTGCTCTATCGCCCCGGGCTGATCACCTGCGGGCTGGTATGAAGATTGAAGATTAAATTCTTTGGCCACGACCTAAATTCGCTCGCTCTTAACAGCCCGACAGCTTACCGGAATTGTCTTTATGATTTGTATGCTCTGTTCTTCTTGACGCAAGAAAATCTGGACGTGTATAGTCCGCGTCCTCGAAAGAGACTATTCCGGCTTAGCTCAGTTGGTAGAGCAAATGACTGTTAATCATTGGGTCGCTGGTTCGAGCCCAGCAGCCGGAGCCAAATTAACAAAAAGGCAGCGTAAGCTGCCTTTTTTATTTCTGATCTAGCCTGAACCCTGTTCAGCAAGGTAAGACTCGAAAGCCCCTGAGCTACTTCAATCGCAATCGTCGTGCTCTGATCTTGCGCCCCTTCACCTTGCCATCGCTGAGGTAGTTCATCGCTTGTCGAAGCGCGGGCCGCAGGATTGCAACAAAACTGCTGTAATCGAGAATCGTGATTTTACCAATCTGATCTCCGGGCAAACCCGCGTCGCCCGTTAGTGCACCCAAGATATCGCCAGGCCGAACCTTTTGTTTTCGACCTGCATCTAGCTGCACAGTCACAAAATCGCCCTTGAGTTCGTAATTCGGATCTCGATCTAGTGAAGCGAGTACATCGCAGATACAGGGCGTCTCAAGATGATCTTCAATAATCCGCAATCGATGTGTATCGGCAGGTGTCACCAAACTAAATGCCTTCCCCTTCTCGCCCGCTCGGCCCGTCCGCCCAATCCGATGAACATAGGTATCCGCATCGCGCGGCAAATCGACATTAACAACCATCTCAAGCGACGGAATATCCAGCCCCCTGGCCGCCACATCGCTGGCAACCAATACCGGGCAAGAGCCATTGGCAAACTGCAGCAGCACTTGATCGCGCTCTCGCTGGTCTAAATCACCATGCAAAGCGATCGCTTCAATGTCGTGCTCGCACAAAAAACTCGCCACGTCTGAGCACTGCTTTTTTGTATTGCAAAAAACCATCGCATTCCTTGGACGATGGTGCTCGAAAACAGCGAGTAAAGCCGTTTCACGCTCATGCTTGCCGATTTCAAAGAACAATTGCTCGAGCACATCATCATCGTGCGTTAGCTGGTCATCAATGGTGACTTGCACCGGATTACGTTGTATTGATCGGCTGATTCGCTTGATATCGTCGGGAAAAGTCGCCGACATAAGGATCGTTTGTCTGTCTTTCGGAAGGCGTTGGGTGATATTCGCCATCACCTCAGCAAAACCCATATCCAGCATGCGGTCAGCTTCATCCAATACGAACGTTTTGACACCCTTGAGCACTAAATTACCCTTTTTGAGATGATCTTCAATGCGTCCCGGCGTACCCACCACGATATGTGCGCCGTGGCTCAACGAGTCTTTCTGTGGACCAAAAGGTTTTCCTCCACACAGGAGCACCGTTTTGATATTCGCCATACGGCTGGCTAACTGCCTAATCGTTTGAGCTACCTGCTCTGCAAGCTCACGAGTGGGACACATCACCAGGGCTTGCACACCAAAGAACCGCGGATTGAGATGATTAAGTAAACCGATGCCGAAGGCAGCTGTTTTGCCGCTACCCGTCTGGGCCTGAATGATGACGTCTTTTCGTGCAAGGATGAGTGGCAAACTCTCGGCCTGTACAGAAGTCATGCTCGAAAAGCCAAGACCCTCTAGCGCCTCAAGCGTCTGCGGAATTATAGGGAGCGATGAAAAGTTGGAGGCTGTCATAACAGGCCGAAGTGAATGGCGAGGCCGGACCATACCAAAAGCGAATCATCACTGCGCAGTATTACTCGCCTAATGGGACGCATTACCAATATTCAATCGAGTCTCGAGTCCGCGCGGGCTCTTGGTAGCACCGTCCATCGCACCTCGTGATCGATTAATAGCACTCCGCCCACACGCACCAAAATGTAACGTTTACTTCCCATTGGCGCAATGATACGTTTACGTTACATTCTTTAGGCTTTGGGGTTCAAACGTGGGCGAGCTAGTTCCAGTTTTTGGCATGATCACAGGCGTCACTATTCCTTTGGCTGTATTTTTCTGGCAGTACCTTGAAGGCAAAGAACGACGCGAAACGATCTTAGAGATTTCCAAAACGATCGACGATCCAGACAGGGTAGATGAACTGTTGAAGATGCTCGACGAACGAAAAGAAGAACCAACGGATTATCGTCGCGGCGGTGTGATAACGACTTTCGTCGGCTTAGGCATTTATACCCTTGGCGCCTATGCTTTTGGTGACGTCTTTAAAGGTGTTGGAGCCTTAGTAGGACTTATCGGTTTTGGAATTGTGGTTGCTGGATATCTTTATCCACCCACCGGCCACGAGATTAATCAAGCCGTTGAGGACTTCGAGAAGCGATAGGAACTCGAGAAGGGTTTGTATCAAAGAAACGTTAAAAGACAGTGTGCTCAGTTTCACGACTTGCGTTTGCGCACTCGCTGATCTGCCGTCCTCTAAGAGTTTTTTGCCGTGGGTAAACATCATCCCAAACTTCTAAACAACCTTGAAAACAAGCGAAGAGATGCCGGACTCACACAAGCGGAGTTAAGCAAATTTGCAGGTGTTTCTCGGAAAAGCATCAACGCCATTGAAAATGGCATGTATGTACCGTCCACGGTGCTTGCTCTGAAAATAGCGGCAACCCTGAACTGCTCAGTCGAGGATCTCTTCCGACTTCCCAGCTCGGTTAAATAGTTGTCGAAACGAGCTCGAAACATGGGGACGGCGTTAGCCAGGGTAATCACTGAGCGCTGGTGCTGTTTGCGAGAGACAATTAGAGTGAGCTGAAGAAAACAACAAGCCAATAAAAACAAAGAGTCTTTTAGCTATGTCCGACACACTGCTTACCGAACTTGCCGATAACGGCGTACTCACCATCAGTCTCAATCGTCCCGAAGTCCTGAACTCCCTCAACGAGACAATCACCTTGGGGTTATTACAGGCGCTCATCGATGCCAGAACCAACAAAGACGTACGCGCCATTGTCATAACGGGCGCGGGACGGGCGTTCTGTGCGGGTGCTGATCTCGACAGTAAGAGCTGGCCCTCACCCAAAGGACTTTCCGCTGGCGAAGCGACCGCTGCAAGTATGGACAGAGGTTTCAATCCACTCGTTAAAGCAGTCTCCCAATCGACAAAGCCGGTGGTGACTGCCATTAACGGTATCGCGGCTGGCGGTGGTGTTGGTTTAGCACTGGCGGGCGATATCACCATCGCCTCTGAGTCAGCTAAGTTTAAACTCGTCTTTGGTCCCAATCTTGGCATCATTCCCGATATGGGTGCCTCCTGGTTTTTACCTAATCTGATCGGTCGTGCTCGCGCAAACGGCCTTGCGCTCTTAGGTGATGACTTACCCGCCGCTACGGCAAAGGAATGGGGTCTCATTTGGGATTGCGTGCCGGCTGAGCAGTTACTCGCAGAAGCTCAAGCTATTGCGGGACGGCTTGCTGATGGCCCAACGATTGGCCTCAAGGCTGTTGTGAAGGCTCACGATCGCGCGATGTCCAACACCTTAAGCGAGCAATTGGAGTACGAAAAAGAGACGCAGCGAGTGCTCTTCGACTTTCCCCATGTATCGGAGGGTGTCCGGGCGTTTATCGAGAAGCGTAAACCCAATTTTCGCGATGTGAGTTAACGATCGCGAACCTAGGGTGCAAGTCGGCTATCAGGGACTCATTAGGTCCCTGAACAGATTAACTCACTATATCTAGCAGTGTTTTGGTCAGCTGATTAGACGTTCGATAAAGCGTTTTAGGATTATGCATACGGTTGCACAAGAACCCGTAGCCTATTCCATGCTCAGGATCACCAAACGCCACTGTTCCGCCCACACCGCAGTGTCCAAACAGACGGTCCGGGTGCGGGGCTGAGCCAATCGTGGTTGTCCCCAGCCCAAGGTCGTAACCCACGCCAAAACGAATCGGCGCACCAAAGATAACGGTGTCGGGCCCCTCAGAAAGCGGTGTTGTCGCAAGTTTGAGCGTCTCTGGGTCCATGATCTTATGGCCATCGCGCTCACCTCCGGTACTGAGCACGCCAAACAACTTAGCGAGCGCAGCCGCTGTTCCGTGGCCATTCGCCGAGGGAATCTCTGCTTGGCGCCACTCCTCCGTATTCATCTCGATGCCATCTGGCGAACTCGCCTTCGATGAGAATGCCACTTTCATATCACCCATGCGAAGGAACTTCTTAACGTGACGTAATTGCGCGGGGAGAAACAGGTCTGGCACAAGTGTCAGGGCCATCAACGCCCAAGGCTTAGGTTGCGGGTCAACCAAGATATCGCCACAACGCCCGATCGCGTCGTCATCCAAGCCGATATGAAAATCTAAACCGAAGGGCTGAGCGATCTCCTCACGGAAATAGGCGCCAGTACTTCGTCCATCTACGCGACGAATCAATTCGCCCACCAACCAGCCATAGGTCAGCGCGTGATATCCCTGTGTGGTACCTGGTGTTCTGAAAGGCGCTTGTGCTGCTAGTGTCTCTGTCCATTTATCCCAGTCGCGGTAGTCAAACTTAGGAAAAGCGCCTTGAAACCCATGCATGGCCGCACGGTGACACAAAAAGTCACTTACCTTTGTGACTTCTTTACCGTTACAGCCGTATTCGGGCCAATAATCAGAAACTGGCGCGTTCAGGTCGAGCTTTCCGCGCTCGACGAGCTGTAAAATACAGGTAGCGGTTATTGCCTTGGTGGTGGAGAAGACATTCACGATCGTGTCCTCGAGCCAGGGCTGCGTCTTTTCACGATCTTTATAGCCGCCCCATAAATTGACGACCATCTCGCCTTGATATTCGATGGCCACGGACGCGCCAGTATCAAACCCGCTTTCAATTGCCTTTGAGAGTTGTTCTTCGATGGCTGCGAATCTTGGATTGCAATAACCCGATAAAACGCGTTCAGTCATGTTTACTGCCTTTTACTTTTTTCACTGTCTTCACCACTGCTCAGAAACCGGTTGGCTTAGCAGGCCGCTTCTCAACAAACGCGGTGACGCACTCTTTGAAGTCATCGCTACGCGCCGCCAAGATCCACTGGTCCTCGTCCATGTGCATCACCGCCTCACTCAGTGCGAGTGCGTACTGATTTACGCTGCGCTTAATCATTTGCACGGCAACAGGGGGTAAATCCGCGTACTTGCGCGCCCACTGCCCAGCCAATCTCATGAGATCAGTCTCGCTGCACACCTCATCAACCAAGCCCCATCTCTCCAACATCTCCGCGCCATATAAGTCGCCCGACATGATGAGTCGCTTGGCGCGTGACAGACCCACGAGCTCGACAAACAAAGGCACCGCGTTCCACATCAAATTCATACCCATTTTCACTTCACCGAGGCCAATACGCGCCGTGTGAGTGGCAAGCCGGAAATCACAGGCAGCTGCAATACACGCGCCTCCGCCTGTGGCAATGCCCTTCACAGCACAAATCGTCGGCTGATGGATATTACGAATCGCCGTCAACATCTTACGCCCGAGCTCTGCATCGCGACGGGCCCGCAACAGCGAGCCCGCCGGCTTCATACCCGAGACCTCTTTCAAGTCAGCACCCACTGAGAAGTCCGAGCCCTCTGCCGAAAGTACAACGGCGCGAATATCCTCTCGATCAGACACTGCCTCGGCAATAGCGATGATATCGACCATCAGTTGCCGATTGAGTGCGTTGCGCAACTCAGGCCGATTCAATGAAATCGTTGCGACGTCTCCATCGACAACTAGGGTGACTAGCGAGCCATCTTCAGTATTCGTCATAACTGCACTCTTTGTTTCTTACCTGTTTCTTATACTTTTCTTTTTTTCTTGCTGTTTCTTTTCGTTTTGTCCCATCGGCTCATCTAAGTATCTCGATTAACCCACTGCATAGGCATCAACAAAGCGTCACATTGACCGCCGCACGGATTTTTTCAATATCCAAATCATCCGAACCCACAAGACTGGCACACAGATTCATGAGTTTTGGCGGGGATATCTGCGTTGCTTTGAAGTATGACGTGATCTCACTGTTATCCGATAGGAGAGCATCCAAGAGTTCGGGGCTCATCGCACCTGCAGCGTGTTCCAGATCAAAGTCTGCAAAGGTATTGAGCGCTTTGAGAAGCTTTGGACCCACCATTTGCGGCGCAATGTGTTTAGGATCAGCACGATGAATAATTGACTCAACCGTGAGAATCAAAAAGTCGAGCACAGGCGACGTTGCGGTAAACATCAAATACGCATTGTGCGGCTGTTCACGGATTTCTAGCTGCCCCAACTTGCCTCGCTGGAGCCACCGCTCGTGACCAAAGATGCTGTGAGAAGGCGTCTTAGGCTGCCACGCAGGATCGATAATCAGCGTATCCGCGTCACACCAGATCACCGCCTCGTAACCCTCCTGTAATGCTGATCTTGCATGAATCAACCGCGCTAGATCAGCGAGGATAGGTCCCCTTCCCTCAAGTTTTTGACGATACCAACCAGGTAAAACATCAAAAAACTCATCGCCGTAGCGGACGTACTCAAAGCGATTGTTTTCCGCCCAGCGTGCGACGCCCGCCATACAACCGTTAACCCATGCGGGGCGCTCCAGCGGCGCCGACTGAAGTACAACTGTTTTCAAGGTCGGTTACGCTGCCTTAAAACGCGAGCCCTTCGCCGGTGGTGGGTTTGCAGCGCCGGCGAAGCATTGCGCTTTGGACATCCATATTTCCGCAGGGTCACCAATGACGGTCAAGTCGGTGTCGGCGATATTGCGAGTTTGAGTAACAACCCGTGCAAAATCGACAGCATCTCCGCGAATAATGTTGTCCTCTTGCCGATCTCCGTAGGTCCAAAGCTCACCACTCGGTGCAACTAACTCAACGTAAGGCATCGGCTCGGGTGGTGCTTCGTTGCGTACCTTGAAGGTCCAGCCAAAGGTATTAACACCTAAAACCACGATGTTGCGAATACGATCGTGCTCTTCTCGGTCAGCACCTAGCGCATCGAAAACCTCTTGCCCGTGGGCCCACGTCTCCATTTGCCGTGCCGAAATAGATGAACGCGCACTCATACTGGGGCCAGCCCAAGGAACGCGGGCACTGGGGTCCATAGCCGTGTAAGCCTCTGCCGTCTCATCGACTAAGTCAGACCATGCTGCACGAAGCGCACCGCCACTGAGCCCGTCTAGATACTGCTTTTCGTACTCAGGTAGCGAACCGCCCTTAGCCATGTGAGCACCCACGCCTTTGAAGAATTCACCAAACGCCTCTTCCCCTTGACTCGCCACCATCACGGCTTTATTCCAAAAATGGAGGTGTCGGAATACATCGTTAATGGTCCAGTCCTTAAACTGCGTTACGGCCTCAAAGCCAGCATCATCAAGATCTTTGATTAAGGCCTTGAGCGTGAGGCTTTCCTCACGAAAATCGGTTGCCTGTTGCATTACTTAGCCACTCCTTCCAAGAACCCTTCAACCCGCTGAAAGGCCTCTAAATATTCGGTTTTGAACTCCATCATGACATCTGCGACAGAGCGCTCTTCATTCATAAGACCGACCGCTTGCCCAACCCAATAGGTTGCCAACGCCTCTGCCCCCGAGTGACCGGCGGCAGCGGCTGCATCGACCTTCTTAAGCGCGGGCTCGGATACCAAGCCCTGTAAGGGCATGGGTAACGGCGCCGGTGCATCGCCCGCTTCCCAAGCATCGGTCCATCCCGATCGTAGCTGTCGAGAGGGTTTGCCGGTTCGCGATTTGGCACGCACAGTATCGCTCGCTGTCGCTTGCAACATCTTCGCCTTCACGGTCGGCGTTGTTTCCGCTTCGACAGTCGTCAACCAAACACTGCCACACCAGGCGCCCTCCGCACCCATTGCCATTGCAGCGGCCATTTGCTCACCTGTGGCAATACCGCCTGCTGCCAAAACCGGCACATCCATATCGTGTTTGCGAAGCGCCCGGCAGACTTCGGGAATGAGCACCATTGTGCTTACCGCGCCGCAATGGCCACCCGCCTCTCCACCAGCAGCGATGAGGACATCGACACCGGCACGCGCCTGATTCAACGCGTGGTTTACGGTGCCCACTAAGGCTCCAACTTTAATATTGTGCCTGCGGGCGAAATCAAACATTTCCGGCGGTGGAACACCCAAGGCATTCACCAAAAGCGCAATGGGGTATTCCGCGGCAACAGCGAGCATCGCATCGGTTTTATCACCGCTTACGTTGTGATGAAACGTCAGCTGGCCCTTACGGCGTTCGTCGAGGTCACTGGTGTCGATCCCTTGAGCGTTGAGCACCGAAGCAGCGAACTCACGGTGCTCATCTGGAATGCGCCCGATCATCGCCTCATCGGAGATCTGCTCGCCTCGACCCTCAACTTTATTAGGGACAATGAGGTCGAGTCCAAAGGGGCGACCATTCGTGTGAGCAGTTATCCAATCAAGTTCAACTTTGAGCTCCTCTGGGGTGAGCTCGACGGCGCCCAAAACACCAAAGCCACCATTACGGGATACCGCAGCGACCACATCACGGCAATGGCTGAAAGCAAAGAGTGGGAACTCGATATCGAATGTCTCGGTTAAGGACATGTTCACTCCTCCAGTTCTAGCACCATGATCAAATCACCGGCGCCGATCTGCTTACCCGCGACTGCGGCGATATCGACCACTGTGCCGTCGCCCGGTGCGGTCAACTCGTGTTGCATCTTCATCGCCTCAAGAACAGCTATGCGCTGACCCTTAGTAACACTCGCGCCGGGCTCGACATCGATAGAAAGCAGCTGACCGTGCATAGGTGCCGCAATGGTTCCTCCGCCCGCAGCATCCTCTGCCTCAGGTGGTATGCGCGTACTGTCAGCCAGCACCACCGATCGGTCGCTCGACCCGAGATACAATGAGGCGGGCGCTTCGCTGAAGTAGTGATAGCGCTGAGCCAAGCCATCAACTTCGGCGGTCAAATCACTCTCACCCATATCGCTTACGACAACGTGATGGGTCTCTTCACCCATTGAGATCTCATATTCACCCATACTGAGCGGTACTAAGGTGACCTCATGAGCAGCTTCATCGATCTCGTAGCTTTTTGTATCGGTGACTCGGCCCATCGAAACCCAGTCGAGGAGCTCCTCATTCACCGATGCGGCCTGGCTGTGGTGTGCCTCCATGGCAACTACATGTTGCGCAGCGGCAGCAACCGCCATGTCAGTTGAGGTAATCGCTCTGGGCGTAAAAGATTCGCCGTAGTTGTCACCGATGAATGCTGTGGTCGCTTGCCCCTGCACAAACTCATCTTTATCCATGACATCAATCAGGAAGTCGCGATTGTTCTCAGGCCCAAAGAGCGCGGTGTTTTGAAGGGCGCAGCGCATTTTCATGCGCGCGTCTTCCCGCGTATCGCCGTAGGTGATGATTTTCGCCACCATCGCATCGTAGAACGGGGTGACTTCATCCCCCGTCTCGACACCCGCGTCGACACGAACCCCCTCACCCGCAGGCTGATTAAAGAGTTTGATGTCTCCCGTGCTGGGCAAGAAGCCAGCAGCGGGATCTTCAGCGTAGAGCCTGACTTCGATAGCGTGCCCGAAGAGCTCAATATCTTCCTGCAGAGCCGGAAGCGTCTCTCCTCGTGCAACGCGAATCTGCCACTCAACAAGGTCGTAGCCTGTGACCATCTCGGTCACCGGATGCTCAACCTGCAGACGCGTATTCATCTCCAAGAAATAGAACTCACCGGCCTCATCGAGTAGGAATTCCACCGTCCCCGCACCGACGTAGTCGACGGCTTTTGCGGCATCAACGGCAGCGCGTCCCATTGCCTCACGAAGTTCAGGAGTCATGACAGGACAAGGGGCTTCCTCAACCACTTTTTGGTGACGGCGCTGAATGGAGCAATCGCGCTCACCGAGATAAACGGTATTTCCTGCTTTATCTGCGAAGACCTGTATTTCGACGTGACGTGGTCGAATCACGGCCTTCTCAATAATCAATTCGCTCGACCCAAAGGCGTTTTTTGCCTCTGACTGCGCAAGGTCGATCGCGGACTCGAGCTCAGCTGCGTCATTGACAAGGCGCATCCCGCGGCCACCACCACCGGCCGCCGCTTTGACCATGACGGGCATACCAATCTTTTTTGCCTCTGCAACCAGCGTCTCAACCGATTGATCATCACCTTGATAACCGGGAACACAAGGGACACCTGCCTCGATCATTGCGCGTTTGGCTCGCGCCTTGTCGCCCATGACTTCGATCGCTGCATTCGGCGGCCCGATAAACTCGATACCGCGCGCTTCGCAGGCAGATGCAAAGGCTTGGTTCTCTGAGAGGAAGCCATAGCCGGGGTGAATACAGTCAGCACCCGTTTGCGCCGCAGCCTCGAGAATCGCGTCGACTTGCAAATAGGACTGGGCAACAGGTGCAGGCCCAATACACACCGACTGATCGGCCTCACGCACATGCTGCGCATTCGCATCGGCCTCCGAGTACACCGCTACGGTCTTCATGCCCATCGCCTTGGCGGTGCGCATGACCCGGACGGCAATTTCACCGCGGTTGGCAACGAGTAATGTGGTTAATGCTTTCATTGTTTAAATCTCCGTGTGCCAGTTGGGTTTGCGCTTCTCGAGGAAAGAGGCAACACCCTCTTTACCCTCATCACCCTGCAAGCAACCGCTGAAATTCTGCGCTGCAAACTCGACTTTCCCCTCATCAGGTGTGCCAGGCATACCGATAATCAGTGCCTTACAGGCTGCAACAGCGCCCGGTGCGCACTCGAGTACATCTTGCTTCACACGCTTTTCAAGCGACGACAGGTCATCGGTCGTCTCGGCAACAAAATCGAGAACACCAAGCTTGCCTGCGTCCTCACCAGCAAATCGCGCCGCAGTCAGCATGAGTCGCCGTCCGGTCGAATACCCGCACTTCTGAAGCACATAGCGCGCTATCTGGGCGGGCGTAATGCCAATGCGTGTCTCCGAGAATCCGAACTTGGCGTCTTTCATCCCGATCGTCACGTCGCAGCAACAAGCGACACCTAGACCACCTGCCATAGCCGCACCCTCGATCACTGCAACGGTGACCTGCGGCAAGGCGTTGAGATCAGCGAGCACGTCACCAATACGACGACTCATGCGCATCGAGGCCTCGGTTTCACCCGTTGCCATCGCCTTGAATCCCTTGAGGTCACCACCGGCGCAGAAGAAACCGCCTTTTCCGCGAATGGTCATACCGCGAATATCGCGCTGGGGGGCAATTGCCTCAATAACCGCGGCTAAGTCCTCTACCGCCTCGTCCGTCAAAGGATTACGCCGCTCAGGTTGATTGAACCAAACAGTGAGCCAGCCTTGCTCAAGATCAAGCGCTAATGTTTTTGTTTCAGGTAATGTCGCCATGATTACATCCTTGCAACGCCAAAGGCGTTGGCTCGTGTTTCTCTCAAGCGACTCTCTAAAACCGTCTCAAGACAGAACGCCAAGACTTTCCGTGTGTCGCGCGGATCGATGATGCCGTGATCTAGCACGCGCCCCGAGGTAAAGAAGGCATCTTCCTGCGCGTCAAAGTGCGCGCGAATCGTTGCCGCCTGCTGTTCCAATACCTCTTCCGGAATGTCTTGCCCTTTTCGAGCCGCACCGACTCGCGCCACCTCGGACATTGTGTCCGCAGCGCTCTGCCCCGCCATCACACCCGTGCGGGCATTTGGCCATGCAAAGAGGAAATCAGGTTCATAAGACCAGCCGCACATGCCGTAGTTACCGGCACCAAAACTCGCACCGATGTAGAGCGATATTTTGGGAACACGAGCATTGGAGACGGCTTGGATCATCTTTGCGCCGTGCTTGATCATCCCAGCCTGCTCGTATTCTGTTCCCACCATGTAGCCCGTGGTGTTGTTGAAGAACAGGATCGGCATATCGGCGGAGTCGCAAAGCTGAATGAACTGCGCAGCCTTGGTAGCACCATTCGGATCGATAGGTCCGTTATTGCCGATGAAACCGAAACTTATCCCCGTAATCGATGCATAACCGCAGACGGTAGAAACACCGTACCTTGACTTGAACTCTTCGACAGAGGAGTCATCAACAATACGTGCTAGCACCTCGCGGAAGTCGTAAGGCACTTTGGGGTCGACCGGGATAGCACCTGCGAGTTCTTCCGCTGGATAGCGCGGTGGCTCATAGGGGCGTCGTACCACTGTAGTAACACGTTTATTCCAGTCGATGCTTTTCATGACCTCACGGGCTTTAAGAATCCCGTGCGCGTCGTCTTCAACAAGGTATTCGACAACGCCCGAGACACTGGCGTGCATTTCGCTGCCGCCCAGCTCGCGATCGTTCGCTTCTTCACCCGTGGCGGCCTTCACCAAGGCCGCTCCCCCTAGTGCTGCCATGCCGTTTTCTTTGACACCAATGACATAGTCCGACATACCAGGCATGTAAGCGCCGCCCGCCGTCGAGCCGCCGTGGAGAACCACCATGGTAGGAATACCCGCTGCCGACAAACGAGCTAAATCTCTGAATACGTTCCCGAATCGTGACCAAAGCTCGACTTTGTATTTAAGTAGGTTTGCACCCGCAGACTCCACCAAGTGAATAACGGGCAGCTTTTGGCGCATGCACATCTCCAAAATAGATGTTGATACAAAGCCGGTTGATTCGGTAGCGGCACCTGCAGAGATACCAGAGTCATCCACCCAAATCATGCACCGAACACCTTCAACGAATCCAACACCGACAATCACAGAGGCACCGGGGACACTGGTCTCACGGTCGGGGTTTTCTACGCAATAGTTCGCCATAGAATGCATTTGTAAAAAGGGCATACCGGGGTCGAGCAACCGCTCTAGGCGCTCGCGTGGTGATAGCTGACCACGTGCCTTGAAGGTCTTAAGCCGCTTGTTCGATGCGTCGATAGTGCGCTGCTCAAGTCCACGCCAGTGGTCGATGAGCTCAAACATACTCGCTCTGTTTTCTTTAAAACTGTCGCTCGATGGCTGAACAGTCGAGGTCAAAATTGTCATCTCAGGCCTCCAGTAAGTGTTGGGGAATGGCGATGGGGGTATCCAACAGAACCTGCGCATAGGCTTTGGCCTGAGGATCGTTTCTTAAACTTGCAATACCGCCCCCACCGAGCGCGTTGTGCAATAAAAAGTTCAATGCCGGTAACCCCGGCATATAAAATCGGTCAATCGCAGGTGCCGTCATAAAATGCGCAAAACGATCAGCTACGTAGTCAGTTGTCAGCACCTTGGCGATCCATGGCAGGTACTCAGCCTTCCTGGCGATGATCCCAATGTTTGCCTTATCGCCCTTATCTCCCGAGCGGCCCCAAGCTAGCGTTTCTAGCGGCACCTCAATCAAGTTCTCAGCTGAGACGGCCTCGGGAATCGGTCCGACTTCAGCAGGTAAAACCTCTTTGCTTGTCGCTGGCGGTGCAAAATCTGTTTCGTCCTCACTGCCGATCAGCTTGATCGAGAGTGCTGATTTATCGACCAGCACCGAGAACAAGCGAATAACGGGCGAGGGCTTAGCTCGCGCTCCTGCAAAGAAAGCCATGCCTGCTGGAGCACCCAACGCGCAACCGGTCATTTCACGGAGCAAGAGCCCCACAGCACGCGCATCTTGGTGCTTACACGCGACTTTTAGCGCCACCTCACGAGTATCGGAAACAGCAGCATGACTACCCCAGAAGTTTTCTTCACCAAAAATATCGACGGCGACTTCGTCAAAGTCCGCCGCGCCCATTGCCTGCAATTTTCTTCGCGTACGCTTGACTGCCTCGTCGGCAAAAATGCGCGCTTTATCTGCAGCGCGACGGCCCACGTACCAAAATGTCGACCCTGCTCGCCAACCGTCGGCCCAAGTCATGCTGGTCTTATAAGTTTCTGGAACACCCCTACCCCGCGCGTGGGTCATTCGCACACGACCTGTAGCCACTTGCTCGAGTTGGATTTGGGTAAAGTCACAAATGACATCGGGCAACATGTAAGCCGCGGGGTCGCCGATTTCATACAACAATTGTTCAGCAACCGTCCCTCGATTAACCAAACCGCCAGTATCCGCTGGTTTGTAAATATCGGCGGTTCCGTCTTCCCATACCTCAGCAATCGGATAGCCAACCTCGTGCAGTGAATCTGCAACCTGCTCCCAGTCAGTAAAGTTCCCACCCGTTGCCTGCGGACCACATTCAATCAAATGCCCAACAGCAGATCCTGCGGCTAACTTATCCAGATCCCCTGCAGACCATCCAAACTCATGGATGCATGCGCCCAGCGTCACGGCGCTGTCGACACATCGTCCGGTAACAACAATATCTGCACCGGCGGCGAGCGCGGCTGCTATGGGAAAGGCGCCAATGTAAGCATTCGCGCTCGCAATCTTCTCTTTCGGTGGGAATGCTTCACCCGAGAACATCTCCGACGCATTCATGGCCTCAAGGCGATCGAGATCATTCAGAAGGTCGTCGCCGGCAATGACAACCACCTTGAGATCAAGTCCGGCCTCCGAAATAACAGCTCTCAACGCATCGCCACACGCTTCTGGATTCACGCCTCCGGCATTACTGATCAACTTGATACCGGAGCTGGCAAGGTGTTTTAGATTAGGTTTAACAATGGCGGAGACAAAATCGGTTGCGTATCCCAGCTTCGGATCTGAAGCCCGGGCGCGCGCCATGATCGACATGGTAATTTCAGCGAGATAATCAAAGACGATGTAGTCGAGATCGCCCTCACGCAGAAACTGCGCTATGGCCATATCGGTCTCGCCCCAGAACCCAGTTGCACCGCCAATTTTGATCGTTTTATCCGCCACTTTAGTCGCAGCCTCCCATGAAAATGATTGCGCCTCATTAATAATGAGGCATACTCAGTGACTATAGGTGGTATTAAAATCGACGGCAAGCAATTAGACGAATCGCGGTTTCACCGCTCCGTCGGCAACCGATACCGAAACAATACGAAAGGCCGAGACGTTAAAGGAAAGCACTTTGGGCGACACCCAGCGACAACGACTTGAAGCACGCGAGGAAGCCATTCTTGCGGCCGCAGCCTCGCTCTTCAGCGAATCCGGCGTTGACGGCACGCGCATGGCTGAAATAGCTCGAAAAGCCGATGTAGCTGAGGGTACGGTATATCTCTACTACAAGAATAAGCATGAACTGCTGGAGGCCGTTGTCGATAGGTTTTGGCGGGAGCTTACGAAGGGCGCAAAAGCCGCAGTCACATCAAATGCTCCGTTAAACCAACAGCTCAATGAACTCGCGAGCTATCACCTCCACTCGCTCATCGACGACTTCAAAATGGTTGAGATTACGTCTCGCGCCCGTCAGCGCCATGGTGAACCGGGGAGGCAGTTGCCTCAAATACGCGAGTACGTCAGGGTTTTTGACCTCATCATGCAGCGTGGTATCGCCTCTGGTGAACTGGAGGCCTCAACGCCGGCATGGCAAATGCGCGATGTCTTTTACGGAACGCTGGAACACTCAGCGCGAACACTGGTACTAAGAAAGCAGCCCTTTGACAGCAGTGTTATCGATAACCTGCTGAGCCTGTTTGACGGTTACCGCTTGAAACACGCGCCGGCCAAGCAGGACTCTGGATCAAAACAAGCCGCCCTCGAACTACTTCAGCAGCTCGAGAGCGAAATCTCACGCTGGTAAGCGGCTTTGAGTAATTAAGTCCACTGAGCGCGGAGCGTATCGATAAAACGACCCAACTCATCATGAGGTAACTTGTTGATACCCGCGGCGGCCGCACGACCGCCACCCGTATCAAACTGCCGGCAAACCTCGTCAGCACCCGAGCGGTTGTTCAGCGGTGCGCGTACGCTTACTAGGTAGCCACCGTCGATGTCTGTGAGAACTGCATGTGCTCGGTCCGGTGATTGATTGGCCAGGTCGTTACCGTAAACGCCGCTCACTCTGCGCGCCCACGCAGCATCGGGAAGAGAGACGACTGCAATATCATCATCCTCAACTGCACGAGGAGCCGTATTTGCTGAGTGCATATCCTGGCGATAGGCCTCGGTTAAGGTCTCGAACAATTCACTGTCTTCGTCGATCAGCGCAGAGGGCGAATCAAACTGGGCCATTCGCTGATATAACTCAGCAGGCGAGAAATGAAGATCCTCAAGACTTGCCCCGTAGGCGTTGTAGTTAACGCAGACACCGAGCTGACGGAGCGCATTGCGATCCACAGCATGGTCCAAATTAGCAATCAACTTATCAGCTGTAGCGTCGAGGTTGTCACCAAATGCGCCAACCGATGCCCATTCAGCGAAGCGGCCGCGAAGACGGCCACTTACAAGAGCACTGGTGCACACCTCGGAAGCCGGACTAATTAATACCTCTAACCCACCGTCTTCGGGAATTTCGCCCGCAAAATGATGGTCGCAAAAAAAGACATTGGCGCCCGCACCCAGCAGCCTTATCACTTGGTCACGGTTCTTATCGAACGATATGTCGAGTGCAGTGATGCGACCAACACCTTCGGAGGGAACACGCTCGAGCAACTGAATATCGCGCTTCACGCCAGTCACAAGTGTTGCATCTGGGCGAGGGTCAGCATGGCGCAACTGAATCAACGCACAAATGCCGTCGGCATCTCCATTGAAAACATCGTAATCCATGTAAAAAACGCCCCCAGCTTTTGGCGGGCGCATGCTAACAGCTTTTGCTCTCGAGGCGCTATCGACGCCCGACATAGATGCGATAAAGCGACTCTATGAATCGCTTTATCTTTTCAAGGACTATTACTCGAGAACAATTTTATCGGCGTTTTTGAGCAGAATTGCTTCTCCGACACCTTTTACATCCCTGAGCGCCGCCACGGTTTCAAAATCCCCATGACGTTCGCGAAACTCGACAATCCTGCGTGCCAACTTTGGCCCAACACCTGATAGCTCTGCAGTCAAAGTAGCGACATCCGCTGAGTTGATATTCACCGTCTCAGCGGCCGTCACAGACTCGACCATAAAAAAGCTAAGAATTGCGGCAAGCAATAGACCTAGCCAATAGCGCGAGACCCGATGTTGCGACGCCGAGGACTGAGAAAGCTGGTCAGTGCAAACTGTGTTTGTAGACATGTTTATTTTCCTTGTGTTTGAGAACTCGAATGAGTGACAAGGAAAATAGGCTTAGTGCGGGCGTCGCTCGGAGATCGCAGGCCAATGCCGATGAGACTAGGGGTAATTTGATGACGCGAGCCGTTCAACAACCTGATCGACGACCGCCGTGGGCGATGATGCACCGGTAATCGAACGCCCCATTACCAGGTGCGTTGAACCACCGTTTATCGCATCCCAAGGGGTGACTACCCTGCGTTGATCCCCTGCTTCATCGTCAGGCAAGCGGATGCCGGGCGTAACCAACGAGAATTTTTGACCAAACTGACGACTGAGCAGCGGCGCCTCCTGTGCTGAGCAGACAACACCATCCAAACCACTAGATTCAGCCAACGTCGCAAGCCTCATCACCCGATCAGCAGGTGTCTCGTTGATACCAAGCTCAGACAGGTCATTCTGGTCCATGCTTGTGAGCACAGTCACGGCAATCAATTGTGTTTTGTTGCCGCGCTTGGCAACAGCATCCGCCGCTGCCTCCATCATCCTTCGCCCACCAGAGGCGTGCACATTGACCATCCACACGCCAAGGTCTGCTGCGGCACCCACTGCCCCCGCTACCGTGTTGGGAATATCGTGGAATTTGAGATCTAGGAAGACATCGAAGCCCAACTCATGAAGCGCAGACAAAACGGCTGGCCCCACGCTTGTGAATAGCTGCTTACCGACCTTTACACGAACGATCGAAGGATCCAATTGCCTCGCGCAAGCGAGAGCTTGTTCGAGTGTCGGATAGTCAAGCGCGACGATAATTGGGCTTCGCATAGGGGTCTCGTAAAGTCGATTTAGCGGGCTGGCCGGTAGAGCGTATCCCAATTCTTACAACCAGGACATTGCCAATAAAAACTCGGGCCATGGAAGCCGCAAACCCCGCAAAGATAGGTCGACTGTTTAATCGACAGTTTACGCGCGGCTTCGACTACCTCGGGGCAGCTCACTCGTTCACTCATAAGTTCCAGCGTTTTTTGTAACAACGCCGATGTCGGCCTCTGATCGAGTCCTTGCACGAGAATATCGAGTGCTGCGCCCTCGTTTCCATCAAAAAGGTATTCCTCTGCGAGCAACGCTCTAAGCTGTGGATCATCACGAGCATCGAGTAGTTCAGAGATCATTGAAACCAACCGCAATCTGCAATCAAGCGCATCACAGACCTCTCTCAGAGGCTCGATAAACTCGGGAAGACGATTGGGGGCAACCTTGGCTGCAGACATCAAGCGATCAAACGCTTGTTGCGTCGCGCCTTCCGGTACATCAATTCGCGCCATAATCAAGTGCGGCCAGATGCTTGTGTCATCCCACCGCAACCCCTCTGCGGCCTCGTTGCGCGCGACTACCCACTCGCTCTTCGCCTCTTGGTCTTCAGCAGACTCGCAACAGTAGTTACAAAGGCGTGCTTTTATCTTATCTGCCTTGGCTTTTGATCCGGGCGTTACGGTTGTTGCGAGAACCTCCTTCAGTTGAGATTCAGCCAGCACTCGCGCCTGCTCCCAATCACGGCTCGCTTCGAACACCTCTAACAGCAATACCTTTGCGTCAGCTTCATGCTCCTCGGAAAGCTCGATAAGATCCTTCAGAAGTTGCTCAGCACGATCCAGCAATCCGGCGGCAATAAAATCTTTCGCGAGCTCCAAGTGAGCCTGATTTTTCTGGGCATCAGGAAGTTTGGTTCTTGACAGCAGCGACTGGTGGATTTTTATCGCGTTATCCACCTCTCCCCGTTTTCGTAACAAACTGCCAAAGGTGATATGCGTTTCAAAGGTCTCGGCGTTTACTGCCAGCGCCTCGCTGAACGCCTTGAGTGCTGACTCCTGCTCACCATCGAGAAGGAAGTTTAATCCCAGGTAATATTGTGACGGCGGGGTTTGATCAACCTCTTCGTCACGACCCGATGCACCACGTCCAAGCACCCATCCTGCTGCAACGGCAAGAAATAACAATGCAAGCAGCAGCGTGTTTGGCTCAGCCATTTGTCGACAACCGCTCCATGCGCTGCTTTAAGCGCGTGTTCTCACGTCTCAGCGCAGCCAGGCCTGCGCGCTGACGCAAGACAACAACGGTGCTTATCAGACTGCCCACAGCAAGCCCTGTCACCAAAAACAACAGAAGCCAAACAGCCAGTGTCTGCTGGGGAAGGGTAATAACGAAAAGTGAGAGCGGTACTAGCGAGGTATTTTGAGTAGCAAACACGGCGCCTATGAAAATGGACGCGGCTACAAGACTGAAAGTGAGGACGGCACGCAGCCAGCTCAGCATTAAAATACCGCCTTGATCGAGCGATTCACCCGCTCCCGCAGCTCTTTCCCGGGCTTAAAGTGGGGAACGTGCTTGCCTTCGAGCTCTACAGTATCGCCCGTCTTGGGGTTTCGGCCTTTACGAGGCTCGCGGTAATGCAGCGAAAAACTGCCGAATCCACGAATCTCAATGCGCTCACCCGATGCGAGTGACTCGGCCATATGATCAATCATCAGCTTCACAGCAAGTTCAACGTCTTTGGTCGTTAACTGGCTCTGTTGTGATGCCATTAAGTCGATTAGTTCGCTTCGTGTCATGTTTCCTCGCTCCCACGCTTATTGTCCACACCATGACACAGGCATACAAGGATAAAATCTCTGCAGGGCGTCTTTCACAGTCTCTCTAGGAATTTCTCAAGCACCTGCAGATCGAGGGGCTTCGTCAGGACAGATTCAAAACCAGCCTCCTCAAATTCTTGCACCGCATCGCTACCCGCATTCGCGGTGCAGGCAAAGACCCGTAATTTATCAGCGAGAACGGGATCCTGTTTGATCCACGACAATAAATCGATTCCCGAGTGTTCAGGCATTTGAATATCGGTGATGACAATGTCGATATCCTGCTTTTGCAAGATGTCAAAACCCTCTTTGGCCGAGCTCACCATCGTTAACTTAACGCCAAGGCGTTCCATCATCGCTGACATCACCAGCTGATTTGTCTCACTGTCCTCTACATACAAGAAGTCTAGGAAGGACACACCAGAGTCGGCTTCTAGAGAAACAGCTTCATGAGCGCTCGCGTCTACTGGATTACCCGATTCCCACTCTAAGTTACGAAGCTTCAGCGAAAAATCAAAGACAGAGCCGCGATCCAGCTCACTGGAGATATTCAACTTCGAGCCCATACTGTCCAGAAGCTTTCGGACAATACTCAAACCCAGCCCTGTGCCAGAGAATTTTCGATTTAGACCATCTCCTGCTTGAAAGTAAGGCTCGCTTATCCGCTCAAGGTGGCCTGCTTCGATACCAATTCCCGTGTCCTCAACAACAAATAGGAACTCGGTATAGAAATCTGTTCGACTTAGTACGCTTACCTCAAGCACTACCTCGCCCTCGCGGGTGAACTTACGCGCGTTGCCGAGTAAGTTCATGAGGATCTGCCCAATGCGTTGTTGATCCATCATCACCCTCGCATTGCGAGTCTCATCGATCTCGGCGACGAAGCGGATACCTGAGTCATCAAACAGCATGGCTGTTGTTTTTTCGATATCGCTTAGGAAGTCATAGAGCTCTGTAGGATCGGTGACAAGTGTAACTTTCTCGTGCTCCCAGCGCTGAAAATCCAACAGCTCGTTAATTAACAGCAACAGAGCTTGCGATGCCCTACGTGCAATCCCGAGATAATTTTGAGTGTCTTCTGGGTTAGCTGCAGCGTCAGTCATTAGATCAAGAGAGGCGATAACGCTGTGTAATGGTGTGCGCAACTCATGGCTCACGCTGGCTGTGAAAGCTTCCTTAGCCTCTAACGCTTTGGTCAGCTCTGCGGTGCGCTCGGCAACCGTATCCTCCAACGACAAAAACAGCGCCCGGTTTTCACGATCCTGACTTCTGAGCCTAACCTGCAGTCGGCGCAGACTCTCGATCAGCGTGCCAATCTCGTCTTGACGCTGCTCCCTTATCAATTTGACGGTGTGCTGCCGCTCGCCCAAAGCATCGGCAAAGTCCGCCGCTTCACTAATTGGCGTCAGAATACGTGTTGATAATTGTCGCGCAAACGCTATTTGAAGCAGGCATATAAAAGCAAATGAGAAATAAATTAGTTGGTTTAGCGACCACAACCGACGTTCAAGCGCCTCACGCCTAAACATGACCGCAACACGACCATCGATAATATTAGTCTCAAAAGCGCGGTCTGCCGCCACATAATTCGGCCCAAAAATTTCGTCAATCGTTGCGATTTCTTCTGATGCTGGGAACACAGCAAATATGGCAGGTACATCACCGCTCGTATTTATGATCGCAACAATAGGGTTCCGGCCGTCAAACGAGACTTGTTCGTTCAGCTCCTCTAACGCAGACAGGTCTCGTTTCTCTAAAGCCGAGCGAACACTGATGGAGTAGGCCGCAGCAAGACTTGTGAGCTCATCGCGCATACTCGCCTCTAATACCGCGGCTTGCCGGTTAGGGAGAACGTACAGCATCAACACCGCAACCAATAAGGTAAGCGATGCCATCAACGCACTCACTTGAAGTAGTAGTGAACGATTCATTTCAGCACCAACAATTCTGCATGGCGATGTTCTTGGTAATGACTTGCGCCCGAAAGTCTCGCGTCATGCGGACAGAAGCACAAAGCCACAGCTGGGATCTTAATCGATTAAAGCCTTCATGATGCGTGAGTATTAGCCACCCGATTTTGAGATTAACAAAAAAAAAGCCGGCATAGCCGGCTTTTCATCAGAGTTACCACAAATACAACAACTTACTGGTTGTCCATCTGCGCCTTGATCAGATCACCAATAGTGCCTGGTGAAGCTGCGCCGTCTTGGTCTTTGAGTGACTGCACTGCTTCCTTCTCGTCGTCCATGTCCTTGGCTTTGATCGACAGACCAATAGAGCGGCTCTTACGATCGATGTTGACGATCTTGGCTTCAACCTTGTCACCAACATTCAAGACTGAACGCGCATCTTCAACGCGATCACGGCTCAGATCAGCTACCTTAATGTAACCATCAACTTCTTCGTTCAGCTTAACAACGGCACCCTTAGCATCTACTTCGGTGACCTCACCGGTAACAATGCTGCCCTTGTCAGCGTCGCCCAAGTAGATAGAGAAAGAGTCTTCTTCAAGCTGCTTGATACCCAGCGAGATACGCTCGCGCTCGGGATCGATGCTGAGGATTACAGTCTCAATCTCATCGCCTTTCTTGTAGTTGCGAACCGCTTCTTCGCCAGTCTCGTTCCAGCTGATATCGCTGAGGTGAACCAAACCGTCGATGTTGCCCGCTAAACCAATGAAAATACCGAAGTCCGTGATCGACTTGATCGATCCGGAAATCTTGTCGCCTGTCGCGTGCTGTGACGCAAACGCATCCCATGGGTTCTGCTGGCACTGCTTGATACCGAGCGAGATACGACGACGCTCCTGATCGATATCCAGGACCATTACCTCGACTTCGTCGCCCAGGTTGACGATCTTCGATGGGTGAACGTTCTTGTTGGTCCAATCCATCTCTGAAACGTGAACCAGACCTTCAACGCCTTCTTCGATCTCTGCGAAGCAGCCGTAGTCAGTGAGGTTAGTGATGCGTGCGTTAACACGGCTACCTTCTGGGTAGCGGTTCGTGATCTCTACCCATGGATCTTCGCCCAACTGCTTCAGACCCAGTGATACGCGGTTACGCTCACGGTCAAACTTGAGGACTTTGACATCCATTTCCTGACCCACTTCAACCACTTCACTTGGATGCTTAATGCGCTTCCAAGCCATATCTGTGATGTGAAGTAGACCGTCAACGCCGCCGAGATCAACAAACGCACCGTAATCGGTGAGGTTCTTGACCACGCCCTTGACGCTCTGACCTTCTTGGAGGTTCTGGAGTAGCTCATCGCGCTCAGCGCTGTTCGCTGCTTCCATGACCGCACGACGTGAAACAACAACATTGTTGCGCTTCTGATCGAGCTTGATCACTTTGAATTCAAGTTCTTTGCCTTCGAGGTGTGCTGTTTCACGAATCGGACGTACGTCGATCAGTGAGCCAGGTAGGAAGGCACGGATAGAATCAACATCGACAGTAAATCCGCCTTTGACCTTTCCGTTGATAACACCAATAACCACTTCTTGAGCCACGTGTGCTGCTTCAAGGGTCTTCCACGCTTCAGCGCGCTTCGCTTTCTCACGCGAGAGCTTGGTTTCGCCAAAACCGTCTTCGACAGTCTCGAGCGCAACCTGGACTTCGTCACCTACGTTTAGAGTGCACTCGCCGCTGGCATTGGTGAATTGATCGCGAGGAATAACACCCTCGGATTTGAGACCGGCGTGGACAGTTACCCACTCGTTATCGATATCGATAACAACGCCCGTAACGATTGAACCGGGCTCCATGTCTACGGTTTTTAAACTTTCTTCGAATAACTCGGCGAATGATTCGCTCATTGAATATACCTGCAGTATCGCTGCATACAACACAGCACCAACCTTCTTACCCGGCTGGGTCGATTAAAAACGCACTGAGTCGAGGGGTAAGGCCTTTAACCGTCCGAGTGCACTAGCCCTTTTTCAGATACGAGAGACATCACGTGTACAAACACATCGTCCGCTGTCATGGTTGTGCTATCGACAACCACCGCGTCCTCTGCTGGCACAAGTGGTGACACGGCGCGAGTTCTATCCCGCAGGTCACGAGCCTCTATGGCCTCCAAAAGGCGCGGCAGACTAACATCCTCACCCTGCTGCTGCAACTGACTTTGTCGCCTTTGAGCGCGCGCCATGGCTGAGGCCTCGAGAAAAATCTTCAGAGGGGCCTCAGGAAAAACAACCGTCCCCATGTCTCGCCCGTCTGCGATTAAACCGGGTGGGCAAGCAAGTTCTCGCTGCCGCGAGAGCAAAGCCTCTCTCACTGAGGGAATAGCCGCGACAGCGGAGGCACCCTCGCCACCTTTCACACTGCGAATGGATTCAGTGACGTCCGAGCCCGCATAAATGACTCTTACACCCGTTACTGAGCTCTGAAAGGACACATCCAGAGTGCGCGCAATATTGGTAACGCCATTATTGTCAGCCCAATCAATACCACTGACTGAGGCGGCATAACCCACAACGCGATAGAGTGCGCCACTATCTAGAAGATGGAAGTTAAGCGCTTCGGCAAGGCGCTGAGATAATGTGCCTTTGCCCGACCCACTAGGCCCATCGACGCATATCACGACGGTGTTCACGAATTAACTTACCTCTGTAATGCCCAATCCCGCGCCTCGTGCGAGTGCAGCAAAGTCGGGAAATGACGTCGCGACATGATCGCAGTCGTTCACTTGAATAGGGCCTCTCGCGCGCAATGCCGCAACCGAGAAAGACATCGCAATTCGGTGATCGTGGAAAGTGTTCACCTCTCCACCTGACATTGAACCACCGGTAATGACAATGCCGTCTGGCATCACCTCGTTTTCGACACCCAGTGTTGTCAAACCCTCAGCCATCGAGGCAATACGATCGCTCTCCTTAACCCGGAGCTCCTCCGCACCTGACAAGGTCGTCTTTCCAGAAGCACAAGCAGCTGCAATAAACAGAACCGGAAACTCATCGATCGCTAGCGGCACTAAGTCCTCAGGGATATCAATGCCGGTTAAAGGTGCAGAACGCACGCGCAAATCTGCCACCGGCTCACCGCCAACTTCGCGCTCATTCATCACCTCGATGTCCGCACCCATGAGCGTCAGAATAGTAATCACACCCGATCGAGTCGGGTTCATCCCAACGTGCTCCAAGGTCAGGTCTGAGCCCTCGGCAATCGAAGCCGCGACCAAGAAGAACGCCGCAGACGAGATATCTGCAGGAATATCCAGCGTTGTCGCCTTCAAAGCACCCCCGCCCTGGACACTGATCACTTCGTTTTCGCAATCCACTTCGTAGCCAAAGCCACGGAGCATGCGCTCGGTATGATCGCGCGTTGGCGCAGGCTCGGTTACCGACGTTCGCCCCTCGGCATAGAGACCCGCTAAAAGGACGCAGGACTTTACCTGAGCACTGGCAACCGGCATTTCGTAATGAATGCTCTTTAGGCCTTTGCCACCTTTAATGTGCAGCGGAGGTCGCCCCTCGTCGCTTTCAATGACCGCGCCCATTTCCGCAAGGGGTGTCGTGACGCGACCCATGGGTCGCTTCTGTAACGACACATCGCCAGTCATCGTTGAATCGAATGGTTGAGCCGCAAGCAATCCGCTCAAAAGTCGGATACTGGTTCCCGAATTCCCCATATCGAGCACATCGGCAGGGGCTTTCAAACCGTGCATCCCTACCCCGTCAATCTCGATTTTGCCTTGCTTGGGTCCTCGAATAGTGACACCCATATCGCGAAACGCTTGCACGGTGCAAAGCGCGTCTTGGCCTTCCAAGAAACCCGTGGCAACCGTGGTTCCCTCCGCGAGCGCACCCAGCATGACCGTACGATGAGACATCGATTTATCACCCGGCACACGTAAAGAGCCCGTCAGCGAACCACCGGGCTCGACCAAAAACTTCATGACGTCTCCTCTGTCGGACTTTGAAGTAAAGGATTAAGGATATTGTCGTGGGCTCTGCGATGCGTTCGGCACGTTGCGAAATACGCGCGCATTGCGTCAGCGTCTTGCGCGTCTACCATAGCTCTCAGCGATTTCATCTCAGCTTCAAACTGATCAATTGCAGTAAGCAGCGCCTCACGGTTGGTAACCGCGATATCGGTCCACATCAAAGGGTCAGATCCGGCAATGCGCGTCATGTCGCGCAACGCGCCACCACCGTGAACCATCGGGTCTGCATCGTCTCGCTCGAGTGCCCCTGTCAGTGCATAAGAAACGATATGGGGCATATGCGAGCTTGCTGCCAACATGGCATCGTGGGCCTTAACCGACATCTCTCTAATGTATGCGCCGGTCAGCGCCCACATGGCTGTGATTGTCTCAACTGCGCCGGGATCAGTATTATCCAGAGGCGTGAGAATGATTTCTCGGCCTTTAAACAGTGTCGCATCCGAGTGCTCAACGCCGCTATGCTCTGAACCGGCGATGGGATGACCCGGCACAAAAAATGGATATTCGACGCTCGCAGCATCAACCACGTAGCCTTTGATACTGGCAAGATCGGTGATGATCGGTTGCTTCTCGGCACCGCTCACGAGCGAGGTTAACTCGCTAATCATCTCGCCCGTCGCAATGGGTGGCGCGCCAATAACAATGACGTCCGCCTGATTGACAATATCATTGAGATCGAGCGAGTAATCATCGATCACGCCCAACTCGAGCCCCCGCTTAAGGCTCGGCTCCCTCGGCCCCCAGGCAATGAGCCTGCCATCCCACTGGCTGGCTTGAAGCGCGCGAGCGAGAGACCCTGATATGAGCCCCAAGCCAACCAACGCTATGGTTCGCGCATTGAAGTTTGTCATCAGATCGGGGCTTTTGGGTATGAGCCTAGCGGCTTTAAAAGTATTGAGTTTTCTTCAAGCGCCGCCATGACGCCTTTGACCAGCTCGTCAGAGAGATGTCCCTCAAACTCGATAAAGAACATATAGGTCCACTTCTCCGTTTTGGAGGGACGCGAATCAATCCGAGTCAGGCTGATACCGCGCTCCTCAAACGGGCGCAGAAGGTTCAAAAGCGCACCTGGTCGGTTGCGACTGGCGATTAGGATCGACGTTTTATCAGCACCGCTGGCCGGCACCGTCTCACGACCGATGACATAGAAGCGCGTTGTGTTATGCGCAATGTCTTGAATCGCCTCGTTCAGCTTCACCAAACCGTAGGTTTCTGCCGCAAGATCACCGGCTATCGCAGCAATATTAGACTCATTCTGTGCGCGCTGCGCCGCCTCGCCATTACTGCGACAAACATCTCGCGGGACACCTGGCAAATTGGCATCTAGCCAGTCGCGACACTGACCGAGAGCCTGCTCATGACCACAAACTGCCGCAATGTCCTCGAGCGACTGTGCGCTCGCAGCAAGCAGATGGTGAACAACGGGTAATTCCACCTCACCAATAATCTGCAGAGGTGACTCGAGGAAGCAATCGAGCGTTTGCCCCACCATGCCCTCGGTAGAATTCTCGACAGGCACAACCGCCATATCACATGCCCTGTCCTCCACGAGCCGAAATACATCTCGAATCGTAGATTGGGGCTCCAAGATAGCCGACTGACCAAAATGCTTCAGCGCCGCCGCCTGGGAATAGGTACCAACAGGACCCAAGAAGCCAACCGTCAGTGGACGCTCAAGCGCGAGGCAACTCGACATGATCTCGCGAAAAATGCGAGCAGCCTGATCAGCCTCAAGTGGACCAGGATTGTTTTCTTGAATCGCCCTCAAAATTTGCGCTTCGCGCTCGGGACGATAAAACAGTGCATCCCCACCCTGGCTGGCGGCCAACTTTATTTCAGCCACGCGACGCGCACAGTCGGCTCTCGCGTTTATTAACTCGAGGAGTTGCCGATCGATGGAATCAATATCCGCTCGGATTAATGCTAGTTGATCATCAGAAGCCATTTGGGGGGGCTCTATCCATTCTCTCTTTCAAAACGATGCATGAATTCACACAAAGCATCAACGGAGGATTGCTCCACCGCATTATAAATACTGGCGCGCATGCCACCTACGGATCTGTGACCTTTTAAGTTCAATAACTGCGCTTCCTCAGCCTGCGATAAAAACAGCTTATCCAGAGTATCGTCTGCCAGTGTAAACGGGACGTTCATTAACGAGCGGAACTGAGGATCAATCGGATTGGCGTAAAAGTCGCTCTCATCAATCAAGCTATAGAGTGTCTCTGCCTTGCGCTTGTTGCGCTCATGCATCGCATCCAAACCACCCAGAGACTCGATCCATTCAAACACCAAGCCTGAGAGGTAAATACCGAACGTTGGCGGGGTGTTGTACATCGAATCGTTATCGGCAGCTGTCTGCCAGTTCAACATCGCTGGGATATCGGCGCGGGCGCGACCTAACAACTCTCTTCTCACAATTACGATGCAGAGACCTGCGGGGCCAATGTTCTTCTGAGCACCCGCGTAGATAACCCCGAACTGACTGACATCAATAGGCCGCGATAAAATAGTCGAAGACATATCCGCTACAAGCGGCGAGCTACTCTTTGGTACAAAGCTAAACTCAAGGCCACCAATCGTCTCGTTCGGACAGTAATGTAAGTAGGCAGCGTTGTTTGTTGTCGACCACTCCGCCTCTGCCTCAATCGTGGTGAAATTGGAAGACTCAGAGTTCGAGGCAACATTGACTTGCGCGAGACGGCGCCCCTCTGCAAGTGCTTTTTTTGACCACTGCCCTGTCACTACCTGGTCGATAGTGTCCTCGGGGGCACTCAGATTCAGGGGCACGGAGGCAAATTGCTGCGATGCACCGCCCTGCTGAAACAGCACAGCGTAGTCATCGCTGATATTCATGAGGCGCCGAAGAGAGGCTTCTGCGCGTTCGGCAATACCGACAAACTCTGAACTTCGGTGGCTTAACTCCATCACAGACGCACCAGCACCCTGCCAATCGAGAAGCTCAGACTGCGCCCGCTCTAATACAGCGACGGGGAGCGCCGCCGGCCCCGCACAGAAGTTATGTGCCCGCATCAGTCCTGTGTCTCGGTATCATCGCCACCGGAAGTATTATCAGTCGCTGCAGATTCAGTACCTGTAGATTCGGGAGCATCATCTTGCTCAGCACTGGTTTCGGTCGCCTCATTTATAACCGGCTGAGCGGGCTCGGCCGCATCGTCGTCCTCAACAATTCGACTGACACTCACCAACGCCTCGCCGTCACGTGTGCGAATCACACGCACGCCCTGCGTGTTTCGGCCTAATAGGCTCACCTCTTCCACGCGAGTTCGAACCGCCGTACCTTGATTCGAGATCAGCATCATTTCGTCCGTATCCCAAACCTGAACGGCACCCACTAAGGATCCATTGCGCGCCGAGGTCGACATAGCGATAACACCTTTACCGCCACGGCCTTTCGCTGGGAACTCCGCGTTCTCGGTGCGCTTACCGTAACCGTTTTCTGTCACAGTCAGGATACGACCGCCCTCTTTGGGCACGATAAGCGAAATGAGCTTATGGCCATCGGCCAGATTGATCCCTCGGACACCGCGGGCGGTTCTGCCCATCGCACGGACTTGGCTCTCGTTAAATCGCGTTGCTTTACCTTCACTCGAGAACAACATGATGTCACTGTTTCCGTCGGTGATAGCAGTGCCTACGAGAACGTCATCTTCATCTAGCTCAATTGCTCGTAAGCCCACACTGCGCTGGCGAGCAAACTGCGTCGCTGCCGTCTTTTTGACGGTGCCATTGGCTGTGGCCATGAAGATAAACTGGTCTTCATCGTAGCCTTCAATCGGCAAAATTGAGGTGATTCGCTCGTTCTCATCCAAGGGCAGCAAGTTAACCATCGGACGTCCGCGCGCATTGCGACTCGCAAGCGGAATATGGAACACCTTCAACCAGTAGACCTTACCCATATTTGAGAAGCAAAGAACGGTTGCGTGAGTGCTTGCGATGAGCAAATGCTCGACAAAATCCTCATCCTTGACCGCTGTCGCGCTCCGACCCGTTCCACCTCGACGCTGCGCCTGATAATCCGTCAATGACTGTGTCTTGGCGTAGCCTTGATGCGAGATCGTGACAACACGATCTTCCTCAGTGATGAGATCCTCAACCGTTAAGTCGTGTGCAGAATCCGTGATCTCTGTGAGGCGCTCATCACCAAAATCGGCCACAAGTTCTTCGAGTTCTTCACGAATCACCGCACGCAGTCGATCGGGGTCGCCAAGAATGTCGAGCAGATCAGCAATTTCGGCAACCTTATCAGCGTATTCTTGCAATAGTTTCTCGTGCTCGAGCCCTGTCAAGCGGTTCAATCGCAGGTCGAGAATGGCCTGCGCTTGCGCCGGTGATAAATGGTACTTGCCATCGATAAGTCCGAAGTCGCCTTCAAGATCTTCAGGACGACAGGCCGCTTCACCCGCCCGCTCAAGCATGGCGCTAACGTCACCCGGTGCCCATGCCGCTGCGACGAGTCGCTCACGCGCGTCGGCTGCTGTGGGAGAGGTTTTGATGAGCTCGATGATTTCATCGATGTTGGCAAGTGCAACTGCGAGGCCTTCCAAGACATGACCACGCTCCCTTGCCTTGCGAAGAAGGAATAGCGTTCTGCGGGTTACGACCTCGCGTCGATGACGCAAAAAGGCCTCAATGATCTCCTTGAGGTTCAACACCTTGGGCTGACCATCGACAAGGGCAACCATGTTGATACCAACCACTGACTGCAATTGCGTCTGCGCGTAAAGGTTATTGAGAACAACATCGCCTACTTCGCCACGACGAAGCTCAATAACCACGCGTAAACCGTCTTTATCGGACTCATCCCGCAGCTCAGTAATGCCCTCGATCTTCTTCTCTTTGACCAGTTCGGCAATCCGCTCAAGCAAACGCGCCTTGTTTAGCTGGTAAGGGATCTCGTGAATGATGATCGTGTCTTTACCTTTAGCCTCGTCAGTAACAACCTCAGCTTTAGCCCGGACGTAGATACGGCCGCGACCCGTGCGGTACGCCTGAATAATGCCGGCACGCCCAGTGATGATGGCACCCGTTGGAAAATCTGGCCCCGGTATGTACCGGATCAGGTCATCGACCTCTAATTCAGGGTTCTCGAGTAACGCCATACAGCCGGCAACAACTTCGCGCATGTTGTGCGGCGGGATGTTTGTGGCCATGCCCACGGCGATACCGGCGGAACCATTGATGAGTAGATTCGGTGCTCGTGTCGGCAACACAGTCGGAATGTGCTCTGTGCCGTCATAGTTTTCAGCGAAGTCGACTGTTTCTTTTTCAAGATCGGCTAGCAACGAGTGCGCCAGCTTGGTCATTCGGATCTCGGTGTAGCGCATCGCTGCCGCAGAGTCACCATCGATCGAGCCAAAGTTACCCTGACCATCAACAAGCGGATAGCGCAGGGAGAAGGTTTGCGCCATTCGAACAATCGTGTCGTATACCGCTGAGTCACCGTGCGGGTGGTATTTACCGATAACGTCACCAACGACACGGGCCGACTTCTTGTAAGCCTTGTTCCAGTCGTTATTGAGCTCATTCATCGCGAATAGGACACGTCGGTGAACAGGCTTGAGCCCATCTCTCACGTCGGGTAATGCGCGGCCAACGATGACGCTCATCGCATAATCCATGTAGGATTGCTTGAGCTCGTCCTCGATATTGATAGGGTGTACTTCTTGCGCTAAGTCTTGCTGCTGATCTGACATCCGATGATCTTTTTTTGTCGACGGGCGTGCCGTCAAAACCCTGCAATTGATAAGCTTGAAATACTATCAAATTCAGCCGGTTGAGGCTACGTCTAAGACCCCTCTGAATTGGGAACATTTGATCTATGACATCGTTGAATTTTGCCCTCCATCCAGACGCGATTATTCCCGTTGCAGGACCTGTCAACATCGTCACGGGAAAGAGCCTGATCGTTCGTGAAGGCCTTATCGATGGATTTATCGCCACCGATGACGCGCGACGTATTTTGGACGTTGAGCACATTGAACTGCCGGGACACACGCTGATGCCCGGCCTAGTTAATGCGCACGGTCACGCCGCCATGACCTTGCTGCGCGGCTATGCTGATGACATGCCACTCGATCGTTGGCTCAATGAAAAAATATGGCCAATGGAGGGAAAGTGGGTTGCACCTGATTTTGTCCGTGATGGCACCGAAATCGCCGCCGCCGAAATGATCCTCAGCGGTATCACCACAACGAGCGATATGTACTTCTTTCCGGATGTTGCTGCGCAAGCATTGCGAAGCGCAGGCATGCGTACCCAAGTCGTGTTTCCGATCATGAATGTGCCCACCGCATGGGCGAGCGACGCACGCGAATATTTAGACAGAGGGCTCGCGCTTCGGGACCACTTTCGCAACGATGATCTCGTCGATGTTGGTCTAGGACCTCATTCAACCTATACAGTCGACGAGGCACTCTTAAGCACAACTGCTACGCTTGCCAACGAGCTCGATGCTGCAGTGCAAATTCATCTTCATGAAACAAGGGCAGAGGTATTGGCGCACGTCGAGGCGACCGGTGAGCGCCCCATTGATCTGCTCGCCCGAATCGGGCTTCTCGGCCCCCGTACCCAATGCGTGCACATGACGGATATTGGTAATCAAGATATAGACACCTTGGTGCAGCACGGCGCACACGTCATTCACTGCCCACGATCGAATATGAAATTAGCCTCGGGGGCGTGCCCCGTCGCAAAATTGAAAGCGGCGGGCGTGAATGTGGCGCTCGGCACTGACGGGGCGGCGAGTAATAACAAACTCAATGGACTTGCAGAAATGCAGGCGGCCTCGTTGCTTGCCAAACTGGAAAGCGGAGATCCCACCGCTTTATCAGCGGCTGACAGCATCAAAGCAGCGACGCTCGATGGCGCGAGAGCGATGGGTTTAGACGCAGTCACTGGGAGCCTAGAAGTGGGCAAGTCAGCGGATATTATTGCTCTGGATACGACGGGTCTCGCGATGACGCCCGGCCACCAGGTAGATTCAGATATCGTCTATGCCAGCTCCGGTACTGAAGTGAGCTGGAGCTGGATTGCCGGTAAAAACGTTCTCAAGAATCGACAACTGCAAACTCTAGACAAGGAAGCGTTAAGCGACAAAGCACGGTGTTGGCGCGCTAAACTCTCCGCCTGACAAGCACGTATACATCACTAACCTCTTTTACCCACCCAAAAACCGAGTATTCGATGACACACACCAACGTAGACCCTGACGAAATTGCCAAGTTCGAAGCGCTAGCCTCACGATGGTGGGATGAAAATAGTGAGTTCAAGCCGCTACACGACATCAACCCACTGCGAGCGAGCTGGATAGACCGCTTCAGTGAGGTCAAAGGTAAGAAACTTATCGACGTCGGCTGTGGTGGCGGTTTGTTGAGTGAAGCCATGGCTCACCGTGGCGCAACGGTTACCGGCATCGACATGGGTGAAGCACCCTTGTCAGTGGCGAAGATTCACTTGCTCGAATCCCAGCTGGATGTGGAGTATCGCCAAACCACCGCAGAGACCATTGCCGAAGAGCGACCGGAAACCTATGACGTTGTGACGTGCTTGGAGATGTTGGAGCATGTCCCGGACCCATCGAAAGTTATTCAAGCCTGCGCTGATATGGCGAAGCCCGGCGCTGACCTCTATTTCTCAACGATCAATAGAAACCCGAAAGCCTGGTTATTCGCCATTGTGGGTGCCGAGTACGTATTGAACTTGCTGCCAAAGGGCACTCACGAGTATGACAAGCTCATCAAGCCCTCAGAGCTCGCGCGCTGGTCCCGCGCTGCAGGGCTTAACGTAGAGGCCATGATTGGTCTCACGTATAACCCGCTCACCAAGCATTACCGCCTGGTTGAAGGCGATGTGTCAGTGAACTACATGATAAGGGCGAGCAAGCCTGCATGACCGCTAACGCATTTCGTGCCTTCGTCTTTGATCTCGACGGCACGCTCATCGACACGGCAAGCGAGTTGGTTGCCGTATACCACCGAATGTGTGTAGAGCTTGGCAACGGTGAGAAGCCCTTCGACGATGCACGCAAATTAATCTCCTATGGTTCCGGTCGTCTCGTCACCGAGGCGACAGGTATCCAAGAGGGAGATCCGCGCTGGGAGCCCTATCGTCAGACCTACTTGGATTGGTACGAGGAAATCCTCGGCACCAGTGCAGCGCCCTATGATGGATTGATAGACACCGTAAAGGCTATTGATGACGCTGGCGGATCTTGGGGCGTCGTCACGAATAAATTTCGACGATTTGCAGAGCCTTTGATGTCTGCAATGCCGTTCACCCCGCCCGCAGGCACCCTTGTGACACCCTGTGATGTGAAGCGGGCCAAACCTGACCCTGAAGCTATTTTACTTGCGGCCGAGCAACTCAGCGTATCGCCCGAGCAGATGGTCTACGTTGGCGATCATCTGCGCGACATACAAGCCGGTAACGCCGCTGGATGCTTCACAGTCGCTGTCGGCTACGGTTACATTGAAGATCATGATGATCCCAGATCGTGGGGTGCGAACCTTTACGCAGAGACACCTTCCGACCTCTGTAATTGGATAAGGAACCAAATCGAATGCCCGTAGCACCCAGCTCATGGACAGCACGTCCCGACGCGCTCGCGAACAAAACAGTTTTAGTAACAGGCGCCGCCGAGGGCATTGGGAGAGCGGCAAGCCTCGCGTACGCAGCTCACGGCGCTGAAGTACTGCTACTGAGTCGAAACGAGGCACGACTGGAATCGCTTTACGACGAGATCATCGCTGCGGGAGGGCGCGAACCTGCCATCTTGGCAATGGATTTGGCCAAGGCGTCTCACGATGACTTTGTGACACTGGCAGGCTCGCTAGGCGAAGCCTTGCCAAAGCTCGATGGATTACTGCACAACGCAAGTCTCTTGGGTGATCGCAAGCCTATCGCACAAACGCGCGCCACAACGTGGCACGACGTCATGCAAGTCAATGTCAACGCCGGATTCATGTTGACCCAAACCTTGCTGCCAATGTTGGAGCAAGCCCCAGCAGCTTCAGTCGTTTTCACAAGTTCTGGCGTGGGTCGCACGGGTCGCGCGTATTGGGGTAGCTATGCGGTCTCGAAGTTTGCGACCGAAGGGTTGATGCAAGTTCTCGCCGATGAACTGGGGGCAACCAGTAATATCAGAGTCAACAGCCTGAACCCGGGGGCGGTAAACACCAGTATGCGCCGATCCGCCTACCCCGCCGAACCACCAACAACGAACCCTTCTCCAGAAGATATTATTGGTGAGTGGGTTTATCTAATGAGTGATGACAGCGCTCACCTGAATGGCGAGGCGCTAAGCGCTCAGTAATGAGCGCTACGGGAATGCCTCGTCAATCAATCCGAGAATCGTTTCAGCGCTTATTAATGTGCTTGCCACTTTTTCGTGACTGTCGCTCACGCTTTTCAGCCGCTTTCTTCGAGGGCTTGTACACCGGTTGTGGCTCCATATTCGCCATGGTGTAAACAACGTCAGCATCGCGTTGCTTTAGCTCCATCCACTGCCCCTTTTTGAGCTTTGACGGAATAAAAACGTCGCCATAGCGGACACGCTTCAATCTGGAGACCGTTGCGCCCTGAGATTCCCAGAGCCGCCTCACTTCACGATTACGCCCCTCAGAAAGCACCACATAAAAAAACTGATTAATACTGTCGTCGTCGCCACCGCCTTCTTGGATATCGGTGAATCGAGCAGGTCCATCGTCGAGTTCGACGCCGGCCTTGAGCCGATCCAACATAGGCTTATCGACCCGTCCCATGACCCGGCATAGGTACTCGCGCTCAACCCGCGTAGACGGATGCATAAGCGCGTTCGCTAAGTCACCGTCGGTAGTCAGTAGTAATAAACCTGAGGTGTTGTAATCGAGTCGTCCTACAGACACCCAGCGGCCCGTCTTAAGTCGTGGCAGACCGTCGAAAACCGTTGCACGGCCCTCAGGGTCTTTGCGCGAGCACACCTCACCCACAGGCTTGTGATAGAGCAAAATACGATTGTCGATAACCTCGTCATTAGAAACGGGCTTACCTTTGAATTTGATTTTGTCGCCAGCGACTACGCGGTCACCCAGCTTTGCGGTCTTGCCATTAACGGTGACGTCACCCGCGTCGATGCTTTCCTCAAGCCGTCTTCTTGAGCCATACCCCATGCGGGCGAGTACCTTCTGAAGCTTTTCGCCGTCTGGCTTCACCGCAACATCACCTACGATGACTTTTTCGGCTTTACGCTCTGAATCACTCACTGTGAGTCCACCTCGGCATCGTCGTCTAAGGCTTCAACAGCGATACCCTGATTTAGGGCGACTGACGTCTCTAGCTCACCATCTTCTCTGGCTTCAAAACCACTATCACCCTCGACACTCTCCGCGCGCTCATCACTCTGCGCACCCTCTGCCTCTGTGTCGTCGCCTCGGGCATCGTGAAATTCTTCCAGCGGCAACGCGCTGGTCATCGTCTCTAGGTCCTTTACATCGGCCAAGGGAGGCAGTTGATCCAGTGTCTTGAGGTTGAAGTAGTCAAGGAACTCTCTGGTAGTCGCATACATTGCGGGCTTTCCAGGTACATCTCGATGTCCCACCACCTTGACCCACTCGCGCTCGAGCAAACTCTTCATAATATTGCTGGATACAGCCACGCCGCGGATATCTTCAATCTCGCCACGGGTTATCGGCTGACGATAAGCGATGAGCGACAGCGTCTCCAAAAGCGCACGTGAATAGCGTACTGGACGCTCTACCCATAACTTACTGACCCACGGTGACAGGTGCTGCCGCACCTGAAAGCGAAAACCGCTGGCCACCTCAGCCAACTCGAACCCTCTACCTTCACATCGCTCTGAAACCGTCTGGAGTGCTTCGGTTATGTCAGCTGTGGAAGGTCGCTCGAGCTCGTCAAACAGCTGCGCCAACTGCTTCTTCGACAACGGCTCTCCAGCCGCAAGCAAAGCGCCCTCAAGAATTTCGACTAAATCATGATCGCCCATCGTTTTGACTACTCGCTCCGCGCTTTGATGTGTATGGGGGCAAACTCGCCCGACTGCACAATGTCCACCAAAGACTCTTTAATCAACTCCAAAATCGCTAAAAAGGTCACAACCACGCCGAGACGCCCCTCTTCGACGTTAAACAGCGATTCAAACGAGCAAAACTCCTCGGCTTGTAAGGCCTGAAGCACGTCCGCCATGCGCTCACGCGTAGAGAGTGACTCGCGTTTTATCTGGTGACTTTCGTAAAGGTCTGCTCGCTTCAACACCTCTGAGAATGCAATCACGAGGTCTTGTAAATTCACCTCGGGAAGCGGCTTGGTTCGCTCCATCACCGGGGGCTCTGCAGATCCCACCCAAGTGTCGCGCTCTACACGAGGCAACTCCGCCATGTCCTCTGCGGCCTTTTTGAAGCGCTCATATTCTTGAAGCCTGCGGACGAGCGTGGCACGAGGGTCTTCTTCCTCTTCATCTGCATCGGTTGAGCGTGGCAACAACATGCGCGATTTGATCTCGGCCAGCATCGCGGCCATGAGCAGGTATTCGGCAGCCAACTCGAACTGAACAGCGTCCATGAGCTCTACGTATTGCATGTACTGCTCGGTGATCACGGCCACATCGATGTCTAAGATATCGAGATTTTGCCTGCGGATGAGGTACAGGAGCAGATCTAGGGGTCCTTCAAACGCCTCGAGAAATACTTCAAGGGCTCGCGGCGGTATATAGAGATCCTTAGGCAGCTCTGTAAGCGCCTCACCCAAAACGACTGCGAAAGGCATCTCACCCTGCTGCGGCTGCCCCATGCGCTTTTCTACGGCGCTGGAGGCTCGCAGAGAGGCAACAGGCGCTGTTTCAGCGGACGAATCCCGCGACGCATCAGCATCACCCGACGTCGATTGCTCGACGGCCATAGCAGCACCATCAGCGCTGTCAGGTGTAGGTGTTGTGTCTGTCGTGTCGTTCAAAGCGGTTCCTATTCGTAATGCAGGTACTTGCGTTATACAAAGGCGTCCGACGCACCTAAACCTTGGCGAAGCAACTCAATCTCTTCACCGCTCATATCAACGACCGTCGTCGGTTCCAAACCGCAATAGCCACCGTCAATCACGAGATCAACATCACGCTCGAGCGTTGTGCGTATATCGTACGGATCACTGAGCGGATAGTCATCACCTGGGAGCAGCAGCGTGACCGACATCAGTGGCTCCCCCAGCTGGCTCAGGAGCGATTGCGCGATCGCATTATCAGGCACACGCAGACCAATAGTTTTTCGCTTTGGACTCATCAACCGACGGGGAACCTCCTTACTCGCCTCAAAAATGAAGGTGTAGGGCCCGGGCGTCGCGTGCTTGATTAAGCGATACGCTGCGTTATCCACGCGGGCATACCGCGAGAGTTCCGATAAGTCCTGACACATGAGCGTGAAGTTATGGTCCTCCGCCAACTTCCGAATCTGACGGATACGCTCGGCACCCGCTTTATTGTCTAAACGGCACCCCAACGCGTATGCGGAGTCGGTGGGATAAGCAATCACACCACCTTCTGAGAGAATATCGACGGCCTGATTAATCAGGCGACTCTGCGGCGTCTCGGGGTGAATGCTGAAAAATTGACTCATAGCGTCCCCTATCCACGCGATCCGGGCGCATCTGCCCCCGTTGTGCTCTCTACAGTTTTGGAACTTCCCGCGATGCCGTTGCTCACTGCGCGGTCGGTGCTCCCGACGCTTCCGTTTAAAGCACGCTCATTCCAGACGTATTGTCCCGCTGCCAGTCTGTCCGCATCAACACCTAAAGTCGGGCCATACTCGAAGCTTCGATGAAAATCCGAGCCTGCTGAGACAAGCAAATCTGAGGACTGTGCCATCTGAGACAAGCGTTTCATGTCCACCTCGGGCTGGCGACCGTTCAAGATCTCCAAACAGGTGCCGCCTTCCGCCTTGAAATCATTGATTAATGCGCGAAGTTTCATTCCGGTGAGTCTGTACTTCAGGGGGTGCGCAAGCACAGCAACACCTCCTGAGGCGGTAATGGCGCGAACAACCTCCGCCATCGCGGGCCAAAACGCCTTTACATCACCCACTTTACCTGCGCCCAAATACTTATCGAATGCCTCAGTCAACGACGCAACGTGCCCCGCATCCAGCATCCATTGCGCGAAATGTGGACGACCGATTTGACTCCCATTGGCCACCTTCAGCGCTCCGTCCAAGGCGCCAGAGAATCCGGCATTTTCGAGGCGGTGTGCAATCGTCTTCGCGCGCTCGATACGTGCGTCTGACAACGACGTCACCATATCGATTATCTCAGCGGCAGAATCATCGAAACCCAGACCAACGACGTGAATCGTTGTCTTCGCCCAACGACATGACAATTCCACACCCGATACCAAGCCAACGTCCCGAGCCGCCTGAGAGCCTTTTACCGATAAATAACCGGCCAAGGTGTCATGGTCGGTAATCGCAAAACGCGAAACGCCCGCCTCCTTAGCCTTTAACAGCAAGTCACTAGGCTCCAGAGCACCATCCGACGCCAGAGAATGTGTGTGGAAGTCAACGATCACAATTACTAAACTAATAACCTTGGTGGTGGGTAAATACACTCAGCCAACTTGAGCGAAAACACCCGGTTCTAAACCTTCAGCCACATAGTAACAGAGCGACCATGAAGCAAGCCTTAGAATTCTTTCCATTAGTAGTATTTGTCGCAGTATTCAATCTGTCAGGTAAAACGCTGACTTTAGGAGAGTACGCCTACACCTTCGATAGCATCTACTCGGCCACTATCGCTTTAGTTGTTGCGACTCTGATGCAGGTGATTATCGTCAAAATAGTATGGGGCAAGGTTGAGAAGCGCTTACTCGTTGTTGCTGCTGCCGTAGCGCTCTTCGGCGGTGCTACCGTCGTGTTGAGAGACCCCGTATTTATCTTTTGGAAACCCACGGTATTTAATTGGGGGCTCGCAGGGATATACGTTGTTTGGCATTTGGTTCGCAAGCGCTGCTTCTTCCAAGAACTACTCCCGGATGAAATTGAAATGCCACAGCATGCTTGGAATAAAGTCACCCTCGTTTCAACACTGCACTTTTTCATGGTTGGTGCGGTGAATCTTTATGTTGCCTACAACTATTCCATGGCCACGTGGGTTTCATTCAAACTCTGGTCAGCATTTTTATTCACCATCCTGTGGGCGGTCATCATTGGGGTTATCATGGGACCGTATTTGAAAGAAGCCGATTTAAACGAATCTGAGGATCCACACGAATCTCAAGCTAAGAGCGCTGCGACAAGCGCCAATGACGAGACCACAAGAACTTTTTGATCGGGCGCCGGGGGCAACTGAAAATGAACAAGCAAATAACATGGATCGTAGCCTTAGCTGTCATGCTTTCTACAGCTACGACGCTAGCACAACAGGAAGAAACACCGGAAGTTTCAGACACTAAGGACATAGTCGAATCACTGAGTGCTGACAGCGAACCCAAGACGGGTGAAATCCGCTACGTCACCGACCTTATTTACACCCCAATACGAACAGGCCCGGGAGGCGACTACCGTATTGTCAATAAAGGCCTGCCCTCAGGAACCCAGATCACCTATTTCGGCACCACGGAAGATGGCGTTTGGGCAGAGGTAGAGACACGGGGTGGCACGCGCGGTTATCTGCGAGCTCAGTATCTACAGGTTGAAGCTCCCCGAGCAAACCAAGTCAATGCGCTCGAAGACGAGCTCGAAAGCGCACAAGCGCGGGTATCGGACCTTGAGGCGCAACTCGATGCGTCCTTGGATGAGCTGACGTCATCCAACGAAGACAGGGGCACCACAGCAAAAGACCTCGAGGCTACACAGCAAGAACTTGCGGAAATAAAGCGCATCTCAGCGAACGCCATACAACTCGATCGCCTGACCAACGAGCTGACATCCAAGCTGGAGGATGCCAACGCGCGCAACGATCTATTGAAGCTAGAGAACGCCCGTTTAGAAGATCGCGTTGAGAGCCGGGAGTTTCGCAACGGTATCGCCGCAGTTCTGTTAGGCATCATCATTGCCGTTGTTATTCCGCGATTAACAGTGAAACGCAGACGAAATGATGGCTGGCGCTAGCGTCAAAGGCGTTAGCTAGGTCAAAGCAGCTCTCATCTCGGCACGTATCGTGGGACCGGATCTGGAAATTTTGAGCCTCACTGCACCGATGTTAGTCAATGACGTCTTTATTGCGTTAGATTTGATATAACCACGCAGGGGTTGCGACCGCTGCCTTTTCTCTTAATCCAAATAACATTTGTTAACCGAATAAGTGTTTACCCCGTAAGGAGTTCAACGTGTTTTCCCTGAAGCAAACCATTTTGAGTTTTATCGCGGCCGCCTTTATCACAATCGCTGGCGCGGCCTCGGCGGAAAACCCTATCGTCAAGCTAGAGACCAATGTGGGAGACATTACGGTTTTGCTTTACGCAGATAAGGCACCCAAGACGGTTGAGAACTTCCTTGAGCACGTGGACGACGGCTTTTACAAACACACCATATTTCACCGTGTGATCGACAACTTTATGGTTCAGGGTGGTGGCTTCGACGTGGATTTAAAGCAAAAAGACTCAGGCCGAACCGTGGTCAACGAATCGAAAAACCGTCTCCACAATGATCGCGGCACGCTTGCAATGGCACGCACCAGTGACCCCGACTCTGCGGGCAGCCAGTTCTTTATTAATCAGCGCAATAACCCGCGCCTCGACTGGACGCCTTTCAAACCTGGATACACGGTGTTTGGTGAGGTCATTAGTGGCATGCGTATTGTCGACTTCATGGCCTCGACGCCTACAGGGAAGGCGCTGGGCTCCACCGATAAGGGGAAGATGCCGCTCCAAAACGTGCCCTTGGACCCAATCGTACTGCTCCGTGTCACGCGCGTATCCAAATGACAATTCTTAGCGTCAATCTCAACAAGGTCGCCCTGGTCCGTAACTCTCGCGACACCACATCGCCCTCGCCGGTGGAATTCGCAGCCATCGCTGTGGCCGCAGGCGCCGAGGGCATCACTGTGCACCCAAGGCCTGATCAGCGTCATATTCGAGCCTCTGATTGCCATGAACTCGCCGACGCAGTAACCGTGGAATTCAACATTGAGGGCAACCCCTTTGCGCCCCCTATGCCTAGTGGACGAGAAAACGTCTCTGATTATCCGGGGTTTATGTCGCTCGTAGAGGCGACGCGGCCCGCTCAGGTAACACTTGTTCCCGATGGTGATGCACAACTTACATCCGACCATGGTTTTGATTTGCGGCAGGACAGCGAGCGCCTGAAACCGATCATCGAACAGCTCAAAGCATGGGACTGCCGTGTGAGCGTCTTCATGGATCCAGAACCCGAGCAGATGGCACTGGCCGCTGCGATTGGCGCTGATCGGATCGAGCTTTATACCGAGGCGTACGCGGTAGCCCACGCTCGTGGTAATTTCGAATCAACATTAGCGGCGTTTATCGATACGGCGGTTGCCGCTAACGAGGTAGGTCTGGGCGTGAACGCTGGGCACGACCTTAACCTCGACAATCTGCCTGATTTCAAAATTCCCCATCTGCTTGAGGTGTCAATTGGCCATGCGCTAACAGTAGACGCCCTGCGCTATGGATTTACAGAGAGTGTTCAGCGCTATTGCAGAGCACTTGAACTCCGAGCTACCGGTGACTGAGACACCGACCCAAGCTGGCGCTAGCAGTCCCGAATTCGACGAGTTGCCGCCCTACCTTGTTCCTCACAGCCAGTCGCCCACTCGGATTGTCTACGAGGACAATGACCTTCTCATTGTCGATAAGCCTCACCACTTATTGAGCGTACCCGGCCGACATCCGCTCAATCACGACAGTCTTATTCGACGTCTTCAGCCGCGTTACCCCGAGGTAAACGCGGTGCATCGGCTCGATCTCGATACCTCAGGTATCATGGTGGTTCCCAAGCACAAGGCGAGCCTGTCGGAGCTGGCCCGACAATTTCAACGCCGCCAGATCGAAAAAGAGTACACGGCCGTTTTGTGGGGAGAACTGTCTGAAGACACTGGCGCGGTCGAACTCCCTATCGCAACAGACTGGCCAAACCGACCGAAGCAGATCATTTGCCATGAGCGCGGCAAACATGCGCTCACCCACTTCGAGGTACTTGAGCGCCGGGACAACCGTACACTGGTAAAACTCAAACCCGTGACGGGGCGCTCACATCAACTTCGTATCCATATGCAGACGTTGGGTCATCCAATCATTGGCTGCGATATGTACGCACACGAGGAAGCACTGAACGCTTCACCTCGATTATTACTGCACGCCACTCGACTAAAGCTGTGCGCACCGTCTACAGGGCATTGGATTTCAGCATTTACACCGATACCGTTCGGTCTCTAACCTAAGACGTGACTCTAGCTAAGGCTATTCGTTGATTACTGAACACTTTGAAAATGACGAACGTTTGGTCATCGTCAAACCTAACAAGAGCGCAACATGGCGAACCAATCTCTACGCGTTAATCGCCATTTCGATCCCCTCGCTGGGTGCCGCAATTGGTTTTGCCTTGCTTGGCGCCTGGCCCATATTGCCCTTCGCAGGCGCTGAGCTCATAGGACTTGCGGCGGCGCTCTATTACGTCAATTGGAAGCTCGAATATCGTCAGGTGGTGACGTTTCAAGCAGGCTCCGTAAAAATTGAAAAAGGCTACTTTGTCCCTAAGCGTACTTGGCTTTGGGAGCGAGATGACACTGCCGTCAACGTCATCGAAGCAAAGAACCAATGGGAAGGCCCTGAATTGTGGCTCCATAACAAAGAGAGTCGCACCACCATAGGCGAGTTCCTCAACAAAGAAGAAGCCGAAGACTTACTCAAGCGATTGCGTGCAGAATTACCGGTTCGTACCTACGGTAGCGAACGAAAGTTCACCCTGTGAGACAATGACGCCGTTAATTGGCGGATAAAACACGATGTCTCAAGCGCAAAAAGTCGGTTTCGTTTCACTGGGCTGCCCCAAGGCTTTGGTGGATTCAGAACGTATTCTGACGCAGCTCCGATTCGATGGTTACGAAGTCTCACCCTCTTACGAGGACGCGGGTGTTGTTATCGTCAACACCTGCGGCTTTATCGACAGCGCAAAAGAAGAATCGCTAGCTGCAATTGGTGAAGCGCTGGAAGAGAACGGTCGCGTTTTGGTAACTGGCTGTATGGGCGGTGGTGAGCAAGCTGACCTGGTCTTAGAGCGACACCCCAAGGTGCTCGGTATCACAGGACCAGCAGCCTACGAAGAAGTTCTGTCTGAGGTACGGCGAGTGCTGCCGAATGCACACGTGCCTGACCCAAAGATCGATCTCATACCAGCGCAAGGGGTCAAGCTTACCCCCAAGCACTACGCCTATTTAAAAATCTCGGAGGGGTGCAATCATCGCTGCCGGTTTTGCATCATCCCAAGCCTGCGCGGAGATCTCGTAAGCCGCCCGATTGGGGACGTCATGCGCGAAGCCGAGCAACTCGCTCGCTCGGGAGTCAAGGAGTTGCTCGTAATATCGCAGGACACCAGTGCCTACGGCGTCGATATCAAATATAAAACCGACTTCTGGGACGGTCGTCCGCTCAAAAGTGATCTGTATAACCTTGCCTCAGCGCTCGGCGAATTGGGTATTTGGGTTCGTATGCACTACGTCTACCCCTACCCCCACGTTGATAAAGTCATTCCACTCATGGCCGAGGGCAAGGTTCTGCCTTACCTGGATATCCCGCTGCAGCATGGAAGCCCAAGCGTGCTGAAGCGAATGAAGCGACCTGCGGCGTCCGAAAAGACACTAGACCGCATCCGATCTTGGCGCGAAATCTGCCCAGATATCACGCTACGCTCAACGTTTATTGTGGGCTTCCCTGGTGAGACAGAGGCTGAGTTCAATGAACTTCTCGACTTTATGCGCGAGGCCTCACTCGACAGAGTGGGTTGCTTCAAATACTCGGCGGTCGAGGGTGCGACAGCGAATGAGCTGGACAACCCTGTTCCTGAGGAAGTGAAAGAAGAGCGTTGGCATCAGTTCATGGCGGTACAACAGGAAATCAGTGCGGAGCGACTTCAGCGCAAAATAGGCGCTCAAATGGACATCATTGTAGATGAGGTATCCAGCGACGGAGCGGTTGGGCGAACCAAGGGTGATGCGCCCGAGATTGACGGCCTTGTTTACCTTAAAAATACCGATGGCCTTGTACCGGGATCCGTTGTGAATCGACAGATTGTCGATGCAGACGACTACGATTTGTGGACTGACTAAATCCGGCCCTATGAATATCGTTCTTCTTCGCGAAAACGACTGGACTGACGGGAACACCGTTAAACTAGCTGACTATCGTGCCTACCATTTGATCAACGTCATCAAGGTTGAGATAAATCAGACGCTTCGGATCGGTCTTATCAACGGGAATCGTGGCTCAGCGAACGTCAAACAGCTCGGCGAGAACGTGGTTGAGTTGGAGGTAACGTTGTCCGAGCCACCACTCCCTCGTCACCCTATCCACCTTGTCTTAGCGTTGCCTCGCCCAAAAATGTTGCGCCGTGTGTTTCGAAGTGCGGCCGAGTTTGGCGTAGCCGAACTGCATTTGATTCACTCTTATCGGGTGGAGAAAAGTTACTGGCAATCGCCCTTTCTCGATGAGGACAAGATCGAGATGGCCTTGATTCAGGGCCTCGAGCGCGCTGGAGATACGGTTTTACCCCGCGTCTATCAACACAAACGCTTCAAACCCTTTGTGGAGGATGTATTGCCCGACATCAGTGAGGGGCGCTCCCTGCTTATCGCACACCCAGGTGCGAGCCAAGCTTTACCCACAGATACAATGACACCCACGACCCTGCTCGTAGGACCCGAGGGTGGCTTCATCGACTATGAAGTGGACCTCGCTCAACAAGCGGGGGCGACGACTGTAAACCTTGGCTCCCGCATTCTCAGTGTTGATACCGCCGTTTGCGCAGTGCTCGCGCGGGAGCTCGCTTAAGCGATGACGCCAGTTCCGATACCACAGGCAACGCCTGTTCCGCCAATACCGCAATATCCCGCGGGATTCTTATCAAGGTATTGCTGGTGATACTCCTCGGCATAGTAAAACTCGGGCGCATCGATGATTTCGGTTGTTATCGCGTTGTAGCCAGCCACCGAGAGTCGCTCGTTGTACTCTTCGCGACTCGCCTCCGCCGCTTCTGCCTGAGCAGCTGAATAGGTGTAGATACCCGAGCGGTATTGCGTGCCCATATCATTCCCCTGACGCATACCCTGGGTTGGGTCATGACTCTCCCAAAACACTTTAAGCAAATGTGCAAAGCTCACCTTGGCAGGGTCAAAAACCACCAGCACGACTTCGTTATGTCCGGTTTGGCCAGAGCAAACCTCACGATAAGTGGGGTTAGGCGTAAACCCTGCTGCGTACCCGACCGCAGTCGAAAAGACGCCAGGGACTTTCCAAAAGACACGCTCGGCGCCCCAGAAACAGCCCAAACCAAACATCGCTACTTCAAGTGATGGGTCAAAAGGGCCTTCCAGTGGGTTGCCAAGCACGGTGTGGGCGTGAGTGACGGGCATGCGATCACCGCGACCGGACAGTGCATCTTCCGGCGCGGGCATCACGTCTTTTCTACGCATTTGTAAGATATCCATGATGCTCATAGACAGTCCCCAGACATAAAAAGTTCATCATGGTCGAAGTATAACGCTGAACTTTTGTAACAAAGAGGGTCTAATCTCCTCAACATAGACAAAAATAGCATCGGTCGAGACAGACAGTGGACCGAGGGGGAGTTGGAGGCACACTATGCCCATCACAGTTACGATACCGAATCGTTCGAACACTAAATCCACAAACGCAGCCAGCAGATTATCGAGTCGAAAACTCCTCGATATTGCAACCGACGCTGCACGAGCAAAAAGCGACAGCGTCGTGCAGTCTGCTATTGTCGAGCTGCAGCAGCGCAAACACTACCTCAGCGAACTGGAGGCCAACGGTCTGTTAAAAAAAGGCTGCTGAAAAAGGGCTGCTAACCCCCCCCAAAAAAAAGGGCAGCGGAATCAGTCATACTCATCCCGAGCTCACACAGCCCTGGGAGTTGAACATCACACGTCGCACACCAAAACCACCAAAGACACCATCAAAGCCAGACGCGAACTCAATGGCAGTCAAAAGGCGATCAGCGGGATCGGACGTAGCGACGTTTATTTCCAAAGCCCGAGCGATCAAGCGCATCGCGGACGCGCAGACCCGCATCATTTTTTCGCTGGATGCGACCGCATCTCGCGCACCGACCTGGCAGGAAGCCCAGTCTCTACACGAAGCCTTGTTTGATGCCGCATCAGAGACTTCCGAGCTATCACTTCAGCTTTGCTATTTCCGGGGCATGGCGACCTTCCATGCAAGTCCTTGGGTAACAACAGCCAATGGCCTGCGGCAGGAATTGTCCGGAGTCTATTGCGAGGGAGGTGTAACGCAATTACAGCATCTACTCGAGCACTGCCTTACCCAGCACCCTGGCTCCACATCACTAAAAGCAATTATTTTTGTTGGAGACGCCGTCGAAGAAGATGCCAATGTGTTGAATGAACTCGCTGTCCGATGTCGCTTGGCAAAGCGCCCTCTCTATATTTTTCAGGAAGGGACCGACGCGGCGGCAACAAGCACATTTGCCTCCATGGCTGCGCTGTCCGGAGGCGTACATTTCGCACTTGGCGATGACAGCGCAGATCAGCTTCGACGGCTTCTTCAATCGGTGATTCGACTGGCCACAGGCGGTCGCAAAGCGCTGGAAAGTTCGGCGTATGAAAGTGATAAACTATTGCTCGAGAAGCTGGCGCGATCGTGATCGCTAATATTGCAAGCGAGACTGCGCTCATATAAAGAAGCAGCTTTCAACTAAACGAGCCACCCCATAAGGACCTCGATGTGATTAGAGTACTTTTGGCCATTGCTGCCGCGGCTATCGCCATCAACTACCTGTGGCGCATCCGCAATATGCCGCCACACAAGCAGCGCGGTGCTTACATCAAGTTTTTGATAGGGCTCACTATTGCGACGGTCATTGTCCTCACCGTTACAGGGAGAATGCATTGGGTCGGTGCAGCACTTACCGGTGCTTTTGTTTTCCTCCGCCAAGTACTCCCCTGGGTGATTCGCGCGCTGCCCTTCTTGAATAAGTTGCGTCAGCAAAACACACAAGCGGGCCAGTCCGCGATCCAGACCAATCACTTATCGGCCACACTTGATCATGCGACGGGCAATATCGATGGTGAGGTGATCGACGGGCTCCACAAAGGCTGGTTGTTGTCCGAGTTGTCTCTCGAGCAATTGGAAGAGTTACTGAAGCATTATCAGACCGAGGACGAGGAATCAGCAGAGCTACTCGAGGCGTACATCGATCAGCGGAAACAGCAGGCCGAGCAAGCTTCAGAGGAACAACACTCTGCTAATCAAACGGCTGCCTCTGAGGGCGCTCGATCAGAGGCATTAGCTACCTTGGGATTGGAAGAAGATGCCACCGAGGAAGATATCATCGCAGCACACCGAAGCCTCATTCAGAAGTTGCATCCCGACCGTGGTGGTAATGACTTCCTCGCGGCAAAGATTAATCAAGCCAAAGATATTTTGCTCAACAAGTAAAGCTCCAAAAAAGCAAGCAGGCATATACACAAGGAACCAGTGAATCGTGGATCGCAGCTTTATCCTCAAGAATCAAGATGGCCATTACTGGGGTCGTAGCAAAGAATGGGTCGATGGCTCGGACCGCTCCCGCGTTGCGCAATACAAGCACCGTGACGAGGCTAGCAATACCGTCTTCGAATTGAGTTCTAAAGACTTTGGGCTACGCGCTGAAATTCTAGAAATGACACTCAAAGAGGGAAAACTCCCTAAATTAAGCATCAGCCAAATTCCGCTACCGGGCCTTGAGGAAGAGAAGGAAGAAAAGAACGAAGAAGCCGTCGAGGAAAACGATGCACGTGCGAGCAAGAGCATCAACGACGACGCTGTCCCAAGCGATAGCTCCGACGAAGAGAGCGCGCCAAAAAGCACGGACGAATTCGCTGAGGAAAGCACTGGCGAAACACCAGATGAAGACCATTAGCAGAAACTTATTGGTCATCGTTTGTAGCTAGGAAGCACCCCGAACGGACGAGCACCAGCTCACTCCCTGCGCGTACTTAGATTGTTCTCAAACCCACCCGCAGCCATTGCCATTGCCATTGCCATTGCCATTGCCATTGCCATTGGGTGGATGATCGCCGGCATAGAGCCACTAACAGCTCTCTCACACCACAGTTCTCTCAAAAAAAAACGCGCACAAAAACGGCCCTGGGAACGCACCGATCAGCGTCGTGACCAACAGCCTATCAACGCGGCACAACAGATCGAGTGATCATCGCCATTCAAATATGATCTGACCGCTACTTGACGAGGAAAATTCTGAACCCTCGCTTGAAAACTCTGTCTAACGCCACTACGTATACCTGACATCATTATCTTTGCGGAGAAAACGCATGCGTATCTTGCTTTTCCTTTTAACCAACATGGCGGTTGTCTTAGTTGTCGGCGTCGTATGGCGGCTCCTCGGTTTCGAGAGTTTCCTAGATAACCAGGGCATAGGCTTGGACTTCAACGCCCTGCTCGTTTTTTGCGCGCTTTTTGGCATGGGGGGATCGCTCTTTTCGCTTTTCATTTCAAAGTGGTCAGCGAAGCGCGGAACGCGCACACGCATCATCGAAACACCGAGCAATCGGGACGAGGAATGGCTATTACAGACCGTACGGCAACTGGCTGATCAAGCCGGCATTGGTATGCCCGAAGTAGGTATTTTTCCATCCGACGCGCCGAACGCCTTCGCTACCGGCTGGAACCGTAACAATGCGCTCGTGGCAGTGAGCACAGGACTGTTACAGCGGATGAAGCCCGAAGAAGTCCGCGCGGTCATGGCGCACGAAATTGGCCACGTCGCCAACGGCGATATGGTCACGTTGACGCTGATCCAAGGCGTTGTTAACACCTTTGTGATGTTCTTCGCGCGCGTGATTGGCCACACGGTAGACCGAGTGGTTTTCAAGAATGAGCGCGGCTTAGGCATCGGCTACTGGGTGGGCACAATCGTGGCCGAAATCCTACTCAGTATCCTCGCAAGCATGATTGTCATGTGGTTCTCGCGATACCGAGAGTATCGTGCAGACGCGGCAGGTGCGGATCTCGCAGGTAAGAACAATATGGCAGCCGCACTGCGTCGGCTTCAGGCTGAGATTAACGCGCCGTCCGATCTACCAGGCGAGCTGACAGCGTTCGGTATCCGGTCAGGTAACGGCTCGAATATTCGACAGTTATTCTCGTCACACCCGCCGCTAGATAAGCGCATCGAGGCGCTACAAAACCGTTGATGCGATCACTCTCTTTCGGAATATTTCGCTATGTGTAAGCGCTTTATTACAGGCTTTATTGCGGGACTCGGGTTTCTCTTTGCACCGGTACTGGCGCTACTGCCCCCGGCCCTTATGCTCTCTCCTGCGGCAAGCGCGGCGGTAGACTATTTGAGCTTTGCTACCGACGACGAGGCTAACACCACCGAGGTCTTTAGCAACGCCAGTCCATCGGTGGTCTACGTTACGTCGACCGCACTGCGTCGCCAGATGTTTAGTTTGAACGTGCTCGAGATTCCGCAAGGTGCCGGCTCCGGCTTTGTCTGGGACGACTCGGGGCTCATCGTGACCAACTACCACGTTGTAGCACGCGCAAATAAACTGACGGTTACATTAAGCGATCAGCGCGAGTTCGAAGCGAAGGTCGTGGGCCTGGCTCCCGAACGAGACCTTGCTGTTCTTCGTCTAATAGACCCACCAGAGGGCTTGGTAGAGCTGCCCCTAGGTGACTCTTCAGAATTGTCTGTAGGGCGCAAAGTACTTGCGATTGGTAATCCGTTTGGTCTCGACACCACACTTACTGTCGGTGTTGTGAGTGCACTCGGTCGTGAGATCCAATCTCCCAGCGGACGCAAGATTCGAGGCGTTATTCAGACGGACGCTGCAATTAACCCAGGAAATTCAGGGGGTCCCCTGCTCAACTCTTTGGGTCAGCTGATTGGCGTTAACACCGCCATTTACTCACCGAGCGGAGCGTCTGCAGGCATCGGCTTTGCCATTCCTGTAAGCACTGTTAAAGAGGTCGTGCCTCAGCTGATTGCCTACGGCAAGATTCTGCGCCCCGTCCTTGGTATCGAGCGCGCATCAGATCAATGGATCCAGCGTAACCGCATTAACGGCGTACCTATTGTTCGAACCTACCGTGGCTTTCCTGCTGATGATGCAGGCATGATCGGCGCGCGCCGCGTTGGTCGAAACGATATTGCACTCGGCGACATCATTATATCCGTCGACGGCCAATCTGTGAGAACCAACGAAGACTTCCTATCCGCCATGGAAAAGCATCGTGTTGGCGACACCGTCACCATCGAGACGCTGAGAGGAAACGACAAGCTTAGCTTTGACGTTGAGCTTACTGAGACCCAATAGATCACCTTGAGCGTTGGTTGGTTTGATCGGTCCACGTACCAAACAGCGCTTGGGGTTTACTGGGCGGAAACTCAACGTCATGAGCGAACCCACTCTCCTCTCCTAGCCTGCGTTCTGAAGTCCGAGGTCTAAGGTCTGCGGTCTGAGGTAAGGACTACGGGCTAAGAGCTAAGAATACTTAAAGCCCACACATTCCTCGGATAATACCCATAGTCGTTCCGCCGCAACATCATCCTCAGCCCACGGTTTAGGGTCGACCTTTTTGCAGTTATCGAAATAAGCGCCGGAGATGTTAGCGACCTCTGGACTAGTGCAGAGATATAGCGAAGTCTCCGCGCCTTTCAGAGGACCGCGAAAGAAGGGTTTAAGTATGGCGTGAAGAATTGTCGCCAGCCACTCGCCATGCTGTTTACCTATGCTGGTAGAAACCGCTCCTGGATGCAGGCAGTTGACGGTTATCCCATCCGCCTCAAGCCGTGCAGCGAGCGAGCGGGTGAAGAGCATATTGGCTAGCTTCGATCTGCCGTAGACGTTAAACATCTTGAATTCGTTCTCAGACTGAAGATCATCGAACTGCATGCCTTTTACAAATTTATGAGCCCCTGAGGCCACGTTCACAATACGAGCACCACGTCCGACAGACTTGATGGCCGGCAAGAGCAATCCGGTTAGCAGAAAAGGCGCAAAGTGGTTTACCGCCATGGTCTCTTCGTAGCCGTCAACGGTCTCTCTGCGATGCGAGTTCATAAGCCCCGCGTTGTTGAGGAGTACATCGATTGGTTGGCCAACTTCGAGAACGCTGTTAGCAGCCGAGCGCACGCTGTCGAGACGCGACATATCCATGAGAATCACATTAGGTGTCAGTCCACCCGCTGAGGCAATCTCATCTGCGACTTCCCGCCCCTTCTCAAGGTTTCGGCAAAGAAGCGTCAGTTGCGCGCCTTGCGCGGCCAATACAAGAGCACTTGCCCTGCCAATGCCTGCGGTTGGCCCAGTGATAACAACGTGCTTGCCTTCCATAACCAGACTCGCTATTCGCTCTATGACCAGCTGCGCTCGTCGAGCTTCTCTTCAGGTAGCAGATCGCGTTTGAAAACCGGAGTACCGCCCGATCTCAATTGCGCCTCGAAGTCTTTGAGCAGCTTCATGCCAATCGGCGCCAGATACCATAGGGCGAGCAAGTTGGTGAGAGCCAATAGCGCCATGGTCAGATCAGAGAAGCTAAACACGGTCCCCAAGTCTTGAACAGAGGCCCAAGCAATCATCATCAGTACCGAGATGCGAAACGCCGGAATCGCCCATGTCGGGCGCTTTGAGAAATAGGCGATACTGTTTTCACCGAGGTAACAGTTGTAGGCAATCGTCGTGGTAGCAAACAGCACCAAGAACACGCTTACCAAGGATTCGCCCCAGCCACCCAGCTGCTCAGCCACGGCCAGCTGAGTAAGAACCACGCCTTGAGGGTTGATTGCATCAGGTTGGTAGGCGGAGGACAGAAGAATAATGAGTGCTGTGCAGGTACAGAGGACAATCGTATCGATGAAAACACTCAGACTCTGAACCAGACCTTGAGCAATGGGGTGTTTTACATCAGCTGTAGCCGCAACGTTAGGTATCGTTCCTAGGCCCGCCTCGTTAGAAAATAATCCGCGTCGAGCACCCTGCATAATCGCCGCCGCAACCCCACCGCCGACAACTTGCTCCAAGCCAAAGGCCGATTTGAAAATCATGGCAAGTGCCGCAGGCACCTCACTGATGTTGGCAATTAAGATGCTGATAGCCAATGCAAAATAACCCACGACCATAACGGGCACGATGACTTGCGAAACCGCAGCGAGCCGTCGGATACCACCAAACAAAATGACTGCCATGACAGCGGTAAGCACCACACCACTCTGCCAAGTGGGAATATCGAAAGCAGACTCGATCGAGTTAGTGACCGAGTATGTCTGGACGGCATTAAAGCCAAAGCCAATTGTCACCAAGAGCAGTGCAGAGTAAATAACGGGCATGGTTGTCCAGCCCAGTCCCTGCCGCATGAAGTAGGCAGGACCGCCGCGGAAGGTCTCCGAACCATCGCTTTGTTTGTAGAGCTGCGCGAGTGCACATTCGAACAAACTTGTCGCCATGCCGATTAGCGCAATCAGCCACATCCAAAACAACGCGCCGGGACCGCCAAGCGTGATCGCAACAGCGACGCCTGCGATATTCCCGCCGCCTACGCGACCAGCGACGCTGACAACCAGCGCCTGGAAGCTCGATAACCCCTTCTCAGTGCCGCTGAAGCCACCCGAAAGACCGCGGAACATTTCGCGGAATAACCGTACCTGCACAAACCGGGCCGCCACCGTGAGACGAATGCCTACCGCAAGAAGTGCCACGATGAGCACATAAGACCACAACCAATCCGTAACTGTTGCTAGCATGGTTTACACCAACCCCGTGATAAGAATGATGGCGATTGCGGGCACCACAACGAATTTAAGTAGCAATTGCCAAATACCAAAAGTCTGCTCAGTGGTTGCCAGTTCTGAAAACGCGAAGTCACGTTTCATAAACCATCCGACAAAGAGCGCAATCAGCAAGCCGCCCAAGGGCAGCGTAATCTTGTCGTAAAGACCTTCGGATGCCGCATTGAAGTTCATTCCAAAGAGCGTGTAATCCTGCCAAACGTTGTAGGAGAACACCGAAGCGATACTGCAGAACGTGACCGAACCCACCACTACGACGGCGCTCATCTCGCGACCCAGCGTTGTCTTCTGATCGGTCCAACTAGTAACGGCCTCCAGTAAGCCCACCATCGAGGTTATGCCAGCAACCGATAACATGACGAAGAACAAAACTGCGAAGATATGTCCGCCAGGCATTTGCGCGAACGCAACTGGCAAGGTCTGGAAGATAAGTCCCGCACCGCCCGCCATGTCGAGGCCGTAATTAAAGACCATCGGGAAGACAACAAAGCCCGCGAGCAGCGCAACCAAAGTGTCAGCAAGCACGATCATCATCGCGCCGCGGGTAATGGAAAAATTCGCAGGTAGATAAGAGCCGTAAGCCATCATTCCACCCATACCCACGCCGATCGAGAAGAACGCTTGACCTACCGCCGCGAGTAAAACGGGCCCATCAATCTTGCTGAAATCAGGTGTAAACAGCCAGCTCAGCGTCTCACCAAAACCTCCAGCGAACATGTTGTAGATGCCCAAGCCGACAAGCAGTGCAAAAAGTAGGGGCATCATGAAGGTCACGGCGCGCTCGATACCACCCGTGACGCCTGCGTAGATAATGCCACCGACGATCAAGTTGCCCAGAATGGTCATGATCAACATGGTGGAGCCGTCGTCCAGTAGACCGTTGAATGAGCTCGTTGCCATAGCCGCGTCGTACCCGGCGAAACCTGTCATCAACGCCTGAATCAAGTACCAAAGCACCCAACCCACAACGACCGCGTACGTGATTGAAATCGTATAGGCAGTAAAAACACCGAGGCCACCAACACCACCCCAGAGTCGACTGCGCCCGCTCTCCTCAGCAACCGTCGCCATAGACTTCGAGGGACTCGATTGTCCACGTCGACCTACCATGAGTTCCGCCATAACGCAGGGCACGCCAATGGCAAAAACAAACAACAGGTAAACCAATACAAATGCTCCGCCACCGTTTTCGCCGGTGACATAGGGGAGGCGCCAAATGTTTCCGAGGCCTACGGCAAAACCGACACTCGCCATGATAAAGGCGAATCGGCTAGACCAAACGGGAGTTCCTGCTGCCATGTGTTATTGCTCCGCTAGATAGCTTGCAGCACGTCGCGCCGCATCGAGTTTAATGGGAAATTCAGGTGCTAAGGTTGAGGCTGCGTCAGGCTGACTCGAGAACCAAACCATGACCGTATCGGTGCTTCGGTTCACGTAAATTACCTGCCCATGAATACCAACCGCACAAAACTCCTCAGCCTGATCATCGAGGATCCACCACATATCTTGGTAGGCGATCCAATCAGCCTGCGAGTAATTTGGGTTGCGCGCCATCGCCTTTCGGTCGCTGTCTTTGACAGCAACCATGTGCTCTAGCCACGAGGCCGGCAGGACGCGCTCGCCACGAAACACGCCCTTGTCACGAATCATGACACCAAAACGTGCTGCATCTCGCGCGGTGGCGTTATAGCCGCCCGTAGCCACGGGGATGTAAGCGCGATCAACCGCAATAAAGGCGTCGTGCTCGGTGCCTAACTTTGCCCACACCTCGTCACGAATAACATCATTGAGTGGCTTATCCATCAAACGAGAAACTAACCAACCCAGAACGTCCGCATTGGCAGAGTTGTAATCGAAACGATAGCCTGGTGGTGTCTCGGGATCGGGCTGAACAAACTTCGTCAGGAAGTCATAAACACCGTATATATCGGACTCGCCAGGCTGAAGATCTGCCGCGCCGCGCAAATACCCAAGGTTCAACGCCGGAGCGTAGTAGAGGAAAAAATCACTTTTCGGATCGACGTAATTCTCCTCAAAGGCGAGGCCGCTCGCGTGGTCTAAAACCTGCTGTACAGTGACGCGGTCAAAGGCACTTCCCTCGAGTTCAGGAATGTAGTCTGAAGGGCTCTTCGTAAGATCAAGTTGCCCACTCTCAACGAGCAGTCCGGCAATGCTGCTAACCAAGGACTTGGTCATCGAATACCAAATATGCTGGCGGTGCGCGTCCATACCGTTCCAGTAGGACTCGTGTACCAAGGTGTCGCCGTGAATCACGACAAGTGCGTCGGCTGCATTTGCCTCAAAAACGTCTGCCAGCGACTTTCCGTCGACTTCAAAACTGCTCAGTCGACTCTCATCTCTGGGAAAATGATGGATCTCACCGGCACGCGGGACCATGACGGTGTTGTTGGGGGCCCCGAAATTTTGGAAAGCCCATTGGCTGTAGGGCCAGTTGCGTTGATTCTTCTTTGTAACCTGCGATTCCGCAGATGGCGGAAAGCCATCCATCACCGGAGGGGTTTCACTCGCTGCTGTCGACATAACACCTCCCGCTATGAGAAGTACTACAAGCGTCTGCCAGAACTTCATAGGCATCTCACTTTGCTTTTTTTATTGGTAGGAAGGCCCCAGAGCCCGCTTTGACTAGAGTGTACCGCTTAAATCGATGCGGTAGCCACTTTCTGTAGGTACGGCCATTAACGCGATGGCTTGTTGAAATGCCTCGTTGCGCGCTGCGGTACCAGAGAGATCGGCTGTAACCGAGTAACGGTCACCTTTGAGTATGAATTCACCGGTGAGATCGAGTGCGCCTTTGAGTGTCACCACCTTGCCCGAAATGCCTTGCTCGGTTGTCGTAATATCGATGGCATAGGTGCCCAGAGATACATCGCCCCCCATAGCTTGCCAGGCGGCATTTTCCCAAACAATTCGCCCTGTTATTTCCTCAGGCACACCAGCAGCGGTGACTCGAAGCCTTTTAATATCGGCTGTGAGGTCGCCAGCAACAAACAGCGGTAGAAGGTTTTTAACCCAGGAGATATCTGCTCTTATGGAGGCATCGGACACTGTCACATCACCCTTGAATGCGACACCAGCAGACAGATCAAGCTGCTGCCTTCCCCACGATGATTTAAGTGTGAGCACATCGCCAAACAACACACCCATTGGGTGTAGCTGCCAATCGACATTGCCAAGCGCAAACCACTGACCGTTCACGGAGACCTGAACGTGTGCAGCATTTCCGCGCCAAAGAGTGCCTGAGGGGTTATTAGCGATAACCGTTGGTGGCGCGAGCGCCGTAGCGATCGAGGCAGGGAGACGTGCGACTAATAACAGCGAGAATAACGCAGTCGCTGCCACTGCGAGGGATCGACGATTAGACACTACTGCTCCCGAACTCGGAGCGTGGCGTTTACACCACCCGATCGACCCGCATCACTCACCGATGCGTCAACAATTCTCAAACCCTCATTACCCTCAACGGTCTGTAGCCATTGCAGCAGCGCGTCGAATTCGACACTTTCAAATCGTACTTGTACTTCACCCCGACTGTTGGGCTGAAGTCGCTTGACGATAAGCCCTGCGTTTTGCGCGGCTGCACTGAGAGTGGAGGATAGATTTTGGTTTTGGCCGGATTCGCTATTCGCGCGAAGGTCTAGTAGTTGACTCACCTTGGCTTCAACACGTCCGAGCTGAGCAGTTGCAGCGGTGTTATTTGCCGCCATTTGACTGCGTGCCTCGCTCGCAGGCAGCAGTGCGAAGGTCAAAAGACTGTACAGCGCAACGGCTCCCACTAAAGCAATCAGCGCTATCTGATCTCGTTGTGTTTGTGCGTTAAACCACTCTCGCATCACGACACCTCCACGCGCAGGCGTGCTCGAACTTCGTCGCCGCGAGCATTCGATGTTTCTAAGGTCGCTTTCAAGCCTGACTGCTCAAGCTGCTGCCTAATTCGCTCGACCGCTGCAAAATTGTCCGCGGTCAAATTAAGCCTGAGCTGTCCCGCGCTGTAATTGACTGAAGTCACGCGTCCATCGTGCGCAAGTGTTGCCGTCACCACATCAACCAGCCGCGGCGTAAAGGCAGCGACGCCGTCTCCACCCGCAAATTCGGAGAGCTGTCGATTCAATTGCTTTTCTACATCGACCACTGCACCCCGAGGGTTCGCTTTTCGGTAGCTATCTTGGATCGCGGAGCGCAGCTCGAGGTTGCGACTCTTCAAGGTCTGGTACTGCGAGAGATCCGCAACGAATTGCAGTGTCATCGCGAGTCCCGCTGCAATCGCAACGGCTTTCCAAATATTCCACCATTTGCCTAGCGGTAGACGAGGCGCAAAGACGCCTTGGCGAAGATTGATGGGCGAGGACGTTTGCGACAGCATGAGGAGCGCTCCCCAACCACCCTGTCGCCAGTCAACACGCGCAGCTTGCTCCTCGCTTAAATGAGCCATCACGGCTTCACGGTCTGTGCCATAAATAACGAGAGAGCTGGGGATGTCAGCAAGAGAATCGATGATTATCGATAACAGGCTAAGATCCACTCGTGCACCCTGAGATTCGCTCCAGCGCAGTATTGCCTCTTCCCCGTTAGCGACAATGCAGCACTCGCCCTCTTGAATGGGCAGACACAGTGCCTCAGGGCTAAACCGTTTGAGCTCCTCTGAGCCCGGCAGCGCCTCAATCCATGCCGTCATTTGCGCCTTGCGCGTGAACGCAACCAGATAATTTTCTTCGCTAACTGGTACGGAGACAAAGTGGAGATCGTCAACGTCATCCGCCACCTGCTCTTCCATCATAAAGGGCAACGAGCTCGCAAGATGTTTCCGCTCATCTGCGGACACCTCAAGTAAGGCAGTTCTGACATCGTCGCTGGGGAGGCCAATTACAACGCTTTGGGGTAAAACGGTCTCATCAGAAATCGCTTCCGCCTCAAGCGCGCCCGCTCGCCACAAGACAGGGACATCATCCTGCCAAATCACAACGCTGGGATTTTCGGTTTGCATCTCGCTGTTAGGCCTCATCGATATCTAGGCCGCCCCCAGGCAGCCCTTGGGTGTAGTGTAAGCGATCTGCGGAGCTTGGTGTGAGCTGAGTAAGAATTGCAGACGCCCTCGAACCGCTCCCAAAATACGTTAGGTCCATTGAGAGCATCGACCTTGACCACGGGCGTAAATTCAAAATAACGAAGGGCCATTACAACTCCCCCTCGGTGCGGTGCACTACGGACACCCCCCGACCTTGCCTGTGAAGTACGCTGTACAATCGTCTCTCGCGGTCGGCAATATCAACGCGTGCATCGAGCAAGAACCAATCAGATTTGACGTCGATCATCTCACGCAGCTCTGTCGTCGTTGAGTTGGTAAAAAGTGCGTCCGATAAATAGGTGTCCACGTCGGTAATCATGCCCTCTGATCTCAACTCGACGATCCGGGCAACCTCCTGCGACGCGAGTGGCTCGAAAGCATCGTCTCCCGCTAATGCAGCCAGAAGTTGAGGTGGCGCAGTCAAAATATTCACTTTACTCCCCTCCACAGGCCACACCGTTAAGTAGGGTGCGATAAGCGTGTAGAGCTCAGGCGTTATGCCATCAACCGCGCGCAACTCACTCACACTGGCCAGCGGCCGATTGGGCGGCCTATAAGGGAAAGCTGAGGTGAGATAGACCTCGGACTCAGCACCATCCAAGCGTGGAGTGCGGTCCGCGTCGATAAAGTCTGAGACCCGCTCGACCAATCGCATAGCCTCGCCCCGATTAAGTTCGGCTTCTTCAATCGAGAGGAGTAGCCGGAGAAACACACGCTGCTGTGTATTCAGTCGCTTGGATGGATCGTTTGATTCGTTAACAGGTGGTGGCGCATCCTGTTCTTCAGCACCCGGGCCTTGCCCGTCAGGTGCTCCCTCGCCGGTGCGTTGTCCTCCCGGCTGGCGTGGAGATTCCACCAAACCATTTAAATTGAATCTGCCCTGAAGGTCATAGAGATCGCCACTCAAGAAGCCAATACCATCGAGCGGAAATGGTGCCTGCGGCTGTGCCCAAACCTCCAAGAGTGAATCCACAGGCGTGTCGCTGCGCCCGTCCTCATCTGCATCGAGTCGTAGGGCCAACTCAGCCAGGGACTCCGCCCCCAGCAAAAAGGACCAGCCTTGCTCGGCAAAAAACGTATTCGTGCTGCGCTGCAGCTGAAGCGTGAAGTCTCGTTGAACCCCCACCATCAGCGCCGCGGCCAGCGCGAAGACCAGGAGCGCAATGACCAAGGCTGCACCTCGCTGAACCTCCCTCGATTTTTGCGACTTATTCGAAGGCTGGCATGACATAAAGTCGCTCCAATTCACCCCAGTCAGCCAAGGTAATGCGCATTTCTATGGCCGCAGGAGGCATGATTAGCTGATTGGTAAAACCGACTTCTGCCAACCAATTTTCCTGCCAAAATCGTCGATCAATCGCCTGATTACGATCGACCTCAAGATCGTTGATCGTCGGCAAGAACCTAAACTCGAGCGTATCAACCTCATTCAACAACACGGTTTCGATCGGTTCGATGGCCGTGGTTCGGTCAAGCACCGGGTAAGTCAGCCGTAAAAGCTGCCCTTCCTCAAGGCGATAGGCTACGCGTTGCAGCGTGCTACGCGGTGCGCCCGTGCTGTTGTGCCATCCCGACCGAGTGAGCCGCAGTGGATCACGCGCGAGTGGTCCGCCCGAGACAGCGGAGGCAAGTTGCCCGAACTCGTCGACAACCGGTCGATTCGCTATTTGCCGAATATCACGTGACATGACGGTGAAAGCGCGATTAATTTCGTGGAGGCGCTCGGACGCATCACGCGCCGATTCAATACCTGTGATGGCAGTAGATAAGGTCTGATAGGAAAGCACCGAAACAAACGCCGTTATCGCCATTGCGATCAGTACTTCGACCAAGGTGAAGCCCCTTTGTGAAGCCTTTACTTCTGCTGCCGACCCGCTTCCAAGGCTTTTAAGCGGACACCTACCTTGCTGCATTTGACCCCTCCGCATTTAGGAAGGCATCCAAGGTGTAAAGCGCCGCATCACCCTCGTCCTCCTCAGAGGTCACGGTGACAGTTAAACGCATAAAGCCCGGGACGGGTGTCTCTTGAATTTCGCTACGCCAGTACCAAGTTCGGCCCGCGCGCTCTGACTCCCCTGCAATCACACCCTCGCTAGCGCGTTGCTGTTTTGCCACTGCGAGACGCACCTCGGCAACACGATCCGCTGCCACCCACTGAGCCACAGAACGATCTCGCAAATAGGCGGTACCATCGACCTGCTGCGATAGTAAAAACAATAAAGCCGGGAGCGTCACAGCAACCACTGTCAGCGCCACCATGACCTCAACAAGCGTGAAACCTTTTTGAGTGGGATGATTTTGACTGCGCCTGTTTAGCAGGTCCTCAGATTTGAGACGTTTGTCTCGCAGACACGTCTCTTGCAGGTGGTTCCCGCGCATGCGACCTTTTTGCGAACAGCTGACTTGGTAGAGAAAGCGATTAATCAAACACCCCCTCCTCAAACAGCTCATCAGGCTCGATGCCTTTTGGTAAGAACTGCATTCTTCCGAACAGGTCCCAGCGCAATATGTAGAGAAGATCGCCTGTGCGATCGTCTATCCACGTCAGCTCACCCGGCGTTACCTCGCCTCCCGCGAATAAAATAATCTGCGGCGGCGGATTAGTATCTTCCTCGAGCATTTCGAAATCGACGAGCGGCTGCTCTTCAAGCTGCAATTCGAGCTCAACTCCCGGCTCAAACTCGAGGTCTTCAAAGGCGTCATTGAGCGATAGAGGCGGCGCCCAGCCCTGGTCATAGCGCCTCAGCCAAAGCCCTCGGTAGCTTGCGCCACCGTCGGCAAGGCGATGAATCAGCAGCCCGTGATCAGTGCCACTAAGTTCGGCCTCGGTAAGTGCGTAGCTGAGCATGGCAGCAACCTCACGAACCTTATTCTCGCGGTTAATATCGGCACCACCTGAACCGACGTTTAGGCTTACAAGGGAGGTTAACAGAACCACCACGAACACGACTGCCAGCATTTCAATGAGGCTAAATCCTCGCTGAACCCGGGACATGTCCTAAACTCCCCAGTAGAACCGTTCGCGCAGAAACTTAGGCGCCGTCGCCCTCACCCCAATTGCCAATGTCGGCACTCTGATCTTCGCCGCCAGGCAAACCGTCTGCACCTAGCGAGTAAATGTCGACCTCACCATATTCACCAGGCGACAAATAGAGATACTCGCGGCCCCAAGGATCCATAGGCATTTCGGGGAGGTAACCCCCTCTCTTGAAATTTCGGGGCTCTGGCTCGAGGGTCGATGGCTCGACCAGCGCGACGAGACCTTGCTCGGTACTAGGATAAACGTAGTTATCAAGACGATAGATTTTCAGCGCGGTTTCGATCGCTTTGAAATCCGCCTGCACTTTCTGCACGCGCGCATCGTCCGCACTATTGAGGACAGTCGGTGCAACCACACTTATCAGCAGACCCATGATGACCAGGACTACCAGGATTTCGATCAAACTAAACCCGTTTTGCTTCTTCACTTCACTACCTCACCATCGTATTCAAGTCGAAAATCGGCAACAAAATTGCCATCACTATTGTCAGCACCAGGCCACCCATGACAACCACCATGATGGGCTCGAATAATCCCATAACAGTGCCTAAAGTCGCTTCAAGCTCGCGCTCTTGGTTTGCGGCGGAGCGCTCGAGCATTGTCTCAAGCTCGCCACTGGTCTCACCGGATGCCACCATGTGTACCATCATTGGAGGAAAGTAATCCTCCTGCGACAGGGCGCGATTCAAGCTAGAGCCCTCTTGTACCTTGCTCGCCACCTCTTGGCTAGCGGAGCGTAAGACAAGATTATTCATCACGGCACCTGCAATTTTTAAGGCGTCGAGCAGTGGCACCCCGGAGGCCATAAGAATACTCAGCGTCGATGAAAATCGGGCCGTGTCCATGCCAATCAAAACACGCCGGATGCCGGGGATCTGCAAAAGCATGCTGTCGGACATACGCTTATAAGCGGGACGTTTGAGCAGCTGTTGGATAGCTATTACCAACGCAACCAGTCCAATACCCAAAAGCCAGCCGTGATTCGTTAGAAAATCACTCGTTGCGATAAGCGCTACTGTAAGTGGCGGAAGATCGGTTTTGGTTTGGGCGAAGATACCCACCATCTCGGGTACAACAAACACCATCAAAGCAGTCACCACGGCGATTGCGACACCGATCAGTACGAATGGGTAAATCAAAGCCATCTGAAGCTTTTGGGATGTGTGCTGCCGGCTTTCGGTGTAATCCGCTAGCTGATCGAGAACCGGCCCCAACTGCCCCGCCTGCTCTCCCGCATTAACCATTGCGCGATACATGTCGCCAAAGGTTTGAGGGAACTGCCCCATGGCGTGCGCCAAGGTATGGCCCTCAGCCACTTTGGAGCGGACCTGAAGCAGTAGCGCTTTGGTTGATGCTTTACGCGTTTGCTCTGCCGCCGCCTGCAAACATTCGTCCAACGGCAAAGCCGAGGCTACCAACGTAGCAAGCTGGCGGGTAATCAGTGCCAGGTCGCTGCCGCTCAGTCGCGGTGCGAACAGACCTCGACGGACCGTAGAGGACTCATTGGATCCTGAAGCAATTCGACGGCTTGCAGGACTGACCTCAATGGGACGGAGGTTTTTGGCACGAAGCTGTGCACGTAGTTGGCGCTCGGAATCACCCTCGAGGACGCCTTTTACAACTTTGCCCGACGTATCAAGCGCTCTGTACTTAAACGCCGCCATCTTATTTCACCGACGTAACGCGCAACACCTCTTCGAGCGTCGTCTCACCGGCGAGTATTCGGCGCCTTCCGTCAGCCTGAATGCCGGGGTAGTTCGTACGAGCGATTTCGAGCATTGCCTGCTCACCAACACCTTCATGAATGGCCGTCCTAAGCGCCTCGTCGACCTCGATTAATTCATAGATACCGGTTCGACCGCGGTAGCCGGTCATATTGCACTTTGCACAACCCTTCGAGTGGTAAAGCTCTGCGGACTCGTCTCCCGTGATACCGAGAAGTTCACGCTCGGCAGGCGTTGCCTCAGCAGCCTCACGGCAGTCAGTGCACAGCAAACGAACAAGCCGCTGCGCCATCACAGCCACTAGACTCGATGACAGCAGGAACGGCTCGACACCCATATCTTGCAAGCGGGTGACAGCGCCAATAGCGGTATTAGTGTGTAGCGTAGATAGCACCAAGTGGCCCGTAAGCGACGCCTGCACTGCAATCTCTGCAGTCTCTAGGTCCCGAATCTCGCCCACCATCACCACGTCTGGGTCTTGGCGCAAAATCGCCCGCAGGCCGCGCGCAAAGGTCATATCGACCTTCGGGTTTACCTGCGTTTGCCCAACCCCGGGCAGCATGTACTCAACAGGATCTTCAATCGTGAGAATGTTGCGCGAGGTTTGATTGATGCTGGATAAACCGGCGTAGAGTGTCGTGGTCTTGCCCGAGCCCGTAGGTCCTGTCACCAAAATAATGCCGTGTGGTCGAGCCAACGATTTCTTGTAGCCCTCGCCCACCTGTTGATTCATCTTGAGCTGACTGAGCTCAAGCTGTCCCGCTTGCTTGTCGAGCAGTCGAAGCACCACGCGCTCCCCGTGAGCCGATGGGATAGTCGACATACGAATATCAATTGCGTGGCCCGCAATACGGACCGAAATACGGCCGTCCTGAGGAATCCGCTTCTCAGCAATATCGAGCTTGGCCATAACCTTCAGGCGCGATACCAACAGCGGCGCCAGCATGCGTTTAGGTGACAGTACTTCAGCCAGGACACCGTCGATTCGGTAGCGGACGGACAGTCGGTCTTCGAAGGTTTCGATGTGAATGTCGGACGCTTGCTCTTTAACCGCTTGAGAGAGAATGGCGTTGATCAAGCGAATGATCGGTGCATCGTCCTCTGCATCAACAAGGTCACCCAGATCCGGGATCTCATCTACCAGTTGCGCCAAATCGACGTCCGACGACAAGTCTTCAGCGACCTGCGCAGCCTGGTTTTGATTGCGTTGGTAAGCGCCGCTCAGTCGAAGCTGAAACGTTGCCTCATCAACTTCCTCAAGCGTAAAGCTCACGCCCGCTGCTCGTCGCACTTCGAGCAAGGTATCGGTTTGCAATTTGCCTACGTGACTCAGAACCAGACCGCTATCACTCCGCTCGAGAACGACTTGCTTCGCTTTGGAGAAACCAAAGGGCAACATACCTCCGGCTGCCTCCGGTGCCTCTGCAGACAATATCTCGTCTGCCGCTTCCAATGGGAGCGCGTCAACTTGATCCATGTTGTCAGCGGCGCTATTCACTGCTCGATCGACTCCTCGTCCACCTCGGGCAAAGTGCGAAGCCGGTCTTCCCAAGAAGGTAATACCGGCATGACATTGTCATCGAGGAACCGCAGCCCCTGATCGCGGCGCTCGCGTTGTTGCTCTCGAATGTAGCGGTATTTTTCAGCCGTCGCGCCAGCGAGGTCGGCGTCGTCGCGAATGATTGTTGAACGAATAAAAACAAGGAGGTTCGACTTCGTAACAGATACGACATCGCTGCGGAAAAGCCTCCCAAGCACCGGAATGTCTGATAGCAAAGGTACGCCCTGCTGCGAGTCTTGAATATCGTCTTTTACCAAGCCACCAAGGACAACAATATCGCCGTCTTTGGCAAGCACCTTCGTTTCAATTTTGCGCTCGTTGGTAATCACGTCCGAAGCAGATAGCACCTGCTGAGAGATACTTGAAACCTCTTGAACGATATCCATCACCACGGAGTCGCCTTCGTTGATCTGCGGTGTCACTTGTAATGTCACACCAACGTTTTCGCGCTGGATGGTTTGAAAAGGGTTCGCCACACCATTCGCCGCACCGGTGTTTGTATAACTACCGGTGACGAAGGGCACCTGCTGACCGACAGTGATAAAGGCCTCTTCGTTATCCAATGTGAGCAAGCTGGGCGTGGACAAGATATTTGCATTGCCCTGCGACTCCAAGGCATTGAGGATGGTGGTCATGGTCAAGCCCTGATCGACTACGCCCCAACCGAACGTTGTACCGGGAACCTGAGATAAGGCTCCTGCAAGATTACGAACCCCAATTTCTTCCGAGGCGGAGTCCTCAGGAATAATCGCCTGCGCGAGAGTCGCGTTCCGGCCCTGCTGCGCTGCGCTGGTGCTGATGTTACTCCCGTACAACCCGGAGTCATTAGCAAATAGCCACTGCAAACCGAGCTCGCGCCCCTCAACAATTTCCATCTCGACAATGATGGCCTCGACCAGCACTTGTGCACGACGGATATCAAGACGCGCTATCACAGCCTCGAGCGCCGCCATCTCGTCGGTATCCGCGGTAATGATCAGGCTGTTTGTGCCAGCATCAGCCTCGATCGTTGATTTGGAGGCGTTAGCAGATCGATTTCGTCCCGTTGCCTCGTCATCGAGACGAGAAAGGTTTTGCATGACACGCGTGAGCACCTCTGCAACCTCGGTTGCATCGGCGTACTCGAGATACATCACACGAACATTACCGCTTTGCTCGAGTGGGATGTCGAGGTAGTCAATCAGGCCTTTGATGCGCTCAATACTCAGTTCGTCGGCGGTTACGACCACGCTATTCGTGCGCTTATCTGCAACCAGCGTCGCCTCATCATTAGCGTCTGCACCTTCGCCTGCACGGGACTTTTCGAGTGTCTTGAGCATCTCTACGACGTCCGTGGCAACGCCGTACTTCAGCTTGATGATCTCGGTCTCTTTGACCGCAGACTGATCCATGCGCGCGATGATTTCTTCCATACGATTAATGTTCGCGCGGATATCCGAAATGATAATCGCGTTACTCGGCGCGTAAGCAGCCATGTGTGCCTGCTGGGGCACGAGTGGGCGCAAGACAGGAATGAGCTTTGCAGCCGATACATTTTCCAAGCGAATCACCTGCGTGACGTACTCGTCGTTGATCACCGAGGTACCTGAGATCACATCGACCGGCGCTGATCGAGCGTTCTTGTTCGGAATAACACGGACAACCGCACCGCTTCTTACCGCTGTGTAGCCATGTACGTCTAGGATAGAAAGAAAGAGGTCGTATAGTTCTGCCTTAGAGACAGGCTTACTCGATATGACTTTGACTTTGCCTTTCACTGAGGGGTCTACAACGATCGTTGTCTCTGTAACGTCGGCAACAAACTCAATAAACTCTTGGATGTCCGTGTCCTTCAAGTTCACGGTAAAGTCTTGAGCTACAGCATGAGGAACGCACAGCGCCACTAATAGGGCGAGCGATTGGATCAATGCTTTAAATTTCGCAAGCGTCGCGTGCATGGTTAAAAAATTCTCCTACTGGATCGTGCTCAAGCTGACATTGATAGAGACGGGTGCGCCCTCTCTCTCAATATCGAATGTGGCATCAGTCGCATCTCGCATCAATTGATACAAACGAACGGTATTGGTGGGGTCGCTCAACGTGTAGCCATTAACGGCTGTAACGATATCACCTGATTTGAAACCAAGCGCGCTAAATTGATTCGCATCGCGCCCGGGCGACAAACGATAACCCTTGAGACCCTCTTTTCCTTGCACGGCACTGATCGATACCAAACCCGCGAGAGATTGAGGGTCATCGTATAATTGCTGTCGATATCGCGAGGCTAATTGCTGCTGCTGAGCCCGGTCGATCGCCGGCGCGGATGCGCTGACTGGTTCTTCGGTACTCGCACTCCGCTCTGGTTTAGTTGCTGTCTGCACGATTCCTGCAATCCCGTTATCAGAGAATAGCGTTATCAGCTCGTAGGTGCCGTTGTTATCGATAACCACCTGTTTGGGTAAAATCTTCGCAAGCGTGACCTTGCCGTTCGCGGGTAATGCGTCACCTACCGAGTAGAGCTCCTGCTGCTTTTTGGCTTCGATCATAGCGCTACCCAGCCCGTCGGAAGTGGAGGCAACGATCCCGGTGAGTTTCAGGGCTAGGCGCGTCTCACGCGCGCCATTTTCAATACCGTCTCGAGGATTGCTGGGGACGGTTTCCTCAGCCAAGCTCTGAACCTCGTTTGCGGCAACCGGCCCAAACACATCGGCCCCCAGAATACTGGACACATCGATTGTCTCGGCGCTGCGTGACTGGCCAGAGGCTGCGGGCGCAGGATTGATAGGGGCCGAAATCGACTGCGGCGCCTGACTGCTCGGAATGAAGGACACGACAAGGTCAACCAGGCTATTGATCGCCCAGAGCACAAACACGACCAAAAGAACTCGCTGGATCTTTGGAAGTCGCTCAGCATCAGCCAACCAACGAACCGCGTTGCGGACACGCGCATCGATATTCACTTGTGAGGCTATAGCGGACAGGCTGTTCATGTTTGGCGCTCTAAAACTGCAGGTGACAGTGTAGCCGAGCTTGCAGAGAAAATGGTGACTGAAAAGTGACAGCGATCCCGTTCAAAATCGGTTCTAACGCTTAACTGGGAGACGACATTAATGATTGTTCGACACTCGTCACCAACCGTTGGGCAATCACAGATGCATCTGTACCAGAGAGCATGTCGAGGTCGCACTGGTGGAAACTACTCTCGGTGCGTAACTCAAGCACGCCGCCTGCGCCATCATCAATGAGTTGCCCTTGAAGCTCTGCCTCCCAGCGCGTGACAATTTTCGTTGCCTCACTGTCGGGCGCATCGACTACCATGACACCAAAGCAATCCTCAGAAATCCTCGCGATGGCATCCATATCCCGCAGGCCCTCGGATATTTTTGCGGCAACCGACCTCAAGATTCTGTGTTGAATATGTCGTTGCGAAAGATTACCCATACCCTCTAAGCCGACCAGTTTGAGTGCAACCAGAAGTGGGGCTTTCTGGCTCCGCCGGGCACGACTTATCTCGCGCTCGAGATCACGCAAAAGCCCCGCTCGATTGGCAACATGGCTCGCAGGATCGAGTAATACGAAGTCACGAACGCGGTCCAATTCAACGAGTCGATTAATCAGCAGAGGCATCTTAGCCACAAAATCAGACAGCATAGCCATCTGATTCTCGTCCATCATGACAGCGCTTCGAGGGTTACCTACATGCACGCTACCGACCAGCAGGTCGTGATCGAGCACTGGCAGCATGAGGGTCTGCTCAATCGCTGCAGCAGACTTGAACAGGTCAGCGTCATTGAAGACCCCTGACGTTGTGCGGTTCCACTCGGGCGCTTCGCTGTAAAGAGAAACAAACGGGTAGCTGTCGTCGAGTAATCGCACAGTTCCAGACAACACACCCGCGGGATCGAGGTGCCGATCGAGCTCGCCGACAGGGTCATGAAGCCAAAGCTCAACATCCGATCCACCTGAAAGTTGGCGCAGTCCGGTAATGGATAAATCGATGAGATCCGCCAGGTCAGTGGCAGCGAGCATCTGACGTTCGATCACGGCAAGTTGCCGGCGCGCAAACTCAGCAATAGAAAGCGGCGACTTTGAATCGGCAACTTGGTCGGCGTCACTCATAGGATCAACTCCGCAAACTCGGTTTGTTATTGCGACGCCCCATTCCACAAGTAATCCCACTCGAAGTCAAAGAACTACGCTAAAGAGTGATTCTCACCACGTCATAAATGTCACGTTAGAATGCTGTAGCAACCTAAAGCAGCCACATAGATCCGAAGCAACATAATTAGGGTCGCACTTGTGTTAACCTTCACGCTTCCTGCGGGGTGGCACTGCCTGAGATGCTGATAAAGCAAACCCGTTGAACCTGAACCGGTTAGTACCGGCGTAGGAACAGGACACTCAGCCTCAGTAGGCCCTCCTGCTATTCCTCGTCGAGTACCGACCTGCAGACGTAAACCGTCATTGGACCGTAAAGAGGAAACCACTTTGTCTTCGAAGTACAACGAAAATATATCGATAAAACGCCTTGCGCTCACCTGCGTCAGTATTTTTGCAGCAGGACTGTCTGCCCTCCCTGCGACTGCTGACGAAAGAGAACTCGAAGAAGTCATTATCACAGCGACTTTGATGGACAGTGACGTTAGCCGTATCAGCGCCACGACCCTAACCGATAAGGATATGGACGCACGCGGCGCTGCGCACTTCGAAGACCTACTTACGCTCGTCCCAAATGTGTCTGCCTCATCGGGCGCGTCACGCCAGCGGTTCTTCCAAATCCGAGGTATTGGTGAGCGCAGCCAATTCATTGAGCCCGTCAACCCGTCAGTCGTGCTGCTGCAAGACGGGGTGGATATCAGCGGCCTAGGCGGCGCATTGACCAGCTTCGACACCGCACAGATCGATATCCTCCGCGGTCCACAGGGTGTCATCATGGGCGCTGGGGCCCTTGCGGGCCTTATCAGTGTCGAGACAGCGACGCCCTCCGCCGCAACGGAGCTCAACGTCGCAATGGGGCTGGAAAACTACGGGGGCCGACGTCTCGAAGTCAGCGCTAACACCCCAATTACTCCGGCACTCTCGGCTCGAGTCGCTCACCAGCGCTACGAGTCAGATGGCTGGGTAGACAACACTCATCTTGGCGTTAATGACACCAATAACCGCGACGAGCAGACGACCCGTGTCGCTTTGCGACACGTTGCAGATGCAAACACCGTCGACATCAAACTCAATAAAGTAGACGTCGATAACGGTTATGACGCCTTTTCATTGGATAACACACGCGAAACTCTGAGCGACCAGCCCGGCGAGGACAGCCTCGATATGACATCGATGCTTATCCGTTGGAACCGAGTGGGCGAACGATACACATCGATGGTTCAGGTGAGCGACGTCGACGCGGACGCGATTTACAGCTACGACGAGGACTGGAGCTTCGTCGGTATTCGACCGTTTTGGGAGTACAGCTCGTTTGATCAATACATGCGCGACATCGAGCGAAGCACGTTCGAATGGCGCTTGAGCCCTAGTACCGCAGAAAGCCTAGATTGGGTTGTCGGTATCTACAGTCGCGAGGATAGCGAAACCCTGGATCGGGATTACACCTACCTTGAAGCACCCTTTAGCAGTGTCAACGACACCGATACGCTGGCAATTTACGGTCAGATATCGCAGGCAGTAAGTGACGATGTCACGCTAACGTTAGGGGCCCGTTTCGAGCAGCGCGATGTCACCTATCGCGACTCTGCAGGTGTACGAGAGCGATTCGACGATAACTATTGGACAGGTAACGCCTCCATCAACTGGCAAGTGAGTGAGACAAGTGCCCTGTTCGCCACGATATCTCGCGGCGTTCGAGCCGGGGGTGTGAACGCGTCACTCTCATCGACGCTTCTCACCTTGGCAAATGAAATCGACGTTACGCCCTACCGCAGTAGCACCCGTTTCGACGAGGAAAACCTGCTCAACGCCGAGATTGGTTATCGATTTAGTAGCACCGATCAGCGCATTAGTGGATCGGTCACCATCTTCAATATGGACAGACGTGACCAGCAGGTTAAGGGCTCTCTCGTAATCCCTCGAAGTGATGGCAGCACCTCGTTTACCGACTTCACAGACAATGCTGCGAGTGGCACAAATCGTGGCTTTGAGGCATCCATCGACTGGCGTGCCACTGAGGCGCTCCGTTTCAGCGGCTTCATTGCACGCCTAGACGCTTCATTTGATCGCTACGTGAACATCGATGGCACCGACCTCTCAGGTCGCGATCAACCGCAGGCACCTGCAGATCAGTATCGTCTAACTGCGAGTTATGACTTCTCTGCGAACCTCTCGGCGTCACTCGAAGCAACCGGACGAGATGCGTTTTTCCTTTCGGACCGCCATAAGGTGACGTCACCATCGGCGCGTTTAATCAACGCCAACATCGCTTGGCAACATGGTGCGTGGGCAGTCACGTTGTGGGGCCGTAACCTGCAAGATAAGACCACCGTTACCCGAGGTTTTGGCACCTTCGGTAACGACCCTCGGAAGGATTACGCGCTAGAGCCCTATTATCAATTCGGTGAGCCGCGTACAGTGGGCGCTACGGTGCGTTACCAATTTGGGGGATAAGTTGTGAGGGTGACCGCGGAACTTAGCTTGTACCCGCTCGCGGGCGTGGTTGAAGCGCCTGTATGGGCTTTCATTGAGAACATTATTGCTGCCAACAAGTGCAGCGTTGCAACCAATTCGATGAGCACGCAAATCACAGGTGAAAGCCGTGATGTATTCGAGTGTGTCCGGGAGGCGCTGGAAGCAAGCTATGTCGAGTTTGGCCGGCAAGTACTGGTGGCCAAGTTCATACCGGAACACCACACCGACATCGAGCCGCCCAGCAAGCAATGAGTGCTCTAGAGACAACCGCGGTTGTTTTGGCGCTCGCGTACCTGGTGCTTGCCATGCAACAAAACCGGCTCTGTTGGGTCGCCGCCTTTATTAGCGCCCTCCTCTATCTCGTCATCTTTGCTGAGGTAAAGCTTTACATGGAGGCGGGGTTGCAAATTGTTTACGCCGCAATGGCTATCGTGGGCTGGATCTTTTGGGGCCACGATAAGACTGCGGACACCCTTCCGGTGACGAGTCGCCCCCGGCAGTTTCATGCGACGGCGCTGCTTGGTATCGCTATTGGGACTTGGATATCGGGATCTTTGCTCAGTGCCTACACGGACGCAGCAAGACCCTTTGTCGATGCGGGAACAACCGTCTCAGCAGTCGTTTGCACCTGGATGGTCACCCGAAAAATACTCGAAAACTGGCTTTATTGGATTGTTATCAACGCGGTTTCAGTCTGGTTATTTACTGATCGGGGTCTCTCCCTGACATCCGGGCTCTTCGCGCTTTATATCGTTTTGTCTGTGGCTGGATACCTGTCTTGGCGACGCACCCTAGTCACCCCCTAGCCCCCATATCGGAGGCGCTAAACGCCTGGCAGGTATGGGATCAAAACTGGCGCGCTCGTGATGCACGGCCCGATCTCGGCGAGGTTCTAGGTATCGGCTCTGCCAACACCGTGTTTTCTCTCGATCGCGCAACCGACCTCGTTCTTCGGGTCCGTCACAACACAGCATCATTGAGCTTAAATTCTCCTACAAAGGAGATTGCCCTGTGGCGATCAGCTGCCGCACTCGGTCTTGCACCGGATGTTTTGTGGGCGGGTCCAAACGAGGACGTTGTGATTACAAAGCGACTGAAGTTCGACGGGATCGGTGATGAAGCCCACAGCCTGTTGTTGAAAAACGTACATGAGAGCGGTATCCGAGCGCCGAGGTTGTCACTCGAGAAAGCGGCAACTCGCTACGCAGAAGCCATCAGGGAGAAAGACCTTGGTTACCTTGCTGTCGATATCGAAATTTCCGCGATCCGCGAGGACCTTCAGCAACTCGACAATGAGCCCAGCTGCTTTTGTCACAATGACCTCACACCTACCAATATCGGGAAAATCGAAGGGCGATATCTCGCGATTGACTGGGAGTATGCATCGCTGGGAAGCCGCCATTTTGATATCGCAGTAGCTTCACAACATATGGAAGAAAATGTTCGCAATACATTTGCAGCAAGAACAGCCGGGACCTTTTTTGATCCGCGTCAGTGGCGGGTGGCGTGTCGCGTGGTACCACTTATGGATCACCTCTGGACCGTGGCTGCCTTGGGACACACGGAAGGTGTTCACAGTAAAAAAGTGCTCGAAGAAAGCTGGGGGATTGAATGAGTGATACCTGGCACATCTTGGGTGTGGGCAGTATTGGCGGCCTGTTTGCCCACAGACTGCATCACGGCGGCGCAACCGTGCGGTTACTCTCGCGTTCGACTGAGGCGTCGAGCCGAACGATTGCGCTCAAAACTGCTCACTCGACGCAGTCACTGTCCTTTAATTGCTCGCATGTCGATGAAGACGGTGATATTTCGCATTTGTTAATCACATCAAAAAGTTGGGCCGCGGGTTCCGCCTTACGTGAGATTAGACATCGCATTGGAAACCACACCACGATCGTCGCCATGATGAATGGCATGCAACATATCGATGATATTCAGATGCTTGCGCCCGAGTGCACGCTATTCCTCGCAACGACTACGGCCGGCTGTCATCGAGCCGGTGAAAAATGGACCGCCGCGGGTGATGGAAAAACACTGATTGGCCGGCAGGATGCCGGCGCAGCTCCATCATGGTTTGGTACCTGGCAAAAAGGCATCCCATCGCTCGAATGGTGTAGCGATATTAACGAGCGGCTCGTTGAGAAAGTCGCCATCAATGCCTGCATCAACCCGCTCACCGCTGTCCACGGCATTAAGAATGGGGCGCTCTTAAGCGAACGGTATAAGGCGAAGGCTGATCAAATTATCGCAGAGGTCGAAAACATTCTCACCGAGTTGGGCTATGCACACTTAGCTTCTCGGATTGAACAGACAGTGAGAACTGTCATGGCCGACACGGCGGATAACACCTCATCGATGCTCAGTGATGTGATGGCAGGACGCCGCACAGAAGTGGACTCGATTGTCGGCTGGCTCCTGGATCGGTCAAAAGGAGATCACCCCGAACTTCAAGCACTGCTCAGTCAACTGCAATCGATTGAGCCAACGTCGTAATCGCTGCTCGCCAAATCCGGGCATCTGCAGTGTCGAGGATAACTGTATGATTGAGCACTGCAGACTCGCCTTGTGTGTGCTCTGCAAGAAGCTCACAGATGCCCTGCGCACAATTGATACTGATGACGACCTCGGTCGGTGTGTCATCCGCGATATACCTTGGAGCATTGGCACCAGCTTTGATTTGCAATGAATCTTTATTGACTCCAATACCACCAGTTTGGCTGCTATTAAGCAGCTCGGCATCCGCCTGATCACCACCCTTTCGACCGGTTGTCGAGACTTCCTTTTGTGCCACTTTAACCTCGGAAGTAAGCTCCCAATTGTCAGGCGTTGCACTCGAGAAGATTGACTCCACCCAGTGAGAGCTAAATTCGTTGGGAAGCGCCGTTGAAGGAGAAAGGCGCGTCGTGTCGACTCTTACGCTGTAAGGCTGCTGATCACTGTTGATAACTGACACAAGCAAACCCACCAGAATTGCAAAACCCAGTGACAGAAAAAATCGTCGGAAGAATGTTGTCGATAGAGTTCCCTCGCCACTAAGCCTCTTTGTGCCAAGCCATCCGACGCTGTCCGAGGCTAAGCCAGTCCGCCCTGAGTCATTACGCGCTGGGCGACCCTCTTCACGCCGCACTCGCTTAATCCAGCCTTGAGCCTTTCTCCAAGGTGCTAGGTTATTGGGGTGTAACTTGCTCTTCGCGCTGGGCTTAACCTTTAAGTTATCGTTGAAGGGGGTAGCTGAACCTGAAAAAGATGGTGGTCCGCCGTTCAACTCACTCGGCGATGACGGACGTGAGCGCACCAATATTTCTAACGCTGATCGATTGACGGGCTCGAGCCAGCGATAACTCAATGACAGGCGCTCCTCGAGATCTGCGGTTAACGGACGCAAGCTTGGATCCAGGCGAGTCGCTGCCGCCGCGATATTAATCACATCGCCCAGTAAGTCTGTTGCGGGTATCGAAGGTCCAATCGCCACTGAAATCGGCTGCTTTGCGTCGTCGAGGACAATTTCCGGTGTGCGTTGTGTCACCAACCAGATCAGAATCGCACCCACTGACCAGGTGTCCACTGTGGGGAGACCTACTTTTCGCGCATGACGCTCGGGCGCGCTGAACCCAATTGTTGAGGTTGATGAGAGCTCCTCGCCAATGCGGCTACACGACTCGAAATCGAGTAGCCGAACCTGACCATTACGGTCGATGATGATGTTGTTGGGAGAAAGATCGCCATGGACTAAGCTCAAACGCTCCAAACAGCGAAGCGCACTCAATAAATCTCTCGCAACGGCATAGATACTCTCGGGGCTTAACTCACCCAACAGCTCGCTTAAAGCAACACCCTCTACATACTCACTCACCAACCAGGATTGCTCGCCCTGGGGGATAACGCCAAAAAGTGTTGGGATAGCGGGGTGCTCCATCTCCGCACGCGCCCGCAAGCTATGAAGTCGTTCGTCCTCATCACCGTCTTCGGGTGTTTTGAAGCCGCGAACCTTCTTCACCGTGACGAAGCGTTCGAGCATTTGATCGCGCGCGAGCCATACCTCGGCCTGCCCCCCAAAGCCCAAGCGCTCGATAAGTGTTAATCGATCGGGAGTACCCACATCAGATAAAAGCGACTTGAGCGAGGTAATGGGTTTAAGCGCCATCTTTATCGGACACCCATTAGGCGCAATCGATTTGCAATGGAAGCTTTGGAAAGCCGCAGGGCCCGGCTCAATGCGCTTAGATTGGGTCCCACCGCGCCAAGGGCCTCTTCAATCTCGGTATCTGAACAGTCCGCAGAGAGTCTCACGCCCGGAATAGTCTCCACGCGCCGATACAATGCTCCTCTCGAGAGCCCAGTGCGCCGGGCAGTTTCGGCCATCTCAAACTCAGCCTGCTCATGAATGGCTTCAATCTCAGCATCGGTCAGCACTTTTGGTTCTGAGTGGTTGTCCTCAGACCTATGGATAACGAAGTGACGTTTCGTGAGGCCATTTTTCGTATCGTGACGGAGTGATAACGCAAAACGTTGCGCGCTCAGCAGGAACTCGCGCACGTTGCCAGCCCACTCTTGATGAAGGGCGTCGTAGACAAAGCTTGCCCAGGCAGCGACGTCTCGTGACCTCATGCTTTGATCAAGAAGTGGACGGGTCTGTTCTGAGTTAGCTAAGAGAATACCGAGGTCCTCTGGGCGCTCTCGAAGTGGCGGGATATCGATGGTAATCCCTGCCAACCGTTGAAGCAGCGCGTTTTTGAACCCTTCGCGGTCATCGAGGTCAGCGTCACTTGCGGCAATGATTCGCACATCAACCTTGTGCGGTTTACCACCAACGACCTGAATCTCGCCGGTTTGTAACGCTCGCAGCAGTTTAGGCTGCACTGACATTGGCAGGTCGCCAATTTCATCCAAAAAAAGCGTCCCATGATTTGCGTCGGCGAAATAGCCAGCGCGTTTCTCTGCACCCGTAAAAGCACCACGCGCACTGCCAAACAACTCTGCCTCAGCAAGTGTCTCGGGAAGTGCCGCCATGTTGAGAACCACAAGCTGCTTTTCCGATCGTGTACTCGCCGCGTGGATAGCGGCGGCTGCCACCTCCTTGCCTACGCCAGACTCGCCGCGGAGCAGCACCGGGAGATCAGAAGTCGCTGCGATACTGATTAAGCGGCGGACATTACTGGCCTGCGGTGATACACCGGCAAATCCGGCAACCGAATCATCGACGGGTTCACCACTCTCAGGGGCTATCCCCGAGGCGAGCTCAGGGGCGAGCCTTAACCAACAAACGACCGCATGCCCAAAGCGAATCGCAACGCCACGTTCGAGCTCCAAAAAACTCAGCGACATCGACGAAGCTTTTTCGGGACCTAATTGGGTATAGGAGATCTCTGATGCATTAAATAATTGAAGACCGCGTGCATGGTGTCTAAGCGTCAAAGCTCGACGGCTAATATGTGGATCGTTGAGTCCGAGACCGTCTTCAAAGAGCGGCGCATTACGACCAAGGGTTGTGGCTTCAAGATGCAAGACGCCCGAGGCGTTCAAAGCCCCTAGTTTTAGTGACGCGCCTATGCGTGCGCGATCAGGGTGAAACACCACAGTCAGCCTCAGCTGAAGTGGCGCCACACTCTGGTCGAGCTCTCCTGTACGCAGCGGCGCCCTGGTCTTGTCGCCAGGTCGCATGCTTCCCCCAGATTTAATATCTGTATTTTTTAATTTTATCTTCGTACCCAGACTAGACTAGGCAATCTTGCAGCGGATCTTTGTCCATGTTTTGTCGCGAATTCAGCTGACACCTATGGACTAGCTCTTAGAATCTGACTTACTTAGCGCAAGAAGATAGAACGCCGACGCGCCCCCGATAATTGCCGTCAAACCCACGCCACCAAAATACAGCTGAAAACCTACTGCATCACCGTAGGTATCAATCAGATAGGTATTAACCAGCGGCATGTAGATATCAGGCGTATAGCCGATCATCGAAATCAGACCGATCGCAAGTCCCGCACGCCTTGGCTCGATGCGAGCTGTATTGAAAGAAGCCCAGTAAATGCCTCGAACGCCGTAGATGAGGACTGAGGACGTTGCGACTGCGAAATACAAAAGTGTGTATGGAGAGTCAGCGGGCAACACCAGCAGTGCGATCAGCGAGAATCCCGCGAGTAAAATCGCGATACCGAGTGACCGCACGGGGTGGAATCGATCTCCGATGAAGCCAGCTAGCACGGCGCCAATGGGACGCATCCACAACCGAACTGTGGTCAAGGCGGCCACTGCCACCGCATCCAGACCAAACTGCGTTTGAAGAAACGCTGAGTAAGTGTAAGTTGCCCAAAAGACCTGATAACCGGTGAGAATGCAGAGTGCCACTAACCAAACTCGCAGGTTGAGCAGAAGACTGAACAAATCGTGTGCCGTTTCTTTGAGCGTTACTGCGGGTGTCTCATCAGAGGAATCACCCTGCTCCGTTGCTGTTTCCGATGTCTCATCGAGGACAAACCAGAGCAAGGCACCAATGAGCAGACAAACGATGCTGTAAAAATTGATCACCTGCACCATGGCCGCCTCATCGACAGCATCTAGGGTGGAAACTGCGTACGCAAACCAAGCAACCGCTATGGTTGCGAGTAAGGCCTCAAACAGCCCTCGCCCGCCCTCGAGCAAACCAAAAAAGCGCGCCTGCTGATCATCGGGGGCAAGCAAAGAGCAGCCCTTGATCAACGCAGCCCAAAACGTCAGTCCTGTGGTGATGCCCCACAAGCCAAAAATAACGTTTATCCACTGGGGGTCAGGTATTGATGCGTACCAAAATCCAATCAATCCCGTCGTAACGACGGAAAACGTTAATAGCGAGCGCGGTGAGAATCGGTCGGCTAGCCAACCGCTCGGGACATAGCTCAAAACAAACGCCATGCCCGAGATACTGTGGGCAACGTTGAGCTCCGCAAGGCTGATACCCATCGTTGAGATCAAGGTCAGCTCGAAGTTCTGCCTCAGGTAAAGCAAGGGATAAATGGCTCCACCGGCCATCATGAGAAACAGTAATTTGATATACCGCTGAACAATGTCACTTGAGAGTGACGCTGGTGTTTTTATTTTCATAGCCCCAGCTTACCCCGTATGACCTCGTTTCGTCTCGTGATATCCCAAAACGCTCTCAACGTATGCGTCAGGCACAAAAAAGGGCGCCGAAGCGCCCTTACACATTCTCTTCGAACCCCCCCCCGGCATTAACCGGTAGGCACCTCGGTGAAGGGGATGCCCTTGTCCATACGTGGCTCTTGCGGCAAGCCCAGAACACGCTCGGCGATGATATTGGTCATGATCTCGTCGGTACCACCGGCAATACGCAAACCGGGTGCGCCCATGTAAGAGCCAATGATGTTATCGGCAAGCTTAGAGCGCTTGGTATCCCAGATCGCACCCGATGTCTCGAGCAAGTCCATACAGAATGACGCGAGCTGCTGCATCTTAGGCGCACCTACGAGCTTACCAATGGAGTTTTCAGGTCCAGGGATATCGCCACGCGAAAGTGCCGAGAGTGTGCGATAGCTGGTGTACTTGAGACCTGCCTCTTCAACGTAGAAATTCGCGAGACGCGCTTTAACCGCGCTGTCCTCGATGGCTGGCTTGCCGTCGATCATGACTTCTTTCGCGAGCTGAACGGCGAGATCCACATTGACACCACTGCTACCTGCACCGATGGCTGCACGTTCGTTCATCAGCGTCGTTAGCGAGACCTGCCAGCCCTGACCCACTTCACCCAGTCGCTGTGAATCCGGAACACGCACGTCTGTGAAGTACACTTCGTTGAAGTCTGACTCACCGGTCAACTGCTTAATCGGCTTGATCTCAATGCCGGGTGATTTCATGTCGATGAAGAAGTAGCTAAGACCCTTGTGCTTTGGCACGTTGGGGTCGGTACGAACAACAACGCAGCCGTAGTCTGAGTAGTGTGCGCCCGACGTCCAGATCTTCTGTCCATTGATGACCCACTCGTCACCGTCTTTCTCGGCTTTCGTGCGAAGCGCAGCCAAGTCTGAACCACCGGCAGGCTCAGAGAACAGCTGACACCAGATCTCTTCACCGCTCGCAAGCTTGGGTAGGTAACGCTCGAGGTGCTGTGGCTGTGCATACGCCATCAGCGTTGGCGCCATCATGCCCTGACCGATCACAAAGAAGCCCGCGGGTACGTTGTACTTGGCTTCTTCCTGCTTCCAAATCACCTGCTCAATGGCTGATGCACCACGACCGCCGTAAGCGGGGTCCCAACCAATGCAAGCCCAGCCCGCATCGTACTTACGCTTCTGCCAGAGCTTAGCCACTTCCAGGCGGCTCATGCCCTCAATTTCATCTTTTGAAGGAACGTTCGCAGCTAACCAATCTGCCGCTGCTTTACGAAACGCTGCCTGTTCAGGAGTATCGTTAAAATCCATGATTAACCTCTCTTTTTCTCGTCTCGTTTTATTCGTTATGCCGTAGCGGCCAAGCCATCAACCAGACGGCTCTGCCATTGCTTTTCACTACCCACAGCGAGGCTCAACAGCTTCGCGCGGCGATAGTAGAACTGGCAATCAAATTCCCAAGTAAAGCCCATACCACCGTGCGTTTGAATATTCTCTTCAGCTGCAAACAGTGACGCTTGGATCGCTGCAACGCGCGTCGTCGCTGCCGCAACCGCTAGATCGCTAGCACCTGCGTTCAAGGCCCATGCGCCGTAGTAAGCGTTACTGCGCGCCAAAGTATTCTTGACGTACATTTTAGCCAATTTGTGCTTGATAGCCTGGTAAGAGGCAATCGAGCGACCAAACGCAAAACGACCTAGGGCATACTCACGCGCCTGCTCGAGCGCGCGATCCGCAATGCCGATCTGCTCCCATGCAAACAGTACAGCGGCTGTGTTCATGAGTGACTCGACCGCGGCCCAGCCCGCGCCCTCTTCACCCAACACCTCAGCGCACGCTCCGTTAAATGTGAGCTCTGCGTGTCCACGGCTGAAATCAATCATCTGCACATTGTCTTTGTCGATGCAGTCCTGGCTAAGGTCGACCAGCGCGAGTGTTGCGCCATCGCCTTTGTCTGTAGCACAGACAACAATAGCGACGTCTGCGATGCCACCGTCTGCCACAGGTACCTTCGTGCCATTCAGAACACCGTCAGCAATTGAGGTACTCATCTGATCAGGTGTCACTGCACCGCCGGCTTCGCCCATCGCGAAACAGCCAATCGCTGAACCCTCAGCAATCTTTGGCAACCACGCCTCTTTCTGCGCTTCTGTGCCCAAAGCCATGATGGCTTCGGCAGCCAGATAAACCGTTGAGCTGAACGGTACGGGCGCACACGCGCGACCGAGTTCTTCGGCGATAACGACAAGCTCCAAGCTCGACATGCCAAGGCCGCCGTACTCTTCAGGGATCGTTGTCGCGGTCCAGCCCATTTCCGCGATGCCCTTATATAGGTCAGCGTCGTGAGTTTCGCGGTTGTTCAACACGCGGCGAACCAATGTCGTGGGGCAATGTTGGGACAGGTAGTTTCGTGCCTGGTCCCGCAGCATTTGCTGTTCTTCAGAAAACTCGAAGTTCATGCGTTGGTCTCTATTGTTGTTAGTTGTGGCCTAAGAGTAGCGAGCGGCAGTCCGACTGCCAATACATTGATGTGATTTTGCTAGGACAGAGATGGCAGAAATGCGATGTCACGGATGCGCAGGGAGCGTTAACGGGCCATCGAATGGATCAACCTACGAACCAGAGGAGGAACGCAATAAGTTGCGACCCCTCCTCAAATAACAAGCAAACAGACACAGGTCCCTCGCAGGCGTATTCCGTGCTACGCGACCATTAATGGCAGACTTTTATCGCCCGAGCGCCCGACTTGCTATTGCAACGAATCGATCTTCCTTCGCCGTTTCAGTACGCGCGCGATCAACAATCTCGGTCAAGCGTTTCACCGAGGCATCGTTATCACCAATGCGGGCATAAGCATCTGCGATCATCAATGCCATTTGATTGGTGGTCGTCTCTTCAAGCAATCGAAACCACCAAATATCTGCGTGCTTATCGAGGGCAATCAGGGCCTCGTATTGCTGGGTCTGGTAGTAGTGTGTCACCAAGAGTTTTAGAGCGTTAAAGGTGACAAACTCAAAAGGCAGCTCTTCTTTTTCATGAAATACAAACTGTTCGATGTACTCATAGCCGGCATCTTTATTGCCCATCATGATTTCAGCAAAGCCCGCAAAATAGTACATCCGATAATTTGGACCCTTTCGACTTAAGGCGTATTTCTTGAGCTTTTTCCAATCCTGCTTTTCGATCCTTTGATTGATCCGGCGAGTGTCATTTTCTTGAATGAAGCTCCACCTAACCGGCTCGTCACTGAACTCCATGCGCTTACCAGAGCCCGTCAAATCGAAGGTAAATTTATTTCGAACACCAGGCACATCAACAGCTGTACCATCGACAATTCTTGGCTGGTAACGAAAAGTGTATGCCGCCTCGACGCTGATTCCTTCAAATAATCCGACGGGCTGACATCTTGCTGGAAAGGCGTCTTTTACAGAGCCCGTGGACGTCACGGTGTACTCGATAATGCAGTAGCCCTCAATGCCGTTGAATTGAGAAACGTGCGGGTAAATCGGTGCTGTTTTCTCGAGTGGCGCGTACTCCTGATTGAGCACTCCGTTGTGGTTCACCGCCTCGTCTTGTGCGGCCGAATGCCCCGAAACGCTCAAAAGCCCTGCAAGCCCCAGTGAATAAAAGACTACTTTCATATGAGTCGCCGCCCTCTTCTTCAATCACCCCTTAATTTATAAACCCACAAATAGCGACTTTCAAATTTTGCTCGGTTGCGTTAACAATAAGCATCGATAAAAAGAAAAAAAGGATTTGTCATGCGTAATCACAGATTCACCAACGTTCGCAGCGCCCTCTTGTTGCTGCTAGCGACGGTCTTATTAGGGCTCGCAGGTTGTGGCGGCGGCGGTGGCTCATCAACGCCTGATCCAGAACCGACCGGAGGCGACGATGGCTCCTCCTCGGGCGGTGGCGATTCATCATCGGGTGGGGGTTCTACTGACAGCGGACCGGATTTCTCTGAAGTCGACGCGTCTTTCCAAGCCTTCATCGACGACCGGGCGGATTTCGATGGCATTAGCTACGTTCTCGTAGACGCCGAGGGCATCATGCATCAAGCGACTTTTGGTGATCACACGGACGATACGGTGGTGCTGTTGGCCTCGACCAGTAAGGTCCCCGCGGTGATGACACTGATGGCGCTACAGGAAGATGCCAATGTCGATTTCTCGATGAGCGAACCTGTCAGCACCTACCTTGCCTACGATGGCCCTTATGCGGATCGAACAGTCGAACAGATGGTCAGTAACACCTCAGGCATTCCCGGGCTCCGACTTCTTGGGGGATATGGATCCCAGACGGGACCAACGATTGAAGACTTCAATCACCTCTGTCAATTCAGCGCTCAGCCCATCTTCGACTTTGAGGCCTGCGGGCAAACACTCGTGCAAAACGAACTACCCACATCTCAACCGGCGGGCAGCGTGTATGACTACGGTGGCAGCCAATGGCAAATTGCGGGTGTGACTGCTAGCACGGTGGCGAATGCGACGTGGAATCAATTGGTCGATCAGTACCTCGGTACGCCTTGTGACTTGGAGGTCTTTACCTTCGGTAACCCCTGGGAATCGCCCACATCCTTTACGGGATCGGTCGATACGCTCGCGGGCATGAGCAACCCCAATGTTGAGGGTGGTGCAATTACGAACATGGCCGACTACGCGAAGCTGCTACAGGTGCACTTAAACGGCGGCTTCTGCGGCGATACACAGGTGTTAAGCGAAGACTCTATTGCCAGTATGCAAGTCGATCGCGGTGGTGTTGTGGCAACCAACGCCACGCCGTACGGCATGGGCTGGTGGATTCGCGAAGATCTCCCAGGCGTATACACCGACCCCGGCGCCTTTGGTGCTGTGAGCTTTATCGACGTTAATCGCGGCATTGGTGGCTACATGGCCATCGACGAATACGGCGATGAGGCAGACTCTGGGGCACCCCCCGGCTTCTTTATCGGACAGGCCATTGGCGCTATCCAAGCAGCGTGGGATGCGGCGCAATAGCATCACGCCCAAAACCAGCATTGATGACTAAAAGGGGCTTTGCGCCCCTTTTTTATTTGCCATTTAACAAGCAGTCCCCCGCAGAAATTCCATCTGCTGAGCCTCAAGTCCTAAGCCCTAAGAGGTAGAAAACTCAGTAAATAAGAAACGGCAAACCAAAAAGCGACTCTTCGAGTGCCAACACCTAAAAGCTAGGCTTTTGCTTCCAAGCTCGCATTAATCCAGTCTGCACAATGCTAAGCAGGAAACTCTGTTTTTGGACTTCTCGAACTTCTTGAACTTTTTGAAAAGGCCCGTTCAAGGATTAGGGGGAAGCTCTGGCAGCGGTTCAGCGCCGCAGTCCGCCGCCCGGCCCTCAATAAAGTCGAACTCCGCTTGATCAATTAGGAGCCCGTTCTGAGATTTGGTGAGCACCCATTTTTTCAGGTAGATGCAGTGGTAGGCCTCGTTGCGCGGCATCCATTCGGTTGGGTCACTGCTACCTTTTTCACCGTTAGAGGAGGCTCCAACGGCAAGGAAATTGTGGCTGGTTTCGGGAAGAACTCCTTCCTCCAAGCTACCTGTATTTGCGAAGCGCCGCTGCAAAGCCGCATCGAGGTTCCCAAGGCCTGAAATCCAAGACTCATAGAGCGCAACGAGGTGGTCTATCTGCACATCTGAGGCACTGTAGTAATAAATATTGTCATAGGGGTCGAGCCATCGCCCCGTCTCAACAAAGCAACCGTTTGAGGACATCACTAACGGATAAGCGCCCTCTCCCTCCAAATGTTGCGCAATCAAAATTTCATGGCGATCGGATATACAATCGCCATCCTCATCATCCCAAGTGCTTGGACGATCGTAAGTCGGCGTACCCACTTCCCCCACATCAACACTTAAGCCAAAGAGGGTGCGCTCTGCAGCTTCGTCATCGCTAACATCGTTTGTCACCGTGATAACCACGGAGACTGACGTTGTTAGTTTTCCGTCATAGGCCGACAGCGTGATACTGTACTCGTTGTTCTGGTCGCTATCAGCAGGCGTCTCAAAATCAGGCGGAGTAATGAACGCCAAGCTGCCAATACTAGTAACTGAAAACGCCTCGCTATCAGTGCCGCTAATCGAGAGTGTAATCGGGTCGGCATCCGGATCGGAGAACGAAATACCGCTGATTGTCGTGCCCGTGTTTTCCTGAACGCTTAGCGCGTAGCTAGCCTGATCAAACACAGGCGCGCGGTTCATTGCTTGAGGCTCCGATGCCGATCCACCGCCGCCTCCACCACAGGCGGAGAGTCCACTCACAGCCGTGAACACGAGACCGAGCCTAGAAGTCAGTGTTGAGTGTTTGATCAATGCTTCTTACCTGTCACTAGTGGTATGCGCTGTTCGAGGCGCGAGTATGACGGTAAAAGATGACATCTTCACGACCGATGACGAGAAACGTATGTTGATGATCTGTACCCCGGGTGACAGACTTTACATCAACACTGCGTGCTCTACCGATGACCATCAACTAGCAACCAAAACGTGATGATGCAAATACGATGGAGAGCAAAACCAACGCACAACCTTCAGCTAGGATCGCTTGCAATGACGCAACTCGAGACAGAACGACTCATTCTCAGACCGACCAGCGCAGATGACTGGCCACAAGTCCGCGACTTCCTCATGTGCGAGGACACAATGCGACACCTAGGTGGTCATCAGCAGGAGCCCGATGCGTGGCGCACCCTTGCGCAGTGGATCGGTGTTTGGTCGCTCACCAAAGCCGCGATGTTCGGTGTGATCGAAAAGTCTTCCGGCGAGTGGATCGGCCGCATTGGTCCCTGGCATCCGCTGCACTGGCCAACCCTAGAAGTGGGTTGGGGTCTCAGAAAACCCTACTGGGGACAGGGCTATGCCTTTGAAGCTGCCTCTGCTTGCATCGACTTTGCCTTTGACGACCTCGGCTGGAATGAGGTGACTCACCTTATTGAAGACGCTAACACGTCCTCGCAAACCCTCGCCAAACGCCTCGGCTCTGCGCCGAGTGAATACGCTCATTTGCCCGGTTCGTTAAGCGATGTTCGAGTTCGAGTTTGGCGCCAAACGAAAGAACAGTGGCTGGCGCGAAAATGATGCGCGCGCTTCTCAGCCAGCCGTTTGCGCGAGCAATCTTTTGGGTCATGTGCGGAACGGTTTTGGTCGGCGCGCTGGTACCGCAGGCAAACTCACCTCAACTTTTTGCGCTTGCTGACAAAGTTGTTCATACCCTTGCCTTTGCAGCACTCGCTTTGGTTGGGCTTCGGGCCTATCCCACGCACCTGCTAGCCGTTTGCGCTCTTCTCATAGCCCTAGGCGGGCTGATTGAGGTCGTTCAGGGTTTTACGTCCACTCGCTCACAGGAGTGGGAAGATTTCTTCGCTGACATTATAGGTGTCGGTCTTGGAACATTGCTTGCCAGGCTGTTTTCGCCTGACAAGCAATGAACTGTCTTTATAGGTTCTAGAGACTAGACTTCTTGCCTATTGCTGACTCCGCGCTGCCGCACTATCGATGGCTTGCTTGATAAGAAGGATGCTCATACCACTAATCGGTTGATCAGCCGCATTCAAGGAGTCTGTATCCGCCTCCTCTTCTTCTTTATCCGAGTAACCATCGTTATCGTCATCAAGATCAAGCACGAGACCTGATTCGGAATCACGCGCAGTGTAGCCAGGGTTCCAATCATCGGGCATACCATCACCGTCGGTATCAGTCGATGCGGCTGGATCGTTCGGGAAGGCGTCTTCATCGTCATCGACAAAATCGCCGTCGGTGTCATTTGCCGACTTCAATGCAAACGCTTCACTGCTGTACAACTGCATCTCGTTCAGCCAGCCACCCATGGACGTCACGGCTTGCTGACCGTTAGTGAGTGACAGCTCAAGACTTAGCACGTGGGTTTCAGTCGAGAACGCTCCGCTCACATCGTCATAGATAATGGCAGAGAACGCGTTATCGCCCACAGTCACCAATGGCTCAGACCAATTGTTCGTAGACGGCGTTCTACTCGCCTGAATGAGACTCACGCCCGCCGTTGTATTAAGCGTCAGCTCTACAGAGCTTATTGCCGTTCCCTCAACGGGTGGTGCCGCCAGCACATTGACCGTCGCAATTCCCTCACGCGTTATCGAGTCGAGCTCAAGTCTCACTCCCGTCGAAGACTGCGTCGAAAGCTCGCCCCAGTTACCGGAAACGTCGCCCATGTAAATGGCCGTAAAGTCAGCATCGGTAATGTTAGAGGTAACCTCGTCGTAACGACGTTCCGCTGGCTCGAAGGTCCAGGGCGAAGCCTGATTAGCAAACGGCACTGTCTCAAGCCCTGCTGCCACCTCAAGCACCTTCGATGCATCGAGCGCGGAAATTTCACCATTACCCGTCACATCGGCAGCTGCTAGGGCAGATCCGGTTAACGTGGCCGACCCAACAACATGGCTCAGGATCAAGGAGGCGTCATAGCCGCGAATGGAGTCGTTAATACCGTCCTCTTTTCCAATGTTCAGTGTGTGGGTACCATCGAGAACGCCTGAGAACTGGAAGTGGCCTGTCGCCTCATCGCTCGTTTCCTCGAGCGTGTTATCCAAGGTAACGCTTGCAGCAACGGCGGTGTTGGACGCATCCCAGAATCGCACCTGGCCCGAGATGCTGAATCCAGCAGCCGTAGTGAACGAACCGTCCACCAAGGCGGTTTCAATGTAGCCCTCGTTGATCTGTGCCGAAACCAGGTCAATCACTGAAGAAACATCGCCGTCAGCAACCACACCGAACTCGAGAAGCACCAACTCTCCTGAACCGGAGACAGAGGTACTACTGCTTCCTGCAATGGTCAGTGTCGTGCCCTCCAGCTGAGAAACCACGTCCCAGCCACTGACGAGAGCACCCTTGGTGAAACCAGCGTACTGCAGGTGATCACCATTCCAAGAGATGACCGCTGTGAAGCTCTGCATACCTGATACGGGGTCAACCGTTAGGGCCACGTCACGCGTTTGCCCCTGCGACGCCGTGATATCGGGTAGCGCCATGGTTGTACTGTTGCCCACAAATGTGAACGCAGAAGTCAGTACCCCTTTTCCACCATCGGGGTTTTCCACGGTCACGGCCACTAGGTTTGGCGCACTTGCCGGCGTCGTACAGGTGAGCCGCGACTCAGACGCCCAAACTACATTTTGGCAAGTTGCCGATCCAAGAGCGACCGTCGCTCCATCAACAAAGTTATTACCAGAAACACTAATCACCTCACCACCTGCGGTACTGCCCGCCGATGGGCTAACTGATGTCACCACAGGATTGTTTTCGACCGTAATTTTGTTCGGGCTAGATGCGCGGCCGTTGTAGGTATAACTCGAGCCATCAGTGGCGGCGATGTAGTACTCAACACCAGGCGGCTGTGTCGCACTGGCCGGAATTGACGCACGATAGGTGCTTCCCGAGGTGTTCACCATATCGACGCTGGTATAGGTCGTATCGCCAATAGCACGGTAGTAGAGCGTGACTGACTGCACGGAGATGTTGTCGGTAACGTTAGCCTGAACCATAACGGTACTGCCAAAAGTGGCCGTCGAGATAATGTTGTGGCTCATCACCGGCTTCACCGTGTCGATAGGTGTCGCCGAGGCTTTATTAGACGGCTCCGACTCAGACCCATCGAGCGCGACAGTGAAGTAGTAGAAATACTGCACGCCCGGCTCCGTGTTTGAGTCACGGTATTCGCGGTCTTCATTCCCCACAAGCGTCTGATTAATGCGCACGTAGTTGCCGTCCTGTGACGTCGAGCGGTAGATATTGAAGCCCATCAAGGTGTCGTAGTCGTCTTGGTTCCAGGACAAGTCGACGTAACCCTCGCCACCCGAGGCCTGAAGATTCAGGGACTCAGTGCCAGAGGTGATGACCTCGAAACGGAAGCGCTTCTGATCGTTACCTGTGACAAGTCCTGGATCATCAGCTGCAACAGCGCCAGCAACTCGGACGTATTGATAACCATCTGTTGCAACAGGCGAAATTGTCACCTCGCCTCGCCATGTTCGCGCGTCGATCCAGTCACCGGGTACAGTGAAGTCTGTATACGGAACATCAGGGCCAAAGGTGACCATCGGCTGAACGCTGGCATCCATGTCTCTATTGAACGTGACATCCCAAACGGTGCCCTCTGAGGCGAACCTGCTATCGGCTCTAGCGTTACCGTCCGAGTCTTTGATATCGACGTCGACAACGAATGGGTAAGCGGAGTCCGAGGGTGTTGTCGCTGCGGGAAAAATAGTGGCAGGAAGCTTGTTGAAGTCAGTTTGATAGCTCCTCACCGCGTTACGAATAAGTTCCTCTGACTGAGTACCCCAAAAGACTCCTGTCATATCGACGCTGTCGCTAAACAACCCAAAGTCATCGTATTTATTGGGTGTCTCTATCACCATCCAGTGATTAGGTACGGGGTCCCACCACTGGTTCAAGATGGCGTTACCACTGACAGCTGAAGGTCGGGCCTCAATCCATTCGTCCAATTCGCTCTGAACTTCAAGTTGCGTCAGTAGAGATGGCAACTCCACCAGCGCAAGTTTAGGGCTGGCGAAATTATAGCTTTGGGTGCAACAGGCATAACCCAGAACGAAGCGAGCATCAGAATTTTCGATGATGTTTGCATCTTTAGTCGGATCGTAGCCAGTGAGTTCTGGCTCCTCACCAGTAATCCACCCCCAACCATTCTCATCTCTATACACACCATAAGCGAACTGATTAGCATCCCACTTTTGACCTTTCATCCATTGGCAAAAAGCCAAATTGTCGCCGCACAAATCCAATAACTGTTCACTAGTCTCAGTATCCAGTCTATTCCAATAGCCGGCCAACCATGACTGGACTTTATCTCGCTCATCATCGGAAGAATAAACAAGCAACGACCCGCCTAAAGAGGATGCGAACTCGTTAAACGCTAGTGCCTTAGACTCCCAAGACGAATACGGTAGTTGTTGGTTTGGATTCGCCATGACAATCAGTGCATACGTTCGGTCATCAATCTGACTAGTGGTCAGCACCAGCGACCGAGAACTTAAAGCATACGGAGGTAGTTGCCCCCTAGAACCTTGAGTCACCGTTTCCCCGTAACGATTAACCCAACTTTGATTGTTATTCAGCAGAACCGAAGAGCGTAGTTCAGGTAAAAATCTATATTGATATTGCGATGAATTTAGATAAGTACCGTCAAAAAGGGAAGTTTCGGCTCTCTCCCAAACAAGTGCCTGCTCCCATCCATAACCTCCCATAAAAAATTGCGCAGGACCTGTTGATTGGGTAACAACGTTGTCAATTTCTCTGGCATAAGGAAGCTCGTTGCCAAGCCGATTCAGACGAGAGTTACTCAGCGTAGAAACGCCGAAAGTTACTCCGGGATTAGTACTAAAATACCCAGACTCCGATCGGCGCACAACCAGCCATCCATCCAATGCAACTCTGGTCACGAGACTATGGTCAATCAGATCGAAGTTATAATTTTGATACCCCGTTACTTGTTGCTGCCTACTCAAATTATATAGCTCAGCGTGCCGAATACGAACGATACTTCTGTTATCGATTACAACCGCTCTATCAGGAAATAAGTCTGAAGGCTTGAAGACTGCAGGCTTTTCTACCGTTCCTTCGACATCCAGTGTCCCTTCGACCTGCAGGTAGGGATTCTCAAACACTGCATAGGTGTCGTCGGGTTGAGTTCCCCAAAACTGTAGGGTGGCTCCGGGGCCAACCTTCAAAGTGGTGTCCTCTGCAATCAAGACGGGGTTATCAATAAGCCAAAGCGTGGAGTCATCAATAGTCACCACACCATCTTCGACGCCATCTGTATCAATTTGCCCGCCATCAGTACCGGGGGCATCAGAGTCGATGACCCGAGGCAGCTCCCTCCCACGCTGAACAATAAGATTGAAACGTGAAGTTGTCGTGTAAGTACTTGTATCGTTGGGGTCTAATCCATTCGTCGCAGTCATTGTGACAAGCATGGGAATGATGTGCTCATTGGGCGTATCGGCGGCCACCGTGAATCTGAATGGCGAATTCACTCCAGTGATATACTGCTCGTCGTCATAAATAAGCCCGTTGTCATCCTCATTAAACGAGCCAACCCCACCGTAATTCACTGTCGGGACATCCCACGTCACATAAGGATCGGGGCCTGCGACTGCACCGGCCGCCTGAGCTTCAAGGGTTACCTCGACGTTGTCGGCCATACCCCAGTAGTTTTTGATTATGAGCGCAAGATCGATGGTCTCACCGGCATCTACGATGCCATCGCCGTCGTTACCTGCCCTGTCAGTCTCATCGAAAAGATAATGTTTAAGATAAGACAGGCTAGGCTCAGGGACTTCCGTCAGCGCCGTTAGTGCGTCCGCTGAGAGATAAGACTTCGGCAAACAGCCTCGGCAAGGTGTATTCCCTTGCTTGCTTGCACCTGTGGATGCAACCTGCCCCATGATAAAGCGCGAAGAGTAAACCGACTTGTCATCAAAGCGCGTTCTGACGAGGGCCGCCATACCAGCGGCAACAGGCGCTGCCATTGAAGTGCCATCCCACGCCGCGTAGCCATTACCGGGAATCGTCGATAGGACGTCGACTCCCGGAGCCATAACCTCGTACTCGAGTCCGTTTCTGGCCTTGCAGTCCCAGTTAGAAAACCCGGCCAGCCAATCACCGTTGGCTGCCACAAATTGGCTCTCAGCCATCACACCAAGCACATAGGGATAAGCTGCGGGATAGCTTGGGCGAGCAAAAATGCCACAATTACGATCGTTGTAGATGCCCTGGTTACCTGCAGCGGCTACCAAGACGGCGTTGCTGAAGGCGACTGCTAGCGCCTCCTCCTCGAGCACTGATCGCCCCGAGCCGCCAAAGGACATGTTGATAATGTCGGCACCTTGCTGATAAGCGTAAAGAATCGCTTCTGAGATATCGGTCGAGGTTAAAACACCCGAGTACTGTGCGGCCTTAATGGCCATAATCTGTGCATTGGGAGCCACACCAATGATCCCAATATCGTTGTTGCCTTGAGCGGCAATGATGCCCGCCACGTGCGTTCCGTGACCGTTGTCATCTTGTGGATCGCCATCATGGTCTTGACCTTCCTGACCCACGACATCTGCGCCATAGACATCGTCAACAAACCCATTGTTATCGTCGTCAATGCCGTTGCCTGGAATCTCACCCGCGTTCACCCACATATTGCCGGCAAGGTCTTCGTGGGTGTAATCCACTCCTGAGTCAATGACCGCCACTACGATGTTTCGGTCGCCCCAAGCGGGATATCCGTTGTCCTCAAGCCATTGCCAAGCGTCTTCAGTGCGAGTCCGCTCAAGCGCCCATTGTTCGCCTTTCCTTGGGTCATTTGCCACAACAGCCAAGGTAGACATTGAACTGTCTTCACCAGGTTTACTGAGTTCGCCTTTTAACTGGCGCTCAAAGCTGGACTCCACGACTTCAACGCGTGGATCAAGTGATAAGTCGGCTATTGCCTCGTCCAAATCAGTGCCGGCTGGGAGCGCTAGACTTCGCCAGCGCATTAAATCGACCGGCTTCCCCATGGAGTTCAAAGGCATCTTGGTGCGGGTGGAGACGAGTTTTGCACGCGCTTTGGTGACTTGGGATTGAGAAAAAATTGGGGTCAGCGACGTGTCAACAAAGTATGCGCTTTGCTTGGAACTGTTACCCGTGGCCTTTGCCAGTGCCTGCGCACTCGCAGGGGTCGCCAGCTTTATGATCAGCCGCGCATCTTCTCTTGAGCAATGCGGAGGACGGCACGAGAGTTCGTTGGGGTTCACACCTGTACGTGCATTTTCCTTGCTTTGCTCAGCTAGCAGGAGCGGATCATCCTGGTCAGTGTAGGGGCCACGGAAGGATCTCTGACGTTTGAGCACGTGGAAATCGGGTTCCGAAATTACCCGGTCGGATTTCGCAGCAGCTGTCTCGCTGCCTGACACATCCTCTGGCTCCTGAGCATATGAGAGCGCAGCAATCATTAGTCCCACAGGTATTAGCTTCAGATAACGCATTTATTACCCCGGATAATTCTTACGTCCTTTGATCATGCTACTCGTTGTTTCAAGGAGTTACAAAGTAACCAAAAGGTGCTTTGGCACCAGGCATAATCGGCTGCCAGAAATAAAAAAACGCCGCCAACAACGTGGCAGCGTTTCAAGTCCCCCAGAGTCCCAGCTTATCGCTGGGTCGGTTCACTACGGTGAATTTGTCGCTTGGTTGGCTGCATTTTCAGCGGCCTTATCGATGGCAACCTTAATCAGCACCTTGCTCATCTTGAGGAAAGGCTGATCGTTGGCGTCGAGCGCATCTGTTCCAGCCTCAGACTCCTCTTTGTCACTGTAACCATCGTTATCGTCGTCGAGGTCGAGCACCAGACCAGATTCAGAATCACGCTCGCTGTAACCCGGGTTCCAATTGTCTGGCATGCCATCGCCGTCGGTATCTACAGAGGCAGACACATCATCAGGGAACGCATCCTCATCATCGGGCACCCAGTCCCCGTCCATGTCATCACCCACACGGAAGGCTAGTGGCTTGCCACTAAACAGCTTGGTCTCATTGAGCCAGCCACGCGTCGAAGCAATCGACTGATTACCGTTAGCTAGCGAGTAACGCAGCGTCAGGATATGCATCTCTTCCGAGAAAGCGCCGCTTACATCGTCGTAGAGACTGATGCGAGACTGGCTACCGTCGATAACAATATGCGGGTTCGACCAGCCGGCGAATGGCGCCGTCTTAGACACGTCGATTAACGATGCTCCCGGCGTCGTTGCAAGTAACAGTTCGAACGCACTGATCTGCATGGTCGGCGCTGGTGGTCGTGCGAACACATTGACCGTGGCAATCCCTTCGTTCGAAATATCGTCTAACACGAGGCGTGTACTTATGCTCGTCTGAAGGCCGCCCGGATTCGCCCAGTTACCTGACACATCACCCATAAAGATCGCCGTAAAGTTAGCGTCGGTGATGTTGTCACTCAGCCCGTCGTAATTGATCTCGTTTGGCGTGAAGGCCCACAACCTGCCAATGTTGGCAAACGGCAATGACTTAAGGCCCGCAGACACCTCCAAGATCTTGGCGGCATCCTGCTCAGTCACGATACCGTTGCCGGTGACGTCTGCCGCAATCAACGCGTTAGGAGATAAGTTGGTGGTACCCACTACCTGACTAAGTATGAGCGATGCGTCGTAGAGTCGCACTGAGTCGTTTGCACCGTCGTCCTTCGAGGGTACGAGCTTGCGCTGCCCATCGAGCACTCGGGCAAATTGGTAACTGCCGTCCGCGTCACTGCTGGTCTCGGTCGCGCCACTATCAAGTGTAATCACTGCAGACACCGGTGTTTGATCGGCATCCCAGAACTTCACGTTTCCGCCAACCGTAAAGCCCGCGAAGGCCGTAAACGAACCATCTTGGGTTGTGGCGGTGATGTTGCCGTCGTTCAGTCGCGCCGAGGTTATTTGGATGGGGGAAGTCACGTCACCACCAGCCAACACCGTAAATTCAAGCACAAGTAACTCACCAGAACCCGTTACCGTACTGCTGCTCGCCGCCGCAACGGTAACAGTATTCGCTGTCGCGTTTTCAACCATCTCCCACGCGTTAACAAGCGACCCCTTGCGCACTTCCTGAAGCTGAATGTGTTCCGCGTTCCACATTATCGTCGTCGAGAAACTCTGTAATCCAGCAACGGCACCCGTGGTGAGTGCAACATCGAGCGTAGTCCCTACATTACCCTCGACATCGGGTAGAGAAAGAACCGTTGCGTTACCCACGAAGGTGAAGGCGTTCGATAACAGACCAGTCGAGTTGTCGGGGTTAGTCACTCTCATCGAGACCGTCTCAGGAATATTGGCCGGTGTCGTACATGAAATACGCGACGTTGACTCAACCGTCACGTTCTGACAGGTCGCAGCACCCAATAGCACGCTCGCACCATCAACAAAGTTGTTACCCGAAATGATGATCGCTGTGCCACCAGCTTGTGACCCCGAGTTCGGAGAAACATTCGTCACTACCGGACTGTTCTCAACCGTAATGGTATTCGGCGTGTTCGCCCGTCCGCTGTAAGCGAAGCTCGCGCCATCAGTTGCTTCGATGTAGTACTCAACACCGGGGGGTACCATGGCGCTTCCTGGAACGGAGGCAGCGTAGGTATTTCCGTCCGTATTATTCATGGCAATCGAAATATAGTCAGTCGCGCCGATTGCACGGTAGTAAAGCGTCACTGCCGTCACCGCGATGTTGTCGGTAACCTCTGCCTGCAACAGCTTGGCGGATTCGTAGACACCTTGTGTCGCCACCGTGTGCGACATTACCGGCTTTTCGGTATCGACCGCTGTCGCAGAAGCGGTGTTAGAGGGCTCTGACTCAGCACCCGAGACAGCTACGGTGAAGTAGTAGTAATAGGTCACACCTGGCTGCGTATTTTCATCGCGATAGGTTCGAACACTGTCATCCACCAACGTCTGGTTGATTCGGGTGAACCCTGAGTCCTGACTTTCCGATCGATAGATGTTGAAGCCCAGCATGGTCTCGTAGTCGTCTTGGTTCCACGAGAGGTCCACGTAGCCTTCACCACCGGTTGCCTGAAGGTTTAATGACTCAACGCCTGAGGTATTTACTTCAAACCGGAATCGCGCCCGGTCCACACCTGTCGTCAACCAAGCATCGTCAGCAGCAACCGCGCCCGCGATACGGACATACTGGTAGCCATCGGTCGCAATGGGCGAAATAGTGAGGTTGCCCTGCCAAACTCGTGCGCTGACCCAGTTACCTGTCACGGTAAAGTCCGTGTAGGGCTCGGCCGGACCATAAGTAACCAAGGGCTGAATCGTTTGATCCATGTCGCGGTTAAAGGTGACGCGCCATACTGTCGGTTCAGCAGCAAAGCGCTGATCCGCACGTTCCGCTCCGTCGCCATCCAAGATTTCAAGCTTGGCGACAAACGGATACGCCGACTCGGGCGCCGTTGTTGCCAAGGGTGTGTAGTCCAGCGGCATTTTGTTGAAGTCACGTGAGTAACCATTAACAGCAAAATCAACTACCGACTCTCCCACGTCGCCCCAGTAGACGTTGGTGAGGTCACCTTTGAGGTCGAAACCGTCATCCTCATCAATCTTTCCGCGTGACGAAGTGACGAGCCACGTATCCGGGTCGGCATTAAACGTGGGGTTCAAAATAGCCGAGTTTGGTAGACCACTTGGATCATCTTCCCACGCGTCCCAAGCTGCTTGAACCTGGGACAACGTCATTTGTGTTGGCAACTCGATCAGCACAAGCGGTACCTGATCGGTGGTAGCTGCAGTGCCTGTTCTTACCCCAGACGTACCCGCGTCGGTTACGGACGTAATAAGGTAATCCGATGCGAGTGCTGCATCGGCAGAAATGCCCGCCAGTGGATCATTCTCAGCAAGTAGCGTCGGCTCTTCGTTGGTAACCCAAGACCACGTATCACCCGTTTTCTTAGCTCCAATGACAAGCGAGCTCCACCACTTAGTGTTTGTGGTCTCAAGCTTTGCACACACCTTAGGTCGATCATCACAAATATCAATCTGACCTCTTAAAGTATCAGCATCGTTGGCATTCACAGCGGTGTTCAGATCACCAAACCACGCAGTGATAGCGTCCGCCTCAGCGTCGTTTGAGTAAACAGCAAGATCGCCATTTTGTGACTGCGCAAAGTTGCGCGCTCGGTCTACATAAATTTTTGCGCGAGCAGTTTTATTTTGTGGGAACTCTAAGGTTGGGTGACCGGGCCATGCCAGCACATAGGTCTTTCCATCGTAGTCGAGGACATCGGCAATGGTGGCTCGGGCACTCACTTGAGAGCGACTCAAATCGATACGCCCACCGAGTGTTATTGCCTCGCCACCAGAAGCGATTCGGGTTTGCTTTGAGTTAAGGAAGACGTTGCCACCGCCCGAAATAGGTAAGTTTCCAGATAAATAATTATCAACGAAAAGGTTCTCCGCAAAGCTATCCGCTTTCAGTTTGGAAGGGCCATTGATGGTCATACTGCCCTTGCCATTCTCGTATATTTCTAATGGCTTTATTTCATACGAAAACTCGGTTCCCAGTCGTTGCACCCTGGACTGGGAGAGACTTTTTGTCAGAACCGAGGGGCCATAAGGACCAGAAAACTCGTTCCAGTCACCACTAGAATCGCGAGAATAGAGCATCAGTAAATCCGGCCGAAGTCGCCCCAAGAAAACATGGTGCATCTGTTCATAAGGCGTGGCATACAACAGTAATCCGCCTTTTGTTGGAACGTGATTCCAAATATTTGCGTAACCAAAACTGGCGACACCCTTGTTTTCTATCACCACGGCTCTGTTATCAAATAGCTCTGAGGGAGTCAGCGTCACGGGCTTTGCCGCAGTGCCCTCTACGATAAGTTCACCATCAACCTGCAAATATGCGTTTTCAAAAACAGCGTATGCCGCGTCAGATTGACTACCCCAGAACTGAACAATAGCTCCAGGACCAATTTTTAACGTGGTGCCCTCTTCGACCAACACGGGGTTGTCGATAATCCATCGCGCACTGTCATCGATAGTTACAACGCCATCTACTACGCCGTCGCTGTCTATCGCACCGCCATCAGTACCCGGTGCATCAGAGTTGATAACTCTTGGGAGCTCCCGACCACTGTAAGAGATCAGTTTGAAGTCCGACTCGAACTCGTAGACTGTCGCATCGGCATCATCAAGCCCATTGGTTGCAGTGATCGTGACTAACATGGGAATGATGTGTTCGTTAGGCGTATTTGCTGCGACTGTGAATACAAAGGGTGCTTCGACGCCGGTTAGGAGACCGTCATCATCATAAATCAGGCCGTTGTCGTCCTCAGCGAAACTCCCCGTAGATCCGTAATCGACTATCGCAGTCTCAAAGGTCACGTAAGGATCTGCTATCGAAACTCCCTCGCCTTGCTGAGCTTGGGCACTTAACGTCACCGAGACGTTGTCGGCCTGCCCCCAAACGTTTTTGATTGTTACGGCGAGTGAGATTCGTTCGCCCGCATCCACCTTGCCGTCGTCATCATTTGGCGTGCCATCCTGCACTTCATCCCACAAAAAGTGACTCAAATAGGCGAGATCTGGCTTGGGGGTATCAGTAAGCGCAAGTTCTGCATCTGAGGATAGGTATGAGATCGGGGCGCCAGTTTTCGGATTAACCTGTCCCTGCTTGGCCGTACCCGTTGCGGCCACCTGCCCCATGATAAAGCGTGATGAATACACCGCTTTGTCGGGGAATCGCGTGCGCACGAGCGCGGCAATGCCAGAGACCACCGGAGCAGCCATTGAGGTGCCGTCCCAAGCGGCATAACCGCCACCGGGCACGGTTGAGAGGATATCCTGGCCCGGCGCCATTACGTCGTATTCGACGGCGTTCTTGGCAGTGCAGTCGAAGTTAGAAAACCCTGTCAGCCAACTGCCTTGGCTATTCGCACTTTGTGCTTCTGCCATAACACCAACCACGTAGGTATAAGCACCGGGATACATGGGTGCCGGCGTGTCACCGCACGCGTCGTCATTGTAATTACCATCGTTACCGGCAGCCGCGATAAGAACGGCTGAGCTAAACGCTGTGGCTAATGCTTCTTCTTGCAGCGTGGATCTCGCGCCACCACCAAAAGACATATTGATGATGTCAGCGCCTTGGTTGTAGGCGTAGAGAATACCCTCCGAAATATCAGCAGACGTCAGAACGCCTGTGTACTGTGCCGATGTTACAGCCATGATTTGTACGTTTGGGGCTACTCCGATCACGCCAAGGTTGTTATTACCCTGGGCGGCAATAATGCCTGCAACGTGCGTACCGTGACCGTTGTAGTCCGTTGGGTCACCATTGTGATCGGAATCGCCACCAACAAAGCTCGCGCCATAAACGTCATCCACGATGCCGTTGTTATCGTCGTCAATGTTGTTGCCCGCGACTTCGCCAGTGTTCACCCACATGTTGCCCGCGAGGTCTTCGTGGGTGTAGTCAACCCCCGAGTCGACTACCGCAACGACAATTGAACGATCGCCCCACTTCTCCTTACCGTCCGCTTCAAGCCACTCCCATGCGGCCTCGACGTTTATTCGTCCGAGATGCCACTGCCCGTTCCGCTGAGGGTCGTTCGTGGGAATCGCGAGAAGCTGGTTTTCATTGGGTGTGTTTACAGGCGCAGTGCGCTGCATCGTTCCGCGGCGCGTATCTGTAAGGCGGTATTCGTAATTAGGCTCCACTTCCTCAATCCGCGGGTCGCGGCTTAAGTCCTTAACCGCCTCGTTAACATCTGCGCCAGCGGGTAGACGTAAGCTATACCAACGAGTCAGATCAACTTCATTGCCTTTGGAGTTTGTTGCAGCCCTTGCGTTCGCAGCTTTGTACTTAGAGACCGCACGCGAGACGAGTTTTTCATTAAAGACAGGTGTTAGCGCTGCATCTGAATAAAAGCGACTCGGTACCTTTCCTGTGACTGACGGGCCGCCGCCTTTATAAAGGTTGTTTGTGTTGGCCAACTTAACGATGACACTGCCCTCGCCCATGTTGCAGCTTGGGGGCTTACAGGAAGGTGCAGACATATCAACGCCGACACGCTCGGCTTCGCGCTTGCGCTCAAGCGCACGAACTGGGTCGTCAAGGTTGGTGTAGGGGCCGCGGAAGTTACGCATGCGGTCGAGCACTTCATAGTTTGGCTCTGACACCGCGGCTGTTTGGGCCTCGTCTAATTTCGCTTGAGCCAGAAGATCGGTTTCATCGCTTTGCGAAAGCGCCACACCCGTCCACAGAACTGGAACCAACCATAACAACCGAACCGCAAGTTTCACCACGCTACATCCACCACAAATTGATAACACTGTGAGTGATAGCGGACGAAGTCCGAGTGGCTTTAAGCCCTCAAAAGAATTAATTAAATTTGTGAGCCAATCCCGTCTTTTTTGTCTCTTTTGGCACATGTCGTGTCATTTGAGGAGGGAGTTTCGTCACAATTTTAGAGGACGTCACATTTCAAAATCTGGGCTTGAATAGCGCTACTTAAACTCGGAGTTAGAGGGCATAAAACGTCGACGCCTAACCATGTACTGCAGTGTTAAATTCGCAGACGAGAGAACGAGCGATAGGCCGAAAACGATGGACTTAAATGGCTTATCAATAGGCTTGTTCGTATGAGCTTCGTAATTACTCCGTCGCAGTAACAGGATCGAGTGGTGGCATCCCCAAGGCTTCCCGGAACGTGTTGTGGTAGTGATGCAGCGCGGGCTCGTTTCGACCAAACCAAACATGAGGCAGTAAACCACTTTGCGCGGCCGCTTGTTGCTGCTCACCCATCACATAGTCTTGGTCAGCAATGGTGCTTGAGAACACCTCGGTAATAGCTTCAAGCGTGAATGCGACCTCCTCGCCGGGCGCCGTGTCGGGATCTATCTCGTCGTAAACGTTACTCGCGTCAACGACTTGAATCTCACTGTTTTCCTTTACGGAAGCCGCCAGCTCAATCATTTCAGGGGTGAAGTAAAAACTGATACGCGTCAGTGATTTACCTGGGTCCGTTGGGTGCGGGTACATCTTAATCAGCGAGATGTTACTTCCGCCGATATTCATCTGAACATTGGGGAACAGGAAGTACAGCAGGTTCGCTGAAGCGTCCAACGTCCACTCGGACTCGGGCACGTCGCGCAGCATGTCGATGCCTTTGTTGGCAAAGACGAAGCGGTGATTCCGTCCGAAGACCTCATAACTCAAGTTATCGCCATGAAAGAGCTGACCTAAGGTGTCCTTGTGTAGTTTTTGGAAATGATAAGTCTCACCAAAGGTATCGTTCGCCAGCTTCCAGTTGAGATTCATCTCGATAACCGTCTCGCCACTGTACACCCATCGCGGGAAATCATAGGTGATGATTTCCTTGTCCAAAGGGCCGAGTAACTCTTGAATATCAAGCTTGCCATCTGGCTTGGGGTGCACCCACAACATACCTCTATGCTCAACCGCAGGTAGCTGAATCAGTCCATCACAGGCGTCATTAAGCGGACCAAAATGATCTTTTTGTGGGATACCGAGTAACTCGCCTGAGGTTGAATAGGTCCACGCGTGGAACGGGCAGATAAAGCGACTGCCTTTTCCCCGGGTGTCCTTGGTCAAACGCGCACCTCGATGCCGACACGCGTTCAAGAACGCTTTGAAGTTCCCGTCTTTGTCGCGCGTGGCCAGTACCGGCACACCGAAGTCATCAATTGTGAACCAGGTGTTAGGTTCAGGGAGATCGCCAGAGAGACCGATTAGCTGAGGATGGTTTTGAAAGAACACCTCGTGCTCTTTCGCCGCTGTCTCGGGACAAACATAGACGTCGGTGTTCATTTTGTACTGGACGCCAGCGTCCACATTTTTGCCAGTCTCTATTTGCTCAAGTAACTCTTTGAGAATTCTGACTTGTAAGGCGTGTTCCATCGTGGGCCTCCTACTTTCTTATTGCTTTTGGTTCTTCGTTTACCGCTCTGTTCGTGTGCTTCGTTTTACCAGACCAATTCATGCATTTTGGAATCTGCAGCTGGTTTTTATCTCCCGTTCAGCACGGGTGTTCTAGGGAGTAACCCCATCCTGACGCCTTCACCGAGCGGGCCTCTATTCAGACGCCTCTCTCAAAGGCCTCTCTCAGACGCTGCTCTCAAACCCCTATCGAGTCTCCGGCGCCCATGTGGCGTGGAAGCCCGCGGGGACTCTACCCGGGAGTCTGACCTTGGCGATGGGTCCTTGCTCGATATCTTTGGCATCAAAAACACAAAACCACGAGCTCCAGTCCTTGGTGTCATGCACAAAGTTCACAACGTACCCGTCGTCCTCTTCACTTTCTGAGGTCGCACCGACTTTGGGTGCATACACGGCTTCGCTACCGAGCACCCCGGCACCATAGTTATGGCGCCAGCTCTTGCCAGTCTCGTTGTCATACTTCACGAGGCCCGTGAAGCGCAGGGTGTAACCACCCTCTTCATGTGTCGGGATGTATTGGTGGTAGGCGTATCGGCTCTTCTGCCCCCCATAAAGCGGGTTGGTCTTGTTGAACTCAGTATTGAGATCGTCGATGTCCCCTTCGCGCACTTCGCCTGTGACCAGATTGAAGCGCCAGCGGTAGTTGTTCGCCTCCAGCCGCATGTAAGCCAGCATGTGCGATAACTCACCTTCGTCGCCGTAAGCCTTGGGCATGGGGTTTACCGAGCGACAGCCGTCCATGATGACCCAGTCGCCCTCTTCCCAGCAGTTTGAGACATGGAGGATGTAACAAGGCTCGCAGTCGAACCACCGGATCGTGTTGCTCTCACCAAATCTCGGAATCAGCCCAAAGCGCGTTGGGATGTCTCGATGGAAGGTCAACACGCGCAGCTTGTGGTTTTTCAGGACGTCGAGGTCATGGAAAAACGGCAAGTCGTGCAACACAGTGTAGTTTTGCGTGAAGCCAATATCGTGAGGTAATCGCGCGCCCGGTAAGTCAATCGGCACTTCATGCACCACTTCGCCCTTGGCGTTGGCCACACCATAGGTCATGTAAGGTGGAGTGTCGTTGTAATCGAAATACAAGAGCTCACCCGTCCGCCAATCAACCTTCGAGTGCGCGGACATCTTGGGCTTGTTGCGACCATCCAAATGGAAGGCCTTGCGGGTCTCCAGCGTCGTTGGGTCAAGCGCGATTGGGTTACCTGCGTTGTACCAGAGGCTCACGAGGTCACCGTTCAAGCAAAAGATATCGGTGTTGGATGTGTCCTTGATGCCGAATTCGGAGACGCTGTAATCAAAGGGTCCCATGACGCCAGGAGAGACCGACTCACCGGCAGCACCCTCGTCGGTAAAGGCCGGGGTTTCAATCCATCGGTTTACGTAACGCGCACCGTCGTCACCAATATGAAGTGCGTGAACCATGCCATCACCGTCGAAGGGGTGATAGCGATTCTTGGGTTCAAAGACAGGGTTGGCGCCATTGCGATAGTAAGTGCCGCGTAAGTCGCTCGGTAACTCGCCGATGACTTCTAACTTGTCTTTGTCGAGCTCACACGTGGTCGGCGCATAAACACCGTGAAGATACGGGTTGTCGTGATTGTAAATCCATGCAGGCGCGTCTTCGAACTGCGGCGTGGACCCCAAGCATTTATCGCTAACAGGAAATTCAGCAAGCGGCGCACGCGCAGCTTTTGGCGATTGATGTGCTGTCATGACAAACACCTCGTGCGGCTAACGACATAAGCCACTTCAAATCTAAAGAGACCCGAGCTTACCGCGTCCACAGTGCAAGGCAAGTAACGACAACCCTGAGGCATCGTCCTGATCGTTAATCGAGTACCTCAGAAAACATCACCCTAGTCGACTAAATCCATAACCTCCCCTTCTCTACCCAAAAATCCGCTCGTGATACTCTCCGTTTTGGAGATAATGAATTGCACTGGGGCAGCTCACCAAGTAGCTAACCTGAATTCACCTACCTACCACCTGCCGTCTAACCGCAGCGAGTTGGGCTTAGTCGCCCGATCTTAAATTGTATTGGCGAGCAGGCGGATCGGTGGGATGGGACTCAAGGGCTATTCAGCTATAACGCAAACAACGTACAAACAATAAAAAGGCCATCATCATGAAGTTTCGAGGCTTAGCTCACATTACATTCGCCTACATCGTCACCGTCGGTGTTGCATGGGCAACGTTAGAGGCACTGGGCCAAAGTCCTATCTGGGATATGTTCTGGGCTGATATCGCGGCAACCATCGCGATCTTTATTTTCAGTCGTCTCTACAAGAACTCGAGCTTCTACGACGCCTATTGGAGTGTGATTCCGCCGCTTATTGCGCTGTATTGGGCGGTGGAGGCGACCGCTAGCGGTATCGATAGTGCGCGAGTCTGGCTTGTGGTTGCGCTTGTTTGGCTGTGGGGCATTCGCCTCACTGCGAACTGGGCAACCTTCTGGCCCGGGCTTGAGCATGAAGATTGGCGTTATGCACCCATCAAAGAGGGCGCGGGCAAGCTGGATGCAATCGCTGACTTCTCGGCGATTCACCTCTTCCCCACCGTCATTGTATTTGTGTCATGTCTGCCAATTTACGCAGCGGTGGCCATGGATGCTCAGCCGTTGAACTGGCTCGACTACATTGCCGCGGCGGTAACTGCGACGGCTATTATGATCGAGCTCGTGGCCGACATTCAGCTGCACCGATTCCTCAACCACCGAAAAGACGGCGAGATCATGAAAACCGGTCTCTGGGGATATTCGCGCCACCCCAACTACTTTGGTGAGTGGCTGTTCTGGGCCGGTCTTGCCCTCTTTGGGGTCGCCGCAGTGCCCGAAAGCTGGTGGTGGACGGTACCCGGCTCGATCGCCATGTTGGTTATGTTCTTAGCGGCTAGTATCCCAATGATCGATAAGCGCAGCCTCGCGCGCCGACCCGAGTATGGCGAGCACATGAAGCGTGTGTCAGGCTTTGTGCCACTTCCGCCAAAATTATAGGCCCGCCGGTTTATTGGAGATTTCAGATGAACGCATTTAATCGATTCCTACTGTTGGCAACCGCCGCTCTAGCGACTCAAGTGCAGGCGCAGTCGATGGTGATCAAGGGCGCAAACATCCTCGACGTCACTAATGGTGAGCTTTTAAAGAATCATGTGGTTGTGGTCTATGACGGCCGCATTGCAAAGGTGGGGCCGGCTTCATCGACTAGCCTCCCCAAGGGCGTTGAGGTGGTTGATCTGCAGGGCCACACGTTGATGCCTGGCTTAATCGACATGCACGTGCACCTGACATCTGGAGGCGGTTATCACGGTTACGAGCGCCTAAAACTGACTGATGAGCGTCGAGCTATTTTGGGCGTCGTTCACGCAAAGCAGACCTTGATGGCGGGGTTTACGACCGTGCGTAATGTAGGTGCAGGATCGTTTGGCGATGTTGCGCTTCGTGACGCGATCAATGAAGGCGATATCCCCGGTCCACGCATGCTGGTGTCAGGTCCGCCCATTGGTATCACGGGCGGGCACTGCTCGGATAATAACCTCCTCCCCCCTGAATACAACATCACTGGCGAAGGCGTCGCCGACGGACCCTGGGCAGCACGTGCTGCCGTCAGACGAAACATCAAATACGGCGCAGATCTCATCAAAACTTGCTCCACAGGCGGCGTTCTGTCTAAGGGCACCAAAGTGGGTGCACCGCAGTACACACTTGAGGAGCTCACTGCTCTTGTGGATGAAGCGCACAGCCGCGGGCTAAAAGTTGCCTCACACGCGCACGGCTCAGAGGGCATTATCAATGCACTGAAAGCAGGCGCTGACACGATCGAGCACGCAAGCTTTATCGACGATGAAGGTATTCGCCTCGCTATCGAGAACGACGCCGCGCTGTCGATGGATATTTACGTGACTGAGTACATTCTCGGCGAAGGTGCCAGTGCCGGCATTTTGGAGGAGTCACTCGAGAAAGAGCGCAAGACGGGTGCCACACAACGCGCGAACTTCCGTAAAGCCGTCGAAGCAGGCGCAACGATTGTTTATGGCACAGACGCAGGGGTGTATCCGCACGGCCAGAACGCCAAGCAGCTCTCGCGAATGACCCGGTTTGGTATGACACCACTACAGGCAATTCAGTCAGCCACGATGACAGCCGCTGAAGTTATTGGCTGGGGCTATGAAGTGGGCAAGATAGAGGCTGGGTATGCGGCGGATTTTGTTGCGGTTAAGGGCAACCCGCTTGAGAACATCGAACTACTCGAGGAGCCCGCGGCTGTGATTAAGGGCGGGGTGAGATATCGCTAGCCGATGATCTTAGCCGTTGCTGAGACTGAAGCGGATTACTTATGGCCAGGTTTACGGATCTAAGAATGGTGCAACATTCGCTGCACTAATCAGGCCTAGGTCCAACCCCAATTGACCGAAACTCGTTACCGAGAATTCACCGATCTCGCGACTCGTGTGCACCAAAGTGAGCTCGCCACACAAAGCTGCAAACGCGGCTTTTGAGACTTCCTGCAACAGCGCAAAAATTCGGTAGTAATCGGCCATTGGGGCTTTACCAAGCGAGGCGCGCTTCTGGTTTTTTTCTACGAGAAGCGCATCAACGGCGTCTTCGATCTTCGCAACCGTTCCGGGTCGGTGGCCCTCAATAAACGCCGCCGCCTCGGAATAGCGAGTCTCTAAAATCACATTATCGCGATCAGCATTTGGCGAGTGGTAATCGGCTAAGTCCTGGTCGAGTACGATCAAGCCGCGCTTCAACTGCAGGGTCTCGGCAACAATAGGTGTAATAGCTGAAATCCCTTTGGGCTCCAGTGGATCGCCCTGAATTATCAGTAATGGCGGCTTGCTTGGTGAATTTTGTACCCAGTGCGCTGTCACCGAAGTCACAACGACATCAGCAATCTGCTCGGGATCGCGTGTGTCGTAGCCGCCCATACCCTCGACAAACAGCGGGTGGTATTTTTCAAAAGCTTCCAAAGGCATCATGTTGAAATGCTAGTGCAGGGTTTGAGAGATGTGTACGCCTGTAGTGGTTCAGCCCATCTCGGGAATGACACCTAGCTGCTGAAACATGGTCAGGTAGTCTGAAAGACCGCGTTGCTCGATGATCTTACCGTCGCGCAGACGAAGAATCGTCACGTCCCGGAAGGCTACCGCTCTGCCTGTGGGCTCCATGCCATTCATTGGGCCGGTATGCGTGCCCTCGATTAGCAGCTCCACGACAATGTATTCACCGCCGTCGATAATAAGTTTTATCTCCTCGCGGTAATCGGGAAGTCCTACCCGAACGCTAGCGGCCAGTGCTTTGACCCCTTCAATTCCGGAGCCCCAGTCGGTGAAGGCGTAGTCAGCAGAAAAGTCTTGAGCGTAAAACTCTTCCACCCGATCAATCTGACCTTCGGTCCAGACCACGTGGCAGGCTTCTCTGACGATTTCGGCGTTGGTTTTCATTGGCTGCCCATTTGCGTCAATCAAAGTTGAGCCACCCGCGCATAATACTGAGGCAGTTAATAGGGCTAAGACGCAGTGGGACGGGAGGAATCAATCGCGATCGGGATCGACATACTCACCTACTTCAACCGTCTCTTGAGAGTTGGTAACAGATAAGCTGTCTGGGTCAATGAAGGCACCAATGCTCAGCACCTCTAAGGGGTTTACCTCGAGTACAGCACCACGGTCAGGGTCAATATACTCGCCAATTTCAATGGGGTTTGACGGCTCACTGTAATCAGCGCCACGGTCTGGGTCGATGTACTCGCCAATTTCGATCGTCGCAATCGACTGGCTTAAGTCTGCCCCTCTGTCGGGGTCGATGTACTCACCAATCGAGATCAAGTCTGATGTTTGATCTAAAACCGGTTGCACCTCTAGCTCTCTCGCAGCAGTCGACTTCATGTCTGGGTTGTCAGATGGAACAACTGTTTCCCGGGCTTTCACAGATTGTATTGGCTCGCTGCCGACACCACCTTGCGAAATAGTGTCCGACCGTTCATCTTCCGAGAAAAGAATAATCCATAACGCAAAAGGCACTGCAATTGCAGCGCCTATTAACACTTTACGAGCTTTCAACAGTTCTGTTTCCTTGAATACCGTGTCCTAGAACACGTGTGTTCTTATTCAGAAGGTACTGTTTGAACCTGCTCTAGGAAGCAAAAGCCGTTGATCTTCTTTGAATCATCAACGCGAACACGCACGGTGCCGCCAGTCAGCTCAGACAAAAGAATTGAATCAAACTTTGTCTTACCAAGGCTTTTTGATCCACCCAATGAGCCCGCGCAGTCAGCGGTGATCCACTGGTCTCGGCAAGCGAGTCCTTTTGATGAAGGCGCAGTACCAGGCTGGAACATGCACTCACCGTAGTTCTCGGAGATGAGAGTACGGACAACTGTTGTATCAAAAGGCACTACGGCAGCGGAAACGCTGACAGAAGTGGTTAGAGCGATTGCACCGATTGCCGCTTTAATTTTCATTGGTCTACCTCTAAGAGAATCAATTTTTAGTTAGGCTAGTAAGAAAACTCTTTTATGACAACTATTCTTTCGACTGTGTGTCACAAACGCCGCAAATAAACCTTAACTAGTGATCTCGTTCAACAAAATTTCGTCGAAATCGTAATATCGCGCGATGAAGTCACGTACTTTCACATCCTCAAACACCGCTGCGAATTGATCTTTGAGAGGAGCATGAACGCGTTCTGCCATCCAAGCACTCACCCTGGGTGTGAGCATTCGATGTAAACCCGGTGCAGCGGCCTTCACGCTGGAAGCGAGAATCCTGAGGCTCTGATTACGATAGACGCGACTCTCGTTTGCTTTGACCGAGTCATTCTCTCTCAGCTCCGACGTTCCCAATAAATCCACAAGTACGCTCTCGATCTGAGAGATATCCACGATATTTTGAACTACTTGAGCACCATCGAGGTGTGTGAAGTGATGCTGCCTTTGAAAATGAATGAGTTTGGCCGGGAGTCGACCTCCGGGATTTAAAACCTCTTGCTCCTCGATTGCATCGATTAGCTTATCTACCTGCTTACGCAAAGTTTTGATGTTGTGGTTGCGCATTTCCATGTCGCTGTAACGATTGCAGTACTGAGAAACTGAGGATACGAAACGCGCAGAAGGATCTCGCATTACAGCCATGCTGCGGTAAGTCTCGACGCAAACGTACTCGTTAGGAAATTGATCTTTCAGCGTTTGTAAAGGAATGTGAACGTAATTCAACAACCCCAATTCAGGATGTTCATCTAACCGAGAGGAATAAGCACCGTTGCGATCATCAAGGTGTTCAATACGTGACCTCACGCTGGTGCCTGCGCACTTAGGGATGTGGATAAAAATAAATTTATTTCTGTCTGAAATAATCATTTGTCCCGTCCCACTCCGCTTAGAAGAAATAAGAACGGTCCTCCCCAGCCCCCTCGCAATTGGAAGGCCATCCATATATTCCACACCAGCAGGCCCGCAAATGCGCCTACCGCAGCGCCTATGGCGCCCCAATCCCCAACAAGCATTACGGTAATCGATACAGACACCAATAAACCGGCCAACTGCCCTATGAAGGCCTGCCGCTCGAATCCACTCAGAGTGAGTGCCAAGCCTACGGGACCGAACGCGACATTGACCATTTGGCTAACGACAAGCACTTGGAGGGTTTTGACGCCATATTCATAAGCATCTCCGTAGAAAACACCCAAGATAATCTCAGGCATATAAAGTACTACCGCACCACCAACGACAGAAACACCTGCTGCCAGCCGGGTCATTTGGGAAAGTAATGCGGCACAAGCGTCTTTATCGCCTGCTTCCCACCACTGTGTGATTTGTGGCCCCACAACTAAATTCACAATAACAAGCGGGAGCCCAACAAGCGCAGAGAATGAGAGGCCTAGCTGGAAGGCCGCCACCTGGGAAACATCTGTACCCAAGAGACCTAATATGATGGCTCCCGATAGCGTCGAACCGGCACCAATCGCCGATATCGCCATGAACCAGGGCATAGAGCTTAACCAACGGCCATCATCAAACTCAGCTTGAGTCTCACGATATTTCTCGGTAGCAATTCCAGAGCGGAAGAGCCTTACAACCATCAATAAAGTGATAACTAATGCAGCCCCATAAGCGACAAGCGCAGTGGCCGCAGTGAGGGCACTCGTGATCATCAGGCCACAGGTGAGAACAACAAAAGATAACGGACGCAGAACCATATCTGGCCATTGCGATTTGAGGATTAAGCCAGCTCCCCGCAAGAGTTCAGTGCGCAAAGCAACTAGTGCCATCAGTGGGATGATAGGAAGCCCCGACATGAGTGCAGTGTCATCGCTCCGCGCACTGACCCACCACCAGAGCGAGCCACATACCAACAGACCGATTGATGAAATCCACACATAGGATCGTTTAATCAATCCTTTTATCAGCGCAGGGGAATCAAGCGCGAAAGCGCGGGCGCTCTCACGCATAACAAACTGATTGAGTGCGGTTCCCACTGGCAGCGCAGCTAGCGAGATAACCGAGAAAGCGAACACGTAGCGGCCAAACTCGTCCGGTCCTAAAGTTCGTGCCAGTAAGATCGAGGTCAGAAATCCAAGTAGGAGCGAGGATGCTTTCAGTAGCGCCGATCCACTCGCCTTTCGTAATAAACTTTGAACTACCAAAACACTAAGCACAGCAGTGCAAAAATCACTGCCTCAGATCGTTTACGCCGTAATTGAGAGCAATTTTTTAATAAGCCAAAGCGCGTCGTCGAGATAGGAAAATCGGCCCCAAAAAGGTACTCCAGCCGCGAGACATCTTTCTGAAATTCACCCGACCGAATACTCTCTATGCGAGCCAGTCGACCCCTGAACCCTAGATTTGCGCCCAAAAAGTTGCCCTCGTGCTGACGGTATAAAACCGTGGACTCAGACAGGATAAACCAAGGGTATCCGTAGATACGACAGAACGCGTAAATTAACCAGTCATGAGGCGGCAGCTCATGGATAAGACGCTCAGATAACCAGCTTTTGTATGCCGACCAAACGTCTCGACTCAACACATAGGTTGAACCAGGGCCAGCTGCCTCTAACACGAAATCTAACTTCCGCTGTGATTGGGATTTCACAATGAGTCGCTTGCGGCCATCCTGCCAAAAAGCCGTCACATCGCTGGAGACCGCGGAGCAGCCCTGTTTTGAAAGGGCTTTTATTGATCTGATGAGTTTGTCTGAATCCCAGATATCGTCCTGATCACAGAACGCTACAAAATCAGCGTCAGCGGTATCCACCTCTGCGATGAGTCTCGAGAAGTTTCTCGTGGCGCTCCCAAATCGCTCCCCGTAGCCAAGCACCTCGACCTCTGGATTCTCCTCGGCCAGGCGCTGACAGAAGGCAAAGCTGCCATCGTTCGACACGTCGACGCTTATAAATAAGCGGACCGCTACGTCTTCTTGATTGAGTACAGATTGAACCTGCTCGAGCAGCCATGGCTCGCCGTTGTAGACAGCCATCAGGACATAAACTTTCGGCGTGGCGGGTGACATGGTTTATCGAAAAATGAGGGTAGATGAGTACCGTTTGAGAGCGCCGAGACGATAACACAACGAGGCACTAATAGGTGGGCGCCATCTCAGGTCTTAGAAGGTTCTGTTTGTTTTTCCCCGCCTGCCGAGTAATGCATCCATGATACCCGCCGTCACAGCCCGCAAGTTACGCCAGCGAGGGGGGCTAAGGATTGGAAACGCAAACGGATAACGTAGCGATCTCACAAACAAAATACATCGCATGACGATGCTTAAATACGGCGTTCTTAAGGCCAGCGCGAACGCATTACGAGTGATGTAATAATGTCGTAAGGGAGACCTCAGATTCACCTCGCGGTAGCCGATATTGCGCGAGACATCACCCAGGGAGTGATTTACCTCCACGTCGCCCGAACCAATGACTTGATAGCCTCTGTGCCGAGCTCTCCAACACCACTCCAGATCCACCCAATCAATGAACAAGTCTTCATCCATGGCCCCAATGTCTTCAAGAGTTGAGAGCCTTATCACTTTCCCCGATGCAATCGCTTGAAGCAGACTGTGCTCACCACCTGCTACAGGCGTAGGCGAGAAAAGGTAACTATTTTCGAGAATAAAACCGTCGGAGCTGGACTTGTTGACGTCATTAAACAGCGGAACTACCGCAGCAGCTTTAGGCCAGCGCTCAAAAACGTCTATTAACTGTGATATTGCACCCTGTGGATAGACCGTGTCTTGGTCACTCAACACCACAAAGTCTGCACCCATCTCTCTAGCCGCAGCGACGCCCACATTTTGCGCTGCCGCAATCCCTAGATTCTCATCGAACCTAATAATGGTGAGTGTTTCTTCGCCTTTTAGGTCTAAAAGATCTGCTGGATCAATGGATGAACCATTATCCACCAAAAACAAATGGTCCAGCTGAGGGAGCAAACTCGCAAAAGTGCCATTAAGCGTCTGAGCCTCAGGCTCGTAGCTAACAAGAACGCCCGCTATCACAGAACCCCCAGCGAGAGAATGAGGCTCTGGACAACGAATACCGCGAGCGCCCAGAGCATGACGACAAAAATCCAAATTTGTTTATCACGAAACCAGTTCGTCGCGCTGGCTAGCAATATCACCACGCCAACACCCAGTAACTCCATGACTCGGAAAGCAACGACTGGCACGAGACTAAACGCATAAAAACTCGCGAGACCAGCGCCAAATGACATCAGCAGGTAACGATCATAAGGTCGAGCAGAGACCGGCATCTTAATTGCCATGATCCAATAAAAGAAAAGATAAGACGTTGTTACAGGGTTTAACAAATTGATTTGGTTGAAGCGATCGTCTGACAACAATTCTAGGTACAGAAACAACCGGCCTTGAATCGGTCCCGGTAGCACATAGCTCCCCAACGCTTCGACATTGTCTACTGTGAGAATCTGACCAATCGCGATGCCGACTAACGGCAATGCGAAGAATCTCGAGCGAGAATCGCACACTCTTGGAATGAAGAGCATGATAAGTCCGATCACCGCCGAATAGTGAAAGCAGACGGCAGCAAAGAGACGAAACAAAAATTCGCCTCTCGCCCCCTTAGACAAGGAATGGAGCGCGAACAAATAAATGCCTGCGGCTACACCCGTTCTTATTTGTGTGAACTCATGAGCTACAAAATAAAGCATAACGTACAGGTACATGCTCAGCAGCGGACGATAGGACAACTGCAAAATTGCCGCAGTCTTAAAATAAACGCCTATCAATGCGTAGAGTAAAAAGAACGATGTGAGGACAGGCAACGGACTGCTTTGGCTCAGGAGACTGATTATCCAAAAGGTGGGTTCTCTACTTCCGAAGAACGCGCCTCCCATGCCGGAACCCACAACAGCTGCATAGTTAAGAGAATCTCGATCCAAACCTATCGGACGGAAACCGGCGATCAGCACCAAAACCGCTGCTATTAATACAATAAAGACCGAGACTTGAGAGACTCGCCTGATCAAAACACCACAGTCCTATATTTGAGACGGCGCCAAGAAATAAGCAGCTTCTGCATAATGCGATCGAGTAACGACCTGCTCATATCTCGCTCGTGGTGCTGATGTATCAGAATCGCATCACTACCCCCTGCTCGTGAGCCCGCCTCCAAGTGTTTGACCGCGCCACCGGATTGCATTAAAGCTACAGGCAAGCTCAATTGATCTCTTCCACACCCCTGCTCATAAAGCGACCACCAAGCCTCCATGGTTTCTATGACGTCTTCATGATTGTGTGCCCGCAAGAGAATATTGTTCTCTGTCATGCCCGCATGAGCCGGCATACCGAGCGAACGATATCGATGCATCTCAGGTATGACACCAGACGCTGAAGCCCGACCTAAAACAACACATTCTATGGCCTCTTCAAAAATACAGTCGCGCGCAAAATGTCTTGGCGCCCAAAAATTGGCATCATTGAGAAGCGGCAAAAGGTGTTCTGCAGGGTTCTGATTTATCCGTATGTTTGCGTCGATGTACAAAGACGCATCAGATTCTGTCAGAAATCGATGCGGCAAAATCTTTGGCATCCGACTCGCCGCAACATGCTCTAAATGATTGAGATCGACACGCCTCACAGACCAAATATCAGAAGCCAAGTCCTCGCGGTCAGTAAAGCAAACGAAATCACAATCAGGCCAGTGGTGCTCAGGCTCCAGCAGACCCTGGTAATCACCAAAAACGCAGGTGTAAACCGTAAGCCTCCTCAAAGAAGCCCCCGGCTGGCATTCCAGTCATCAAATTGCACTAATGAAGCTACGCCAAAATTGTTGGACTCGCCGTGTCGTATCGCGCGCAGAATTAACGAGCATCGTCGAATAGTGAAGCTCGGGGACTTGAAAAAACCTCGCAACGCCCGAATCGTCAGCAGAGACAACAACCATCGTTTATTAAGCTCATACGTAATCTTGCTATGACGCAGTCCTTGCGAAAGGGACGTGTGATTGCGAATGCTGAAATAGACTTTTGCGTCAGACATGGAAACATCAAAGTAATCTGCACCCGCTGTAAATGTTGGTTCCAAATCTCGAATCTTCGCATTGGCGATCAGAAACTGACGAATTCCCTGCTTGAAGAAGCGATAGGTGTACTCCGTATCATCGGCGTACAAGACGAAATGTGCATGGGGCAAACCAATAGCTGCAATATTGGACCTAGAAGCAAATAAGCCTCCGTAAGATCCTCGATGGATTTCGACATACTCGTTGGGGTTTTCGATCGCCTGATCCTGAGTGCGGCCTAATTTGGCTGAAAACCAGCCTCTCACAGAAAAACTCATAAAATGATTAGCGCTCAGCGTCTTGGGTTCTCCGGATGCGAGTGCAACTGCGTCAGCTTCACGTGCATCAGCCCGTGAACAGTGGAGAACGGGATCTTCACAATCCTCAACTCTTTGTAACTCATCAGCGACACACGATAACGCTCGAAGTGCGTCCACATCCGGCAAGTTGTCATCGTCCAAAACCCAAAGATACGCTGTCTTGCCGTTAGCCAGAAAGTCTTTGATGCCGGCTGAAAAGCCTTCAGCGGACCCAAGGTTTTCTGGAAGTGATAAGACTTTTAACTGCGACAGCTCAGTGGCTAAAGTCTGATATGTGCCATCCGCAGTTGGCACGGATCCGTTATCCACCAATATGATTTGAGCGACATCGATCTCGCTCAAGCGACGAATTACCGCGGATGTTAGGTGAGCACGGCTGCCATAGGTGACGATAAGTGCAGTGACGTTATCCGCTGATATTGAGGCATGTGATGCCACCGATTCCCCCACCAAAAAATGTTTACGCCCTACAACGATATCATTTGTAAGGTCCGAAAAAATGACGTGCCCCTGCCAATGATCCGCAATCAATTAAGTTGATAGAGGGGCTGCCACCATTCTTTATTAGCGAGATACCACTCCACCGTCTTCCGAAGCGCGGACTCAAAGGTTTCTTCAGGAACCCAACCCAACTCGCGCTCAATCTTTGATGCGTCGATTGCATACCGGAGGTCGTGACCTGGCCGGTCAGTTACAAACGCTATGAGATCCGAATAAGAGGCATCGCTCGGCGCCAGTTCGTCAAGAAGCGCACAGATCGTATTCACCACCTCAAGATTCGTGCGCTCATTGTGGCCGCCGATATTGTAAGTCTCGCCAACGACACCCTCTTCCAGAACTCTGAGGAGTGCACGCGCGTGATCTTCCACAAACAGCCAATCCCGAACTTGCTGACCATCGCCATACACCGGCAAGGATTTGCCATGTAACGCGTTGATAATGACAAGAGGAATGAGTTTCTCGGGAAAGTGGTAGGGCCCGTAATTATTCGAACAGTTCGTTATGAGAATCGGTAATCCATAGGTGCGACCCCAGGCCCTCACAAAATGATCCGAACTCGCCTTCGAGGCGGAGTAAGGAGAGCTCGGTGCGTAGGGTGTATCTTCAGTGAAAAGGGCGCCAGTCCCGTCCAAATCACCATAGACCTCATCCGTCGAAATATGGTGGAACCTAAACACATTACGCTGTGGCGTCTCAAGCCCAGACCAATACGCTCTGCACGCCTCTAAAAGCGTGTACGTACCGATGACATTCGTTTCAACAAAAGCTGCCGGCCCGTCGATAGAGCGGTCAACATGGGATTCTGCCGCTAGGTGCATGACCGCGTCTGGTTGGAAATCTGACAAGGTAAAGTCCAATAGTTCACGATCGCAGATATCGCCCTTTACAAACGAGTAGCTCTCCGAACGCGCGACATCGTCAAGTGATGCCAAATTTCCCGCGTAAGTGAGCTTATCGAGGTTGAGAACCTGGTGAGACGTATTCTGGATTAGATGACGCACGAGGGCCGAACCAATAAAGCCAGCGCCGCCAGTAACTAATATTTTCACGCGTCCTCCACAGCCTTTAAGCTTTCAAGCATTGCCGCAAGCGACGAATTCCAATCGTCCGGGGAAATGTCAAACTCAGCAGCTATCTTACTGCAGTCGAGACGTGAATTTAGCGGACGAGCCGCAGGGGTTAGGTATTCGGCTGTGGTAATGGGTATAACCCGAGGAGTGTTGCCAACAAGGCCCTTCTCCGTAGCTTGCAGAAACACGGTCTCGGCAAAACCAGCCCATGTTATAAATGGGTACCCCGAGAAATGATAAATACCCCATCGGTTGTCCTCGGGCATGGCGTCAGACATAGAGAACACAATCAAAGCTATTGTTCCGGCGATGCCTCGTGCAGAGGTCGGCGCACCAAATTGATCGGCAACCACAGAGACCTCATTTCGGGTGGCTGCCAGCTTGAGAATGGTCTTAACAAAGTTCTTACCCTGTGCTCCGAAGACCCACGATGTGCGCAAAATAATATGTGCCGAAAGCGCCTGCTCTATTGCCGCCTCTCCCGCTAATTTCGTTGCGCCGTAGACACCCAGGGGTTGAGTGGCACTCCCTTCGGTAAAAGGCTCATCGCCCTCCCCCGAAAAGACGTAGTCGGTAGAGATATGAATGAGACGTGCGCCTGCACGGCTACAACACTCAGCCAATATCTTGGGGGCCACTGCGTTAATTTGGTAAGCCACATCAGGCTCAGACTCCGCCTGATCAACGGCTGTGTAGGCTGTGGCGTTGATAACCCAGTCAGGCTGATGGACATCTATTACTGCGCTAATTGCACTTGGATCGCCGACATCACAATCGGTGCGGGTTATGTTAACAACCGAAAGGACGCCGACCCTGTCAGCAGCAAAAACCCTCCTGAGCGCAGCATCAATTTCACTGCCCACTTGACCCGCGGCGCCAAGAACCAGAATCTTCATTGCTTCGGTCACGGAAGTTCAGCATCCGACAAACTTACGGCAGCGGCATCTTTCGCTGATAATTTGGGAGGCAAGGCCTCGACAGGCCAGTCAATAGCCAAATTGGGGTCGTCCCACCGAATAGAGCGTTCGTGCTCGGGCGCGTAGTAATCCGTCGTCTTGTATAAGACTTCAGCAATTTCTGAGACCACAACGAACCCGTGAGCAAAGCCTGAAGGGACCCAGAGCTGCTTTTTGTTTTCAGCGGATAATGTCACGCCTACCCACTGACCGAAGGTAGGAGACCCCCCTCGAATATCGACGGCAATGTCGTAAATCTCACCCTGCACCACCCGAATGAGTTTCCCCTGCGGTTGCTTGAGCTGATAGTGCAGACCGCGAAGCACGCCACGCTCAGATTTACTGTGGTTATCTTGAACAAAGGTCTCTGTAACGCCGGTAGCACGTTCAAACGCAGCAGCATTAAAGCTCTCGGAGAAGAAGCCTCGGTCATCGCCAAAGACCTTGGGCTCAATAATCAGCACATCTGGCAAATGGCAGGGTGTTACCTCTGGAAGATTCACGACTAATACTCGACCAAGGCTTTAAGATATTGCCCGTAATCGCTTTTTGATAGCGGTCCGGCAAGGGCGAGTACTTGGTCTGACGAGATCCAACCTTGTTTAAACGCGATCTCACCGGGTGACGCCACCATCAGCCCTTGCCGCTTCTGAAGTGTGGCAATGAATGTACTTGCCTCTAGAAGACTGTCGTGAGTTCCCGTATCTAGCCAGGTGTACCCACGCCCCATGAGCTCTACATTGAGCTCACCGCGATCTAGGTACCAAGAGTTAATGTCGGTTATCTCGAGCTCGCCACGTGCTGAGGGCTTTAAAGAAGACGCGACCTCACAGACTTGCTTGTCGTAGAAATACAGCCCCGTCACCGCATAGCTTGATTTAGGAACGGCTGGCTTTTCCTCAATGGATACGGCTTGCTCTGACTCATCAAACTCAATAACGCCAAACCGTTCTGGGTCTGCGACGTGGTAGGCAAATATCGAGGCACCGGATCTTTTGGTGTTCGCTTGCGCCATCAGACCCGTCAGGCCTTGACCGTAAAAAATATTATCGCCAAGAATTAGCGCACTCGGCTGCCCTGACAGGAATTCTTTGGCAATTATGAAAGCCTGCGCAATGCCCTCGGGTTGGTCTTGGACTGCGTATTCGATGTTGAGACCCCACTGGCTCCCGTCACGAAGTAACGCTTCAAACTTGGGTGTGTCGTCTGGGGTACTGATGACAAGAATGTCTCTCATGCCCCCAAGCATCAAGGTGCTCAGTGGATAGTAGATCATCGGCTTATCGTAAACCGGTAATAGCTGCTTGCTGACAGCTCGCGTAACAGGATAAAGGCGACTGCCACTCCCGCCCGCAAGGATAATTCCACGGCGCATACTTCCTCCCAGAATCTCTATTTTGCAGGAAGTTGGCGCAGATTTCGCGTGGTTGAGTTTCAATTCATCAAATCTCAAACAAAAAAAACCAGCCGATTGGCTGGATTCTTTTGCTTAGAAGCCTGGCGATGACCTCAATGTGTTGAAAGCGCTGCTTTCAATCACTTCGTGACGCCTCCGGCGCACCCACTGCCGCACCTTCGGTGCAGGCGTGGTCACATGATCTCGCTTTGCTCGCCATCGGGGAAGACTGCGACAACGCATCCTAAATAAAAAAGGGCCACCCGATTGGGTGACCCTTTTTAATTTAGAAGCCTGGCGATGACCTACTCTCACATGGGGAAGCCCCACACTACCATCGGCGATGCATCGTTTCACTACTGAGTTCGGGATGGAGTCAGGTGGTTCCAATGCTCTATTGTCGCCAGGCAAACCGGCATAGATGACAGATGTCCTGCAAAGCAGTCCAAAGGCCATCTAAATAGGGTGGTAAATTAAAACTGAATCTTTCGCAGGTGATAAACCCTGCCACACACAATGACTTGTCACAACACCCAGTGTCTTCTTACGTGTGCTTTGAACAGCGCACACAAAACAACTTGGATTATATGGTCAAGCCGCACGAGCAATTAGTACTGGTTAGCTCAACGCCTTACAACGCTTCCACATCCAGCCTATCAACGTCCTAGTCTTGGACGGCTCTTAAGAACCCTCAAGGGGTTAGGGAGAACTAGTCTTGGGAGGGGCTTCCCGCTTAGATGCTTTCAGCGGTTATCCTGTCCGAACGTAGCTACCCGGCAATGCGTCTGGCGACACAACCGGAACACCAGAGGTTCGTCCACTCCGGTCCTCTCGTACTAGGAGCAGCTTCCCTCAATTCTCCAACGCCCACGGCAGATAGGGACCGAACTGTCTCACGACGTTCTAAACCCAGCTCGCGTACCACTTTAAATGGCGAACAGCCATACCCTTGGGACCGGCTTCAGCCCCAGGATGTGATGAGCCGACATCGAGGTGCCAAACACCGCCGTCGATGTGAACTCTTGGGCGGTATCAGCCTGTTATCCCCGGAGTACCTTTTATCCGTTGAGCGATGGCCCTTCCATACAGAACCACCGGATCACTAAGACCTACTTTCGTACCTGTTCGTCTTGTCAGACTCACAGTCAAGCGCGCTTGTGCCTTTACACTAACCTCATGATTTCCGACCATGATTAGCGCACCTTCGTGCTCCTCCGTTACTCTTTGGGAGGAGACCGCCCCAGTCAAACTACCCACCACACACTGTCCCCGATCCAGATAATGGACCTAGGTTAGAACCTCAACGTTACCAGGCTGGTATTTCAAGGTCGGCTCCCTATGAACTGGCGTCCATAGTTCAAAGCCTCCCAGCTATCCTACACAAATAAAGTCAAAGTCCAGTGTGAAGCTATAGTAAAGGTTCACGGGGTCTTTCCGTCTAGCCGCGGGTACACTGCATCTTAACAGCGATTTCAATTTCACTGAGTCTCGGGTGGAGACAGCGTGGCCATCGTTACGCCATTCGTGCAGGTCGGAACTTACCCGACAAGGAATTTCGCTACCTTAGGACCGTTATAGTTACGGCCGCCGTTTACCGGGGCTTCGATCAAGAGCTTCTCCGAAGATAACCCCATCAATTAACCTTCCGGCACCGGGCAGGCGTCACACCCTATACGTCCACTTACGTGTTTGCAGAGTGCTATGTTTTTAATAAACAGTCGCAGCCACCTGGTCACTTCGGCCAGCCTCAGCTTAGGGAGCAAGTCCCATCACCAAAACCGGCGTACCTTCTCCCGAAGTTACGGTACCATTTTGCCTAGTTCCTTCACCCGAGTTCTCTCAAGCGCCTTGGTATTCTCTACCTGATCACCTGTGTCGGTTTACAGTACGGTTCCTTCTTACCTGAAGCTTAGAAGCTTTTCCTGGAAGCATGGCATCAACCACTTCGTCCAAAAGAGGACTCGTCATCAGTTCTCGGCCTTAGAATCCCGGATTTGCCTAAGATTCCAGCCTACTACCTTAAACGCGGACAACCATCGCCGCGCTGGCCTAGCCTTCTCCGTCCCTCCATCGCAGTAAGAAGAAGTACAGGAATATTAACCTGTTTCCCATCGACTACGGATTTCTCCCTCGCCTTAGGGGCCGACTCACCCTACGCCGATTAGCGTTGCGTAGGAAACCTTGATCTTCCGGCGAGGGGGTTTTTCACCCCCTTTGTCGTTACTCATGTCAGCATTCGCACTTCTGATACCTCCAGCAAACCTCTCGGTTCACCTTCAACGGCTTACAGAACGCTCCTCTACCATGCATGCAAGCATGCATCCGCAGCTTCGGTTACCAATTTAGCCCCGTTACATCTTCCGCGCAGGCCGACTCGACTAGTGAGCTATTACGCTTTCTTTAAAGGATGGCTGCTTCTAAGCCAACCTCCTAGCTGTCTAAGCCTTCCCACATCGTTTCCCACTTAATTGGTATTTGGGACCTTAGCTGGCGGTCTGGGTTGTTTCCCTCTTGACGACGGACGTTAGCACCCGCCGTCTGTCTGCCGTGATTGTACTCCTGGGTATTCGGAGTTTGCATGGGTTTGGTAAGTCGGGATGACCCCCTAGCCCAAACAGTGCTCTACCCCCCAGGGTAAGACACGACGCTCTACCTAAATAGATTTCGAGGAGAACCAGCTATCTCCGAGCTTGATTAGCCTTTCACTCCGATCCACAGCTCATCCCCTAACTTTTCAACGTTAGTGGGTTCGGTCCTCCAGTGCCTGTTACGGCACCTTCAACCTGGCCATGGATAGATCGCCCGGTTTCGGGTCTATTGCCTGCAACTATGCGCCCTATTAAGACTCGGTTTCCCTACGCCTCCCCTAAACGGTTAAGCTTGCTACAGACAATAAGTCGCTGACCCATTATACAAAAGGTACGCAGTCACACCACGAAGGTGCTCCCACTGCTTGTACGCATACGGTTTCAGGTTCTATTTCACTCCCCTCTCCGGGGTTCTTTTCGCCTTTCCCTCACGGTACTGGTTCACTATCGGTCAGTCAGTAGTATTTAGCCTTGGAGGATGGTCCCCCCATGTTCAGTCAAGATAACACGTGTCCCGACCTACTCGAATAAAACAAGGATAGATTTCGTGTACGGGGCTATCACCCTGTATCGCCGGACTTTCCAGACCGTTCCACTATCACACCAAGTTCTTTAGGGCTGATCCCAGGTCGCTCGCCGCTACTGTGGGAATCTCAATTGATTTCTTTTCCTCCGGGTACTTAGATGTTTCAGTTCCCCGGGTTCGCCTCTTATACCTATGTATTCAGTATAAGATACCCGTAAAGGGTGGGTTTCCCCATTCGGAAATCTCCGGATCAAAGTCTGTTTGCCGACTCCCCGAAGCTTAACGCAGGCTACAACGTCCTTCATCGCCTCTGACTGCCAAGGCATCCACCGTATGCGCTTAGTCACTTGACCATATAACCGAAGTTATCTGTGATATCCGAGGATATCGCTCCAAAGAGCTCAAGAAGACATTTCCCTAACCCCCTTGTGCAAAGGCTAGGTACTTTTAGAACACTGATGCAAAGGTTAGTGCATCAGCGCGCCGGATGTTGTGACGCTTAAGTCACAGTATGTATATTTTAAAACTCGATTACAGGCACGGGAATTGAGACCGTGCCTGAAAACTTGTATCTAAGAATTATCCTCACCACCTGAGCGAACCCAAATGCTGATTTCTAATTCAAAGACTCAGCTTAATTTACCTTGTTAAAGAACAACTGGTTGCCGAAACCAGTGAACAACACACAAGCGTGCGCTCTTCACTGACTTCGCTGCGACATACGATAAGTGGTGGAGCTACGCGGGATCGAACCGCGGACCTCTTGAATGCAAATCAAGCGCTCTCCCAGCTGAGCTATAGCCCCATTTTTAGGAATGGTAGGCCTGGGCAGATTTGAACTGCCGACCTCACCCTTATCAGGGGTGCGCTCTAACCAACTGAGCTACAGGCCTATAAGGTGCACCCGAAAGTAACGTCGCAACAACGTAGAGATAAAGACAAATGTGTGAACACTTGAAGGATGGTGTTAGTTCGTTTAAGGAGGTGATCCAGCCCCAGGTTCCCCTAGGGCTACCTTGTTACGACTTCACCCCAGTCATGAATCACTCCGTGGTGATCGTCCTCCCGAAGGTTAGACTAACCACTTCTGGAGCAACCCACTCCCATGGTGTGACGGGCGGTGTGTACAAGGCCCGGGAACGTATTCACCGCGACATTCTGATTCGCGATTACTAGCAATTCCGACTTCATGGAGTCGAGTTGCAGACTCCAATCCGGACTACGACTAGGTTTGTCGGATTAGCTCCCCATCGCTGGTTTGCAGCCGTCTGTCCTAGCCATTGTAGCACGTGTGTAGCCCAGGCCGTAAGGGCCATGATGACTTGACGTCGTCCCCACCTTCCTCCGGTTTGTCACCGGCAGTCTCCTTAGAGTTCCCACCATTACGTGCTGGCAACTAAGGACAAGGGTTGCGCTCGTTACGGGACTTAACCCAACATCTCACGACACGAGCTGACGACAGCCATGCAGCACCTGTCACCCGGTTCCCGAAGGCACCAATCTATCTCTAGAAAGTTCCGGGGATGTCAAGGCCTGGTAAGGTTCTTCGCGTTGCATCGAATTAAACCACATGCTCCACTGCTTGTGCGGGCCCCCGTCAATTCATTTGAGTTTTAGCCTTGCGGCCGTACTCCCCAGGCGGTCTACTTATTGCGTTAGCTGCGCTACAAAGGTCTCAAGTACCCCTACAGCTAGTAGACATCGTTTACGGCGTGGACTACCGGGGTATCTAATCCCGTTTGCTCCCCACGCTTTCGCACCTCAGCGTCAATGTCGAGCCAGGAGGCCGCCTTCGCCACTGGTATTCCTCCATATATCTACGCATTTCACTGCTACACATGGAATTCTACCTCCCTCTCCCGCATTCTAGTCATTCAGTATCGGATGCAATTCCCAGGTTGAGCCCGGGGCTTTCACATCCGACTTAAAAAACCGCCTACGCGCGCTTTACGCCCAGTAATTCCGATTAACGCTTGCACCCTCCGTATTACCGCGGCTGCTGGCACGGAGTTAGCCGGTGCTTCTTCTAAAGGTAACGTCAGGGCTAATGGTTATTAACCATTAGCTTTTCCTCCCAATTGAAAGTGCTTTACAACCCTAGGGCCTTCTTCACACACGCGGCATGGCTGCGTCAGGGTTTCCCCCATTGCGCAATATTCCCGACTGCTGCCTCCCGTAGGAGTCCGGGCCGTGTCTCAGTCCCGGTGTGGCTGATCATCCTCTCAGACCAGCTAAAGATCGTCGCCTTGGTGAGCCATTACCTCACCAACAAGCTAATCTTACGCAGGCTCATCCAATAGCACGAGGTCCGAAGATCCCCCGCTTTCCCCCTTAGGGCGTATGCGGTATTAGCTAGCGTTTCCACTAGTTGTCCCCCACTACTGGGTAGATTCCTACGCGTTACTCACCCGTCCGCCGCTGTACTCACCCCGAGGGGCTTTCTCGCTCGACTTGCATGTCTTAGGCCTGCCGCCAGCGTTCAATCTGAGCCATGATCAAACTCTTCAGTTAAAGAATCTTTTACCTCTGCCCAAGGGCAAGAGGGGTAAGTTACGCAAAGCTTGCTTTACCTACCGAATCTCAGCTCAGATACAATTTCGAAATCAAAAGTTCTGTAATGAACTGTTGGTCACTTGTTGTATCTGAATAGTTACTTAACAACCATTCCAACAAGTGCCCACACATCTGTCTTTATCTTGTTTTTAAGGGTCAAACCGCCGCTTGGGCTGGCTTTGTTGCTTTGGGTTACCCCCGAAGCGAGGTGCGCATTCTACATAGCAATCCGAGTCGTGCAAGCTCTTTTTTCAATTAATTTAAAAAAAGTGCTGTGTGCATATTTCGGGTTGTTTTGACAACGAGAATGGAGCACGGATCCCGGGCAGTTTTGCCACGGGACGCGCAGTATCTAACAGGGGAATGAGCAGTGCAATGAGGAATCAGGCAAAGGCTGGAAATAGTTGCGGAAGACAGCATTAGAAATCGTGATAGTTGTTCAAGAGATCACCTGAACACCTAAACCGTGATAAAACCTTTTATCAACGCCCAGCCAAAAACCAGCCCTTTGGGTTCGTTTTGTTTTTTTACGCGGGCCACCCTCGAGATTTGGTTGGCGGCGCACTAGTCATAGCGCATGAGCTTTCTGCGCTCTTCGATCTTTACACTCAACTGAGGTTTTGGGGCATAGTGTTGCTGATCTCGTTTGAGGAGCTTACTGTCCACCCATGGGATATCGGACTCTCTCACCTGTGACTCAGGGTTTTTGCGTGTCGCCAACACTCCGAACCCGCTCCCGTCTAGTGAGCAGTCCAACCTACGCTGGTTCAGATTTGTCTTGATGGGCGCGAGCCTTTACTTCTATCACTGCACTTCCCAACTTGAGAGCAGCCTCCACATCAGCACCTTGATCCAAATTCCCGCCCCCTGACAGCGTCGGCTACCACTGCCGAAGCAAACATATGCGTTGTCGGTAGCAGCAAGAACTCATACCAGCTCTTGCTTGCAGAAGACGCAGGCAGTAAAGCATCTAACTCGGGTACCCCAGGGCTCGCTTCAACTCCGGAGGTGGCGTTGGCAGTCCCCTGAACACCCTCCAGGCAAGCTGGGGCGAAGGCATCAGAACTGTCCACAACGTCACGGCGATTGCGAGAAAGTAGACATCTATCCCTTTGTTTTTAACAAACCACTCTTCTAAATGCCCTTTATAGGGGGCTATCACCTCATTGTAGTACTCGATCGACGCAGTATTGCCATGAAGAATATTTTCCTCATCACGAAAGACTATCGATCCAATTCCGGAAAGCCCGGGCTTGACGGATTGAATCGCGCTTTGAGTCCGCGATGGATAAGCCCGAAAGGTCTCAGTAGTAAGCGGCCTTGGTCCAATAACGCTCATGTCACCAAAAAGAATATTCAATAACTGCGGCAACTCATTTATTTTAGATTTTCGCAGAATCCCACCGATTGGTAGAACTCTCGGGTCATCCTTTACTGTTACCGTACCAGTTCCAATGTTGGGACTGTCTTTAAGCATAGTTGCGAACTTGAATAGCTTAAATTTCCTACCGCTTTTCCCTATCCGCTCCTGCAAAAAAAACACCTCGCCCTCACCGGTAACCTTTAGTATTGCCATTACAGGTAGCAATACGGGTGCCAACGCAAACAAAGCGAACCCGGAAAACAAAATGTCAAAGAAGCGCTCCATATTACATCCTCTGATCTAAGTATTTGCCCGTCTCTTTGTGAGCAAACTCTGGAAGCACTCCAAAATATAACTTCACAATGTCATCTTTTGTCCAACTACCTCGTTTGCGAAGGATATCAATCCCGCTTTCAAAATCGTTCAGTACGCCATCATCGAATTCTGGTAAATTTTTAATCACGCCAACGGCTCGAAAACGATCCATGTCTAAATCTTCATTCTCGGTAAAAAATTCTTCAAAGTCTTTTTCGCCAGTTGTATCACTGCTAAAGAAGTAGCAGGGCCAACGTCCACTTGCAATAAGCACACCTGCTCGACGTCGCGCCTCCTCCTCTGAGGCACACTCGTACGGCTCATATCCTCGGGCTGTCAAATACTTTGTGGCGATTTCAGAAAACGTTATTAAATGCAACGACTCGCTAAGTTTTGGAAAGAAAATGTCTCTATTATTGCCCAGTAAACCAGACAATAAACACAACTCCCCCGACTCCTTAGCCGTAACAAAATATCGCCGAACATCACTCGGCGCTGAAAATGGTTGTTCTTTGGCAAATCGCTGATTAAAACCATGAAGTAAAGACCCGTCAGAAAATGCGACGTTGGCGAATCGAGCCATCGATATATTCTGGGTAATACTCTCTCGCATTAAAAACATTTCCATAATTCGCTTACTGGCACCCATCATGTTAACAGGATTAGCAGCCTTATCAGTGGAAACACAAAAATACTTCTTTGCTCCCATTTCTCTCGCAATTTTAACTGTCTTAGTCGTATTGAAAACATTTACCATAATCATTCGCATTAGGGTGTATGGGTCCTTCTCACTCCTTACATGCTTGAGCGCTGATAAATTAAATACATAATCGTAGGGGCCTTCATATTCCACCAGAGCCTCAAATTCAATTGAACCGCAATCGACTGCAAAAGTCTTAAATTCACCAGAACCATAACCAAGGGTGCTGCGGATGTCCCTGACGAGCTCCACCATATTGTTCTCAGAGATATCCACCACATGAAGCTTAAGCGGATCTCGCTTAAAAATCTCGCTGACAACAGCCTTTCCAATTGAGCCGGTCCCACCTAACACTAAGAATGACGACTTCGAAATAAGCTCCCGTAAAATATCGTCAGTATTATCGATATCCGAACCAAACAATTTTTCACTTCGACCGATTAATGACAAAACATCCATAAAATTCACCCTATAAAGTTGATTTTTAGGTAATGATTAGAATTGCCTGTCTCACCCATACAAAGCCACTGTCATGGGTGTAGTTCTAGTCAATAAATAAATTGAGACGCAGCGGTCATATTTAAACAAAACCTTCACCTCGAAAATTTTTTTATGGAGTCCATATCCCCCAAAACTTCTGAAACGGAATCCGAATCATCTTATTCTAAATTTTTGACTCTATAGACTCATTCCCAAAGGAAAGGCTGAAACCACTCCCAACTGTAAACTTTGGCTTCCACCCTAACAACTTTTTACTCTTGGTCACATCCACCCGTAAGTTCGTAAATAACCTTTCACTGTATCCAGCTTTACCCAGTATGGATAACAATAATTTTAGGATAGGAATGGGTGCGGGAATTAATAATGGCCGAAGTTCCAAAGCGTCAGCAATATTATCTATAATATCGGCTGTTGATAAATCCATGTCGTCACTGATTAAAAAGGTTTCATTAACCGCTGAAGGATGCTCAGCACACAGACGAATAAAGTCCACAAGATTACCTAAGTACACAAGGCTTCTTAAATTGGAATTAACCGAACCAAGTGGAATAGGAAGTCTTCTCTTGACGAGAACAGCTAAGGCACTTAGGTTGCCCTTTGGGTTCGGGCCGTATACCAGAGGGGGTCTTATTACGACCACCTCCATATTAGATAATCTCCCGATTTCTCTTAAACCCTCCTCGGCACGCTGTTTTGATCTGCCATATGGATCTAACGGGTTGGCGACATCATCAGGGCTGAATTTCCCGTCGCGGCTTTGCTCCCCGTTAACCTTTACAGTTGAAAGGAAAATGAATCGCTTGACGGTTGTTTTAGCTTGCTCAGCGAGATTGAGAGTCCCATCAACGTTTAGCGACTGATAACTTCGCAAAACATCATCGCACAGTTCCATTTGATGGACGGCTGCGGCGCAGTGGACTATCACCTCCACTCCTGGAAGTAGGTCGCTCCAATCGGTGTCACCTGAAATATTTTTAATTACATTATGGCCAGAAGTTTCGGTACGGCTGACACCAACAACTTCGTAGCCCGCATCACTGAATTCACTAACTACCCCAGCGCCGACAAAACCGGTAGCGCCGGTGACAAGAACTTTCTTTTTATCCAACCTACGCACCTACCAAAGTACCCGAGAGCGAACGGTATATGGAGTAATGAGTGTCGATTACCCTCTCGATAGAGAAGCGCTCCTCAGCAAGCTTGCGGCCTGCTTTACCCATGGAAAGAATACTGTCTCGATCATTCAAAAGTTGCATCACGGCATCAGCCAGCTTATCTGCATCTCTTGGCGCGACTAATAACCCAGTTATATCCGGCAAGATCGCATCACGACACCCGGGGTGATCTGTTGTAACTACTGCACAACCGCTAGCAGCAGCCTCCAGCAAAACCTTTGGCATTCCTTCTGCATAGTAGGATGGCAAAACGAAGATATCAGTGCCTGCAAGAATCTCATCCAAGTCTTTTCGGTTTCCAAGCAAAGTAACTTGGTTAGAGCCACATAACTCAATAACCTGCGGCTCAGACAAAGCTCCCGGACTATGTTCATCAATCGGACCCGCCAAGCAAAAATCAACATCAATTGTGCCTTCGCGCGCTATAGCCCCTGCAGCCATGCAATACTCCCTCACACCCTTATCACCCAAAAGCCGAGAAGCCATCAAGACTTTGTGCTTATTAGACTTCGCTCGCCGATTCTTTGCGTATTTAGATATGTCGACTCCAGAGCCTTGCGTCATTACCACTTTTGATCTGTCGCATACTCCGCTATCGGTAAGAGTGTCTGCATCATGACTGCTTTGACATATCACTCGCACTTTTTCCGGGTAAAAAATAGTCCAGTAAACCAGCATTACGATCCGACGTCGGATACGGGCAGCGGTTCCGTTCGTGGAGAACACCGGACCTAGACCAGACACGGATGCGACAAACGGGACTCGCAGGACGAAACAAATAATGCCCAGGACAATTATTGGCTTGATAGTAACTGCATGCACCAAGTCGGGCTTACTGCTTTTAATAAGTTTGAACGCTTCCCAAAATTCAACAAGAAGGGAGAAGCCGCCACGACGAGACCTTTTCAAGGGGCTTTGACTAAATAGAAAGTCTCCATATGCTTTGTCCACATGCTCTGAAGTAAACTCTGCGAAGACAGTTAAATCAACACCGTTGGCGGAAGCTTGCTTGGCAATATCTAGCCTGTGAGATAAAAAAAACCAGTCAACATTGACAAACATAAATAACTTCATGATCTAAGGTAATCTCTGCGGCAGACGCAATAAATTTAGTCGCCCACTAAACACTATAAACATCCAATTAATGAAGTAACCTAGCAGGGTTGCCCCCGACTACGGCTCCAGGGGTGCTTATGCTTTTAGTGACAACAGACCCTGCTCCGATGACAACTCGATCAGCAATGTTCACTCCCGGGAGTATCACTGAATTCGCTCCGATCCAGACATCGTTACCGATAGTAATGCCGTCTGCTACCACCGATTTTCTATCGGCACTATAAATATCATGGTTGGAACTTATTATCTTCACACCCGGAGCGAAAAGGCATCGACGCCCAAGGTGTATTCCGTTATTCGCTTGAAAGTAACACCCTGCACTCACAGCCAATGATTTGAGTGTCGTCACGTCTCTGCTAAAAGTGATGTTTCCAGGCTTTATGACCACCGACGTAAAATGCACGAGAAATCTTGGTCGCTGCTTGCGAAATAACCAGAAAATGCAATTAACGAAAATTTGCCCTAACCCAATCGACCTGTACAGCGCAAATCTTTCTCTCATAAGCATTTTTAAAGCGACTCAAACAGTTTATCTTTTTTTGCCAGCGTAGCAATAACCTGCCTTGTAACCGTGCTTATATCGGCGCCCACAATATCCAACACATTGATAGGCGAATATGGTGAATACTCGGGTATTAGGCGCTTGTAAGTTTTCTCTTTTTCAACCATGGCTTCTTTGCCGGTATCGACAGGATCCATTCGCGCCCATGACTCAACTCCCGGAATATCAAAATAAAAAGCGTAGTCCGGAGCGGGAGCTAGGCGAAACCAGAGGCTCTTAAATGGGACCCGGATACTAAGCTTCCATTCCACCCGAGCTAACTCGTCTAGAAAGCAGCGATCCATAACAAACACATGATGGCTTCCATACATCCTGCTTTTACCCCTCGCTTTTATCAAGCCAGAAAACAACACTAGAAGCCCAATGGGGTGAGCGACTAAAGGACGAATAATGCGCCAAAAAAAATTATCCCTTATCACTCGTAAAATGACTGAATCAATGAGTATGCTTCCAGGTATACACAATAAATATTGCGCCCTCTTTATGAACGGCCTCAGAGAATTCTTCGCTGACATAACCGTCTCAGATTCGTACCTAAACTGATGTCGATAAACTACGTCGATATCTTTATCCGCGAGTAAGTCAACTAGGATTTTAGACTGTGTTGATTTACCACTCCCGTCGAGACCTAAAAAACAAATTTTCATGAAACATTTCCGTACTTTTTCTCTAATCCAGATTGACCGCCAAGAATTTTCTTGGACCTCGAGTAAATTGTATATACGGGACCGGACCAGATCCAATTAAAGAGTACTTCTAAAAGAGCACTGATTAATTTTCCCTGTTTCATTTGAAAAGAAAATCGCTCTCGCCAGGTGGCCCACAAAATTGATTTATCTATTAATAGAGGATATGTCATTTCTTCAAGTGATCTCAGTTCTCGAACAAGTGCAATAACCGCTTTGAACCCATCCCCCCACCCATTACTACGAGCAATATTTTCGGCATTTGCAAGATCATCTGGACTCGACGCATGTATTATGGAAGACACATGGTACACCTCACCTGCCGTAAACTTATACCGCTCAAAAAGTGCATGCCCAAGGTTTGCAATCAAATCTAGGCTGTTATTTGTATTATAGGTTTCGTGGTCCCCAAAAGGCGTCCGCGTTCTATTAACTAGAACGTCGTCAGGGGACGTGTATTCAAATCCGTGCCAGGATAGTCCAGGGTATAGATGAATTTCGCTCAACCCTCGACTAGCATCACAGACGAGTTTTCGCTTACCCCTTTCCGCAATATCTTCTTTGAAGCGAGACCACCAGGAGCGCCTCGACCAACCGCGTTCTTCTAATAGTTTTATGATCTCAGGAAAATTCTCTGGCCTGACTGCAATATTTAAATCAGTATTAAAATGCGCATAAACTCTAATCGCTTTAATACAGCTATACTCAAAATCATGTTCGGTCGCCAACTTTTCTACATAGTCTGCAGTCCTCTCATAGGCCAGAAGTGCCGCAGCCACATTGGGACTATCCGAGACTACTGCCGCAACCTCGTTCACAATTGCACTGGAAAGGTCATGAACATCCACATCCTGCCTATAGAGCCAGTTAGTTAATTCATCATTTTTCATCATTACGTGCCACCCCTGATTTAGAGCCAAAATCAGACCAAAACTCTCGTCGCTTCCCGATCAAGCCATTTTTCTCGAACTTCAGAGTGCTGTTATGAGAATACGCGCACATATCGGAGTAAAAGTCATAGTCATTTATCAATCTCTCAATAATGCTCACCGCCGCCTTTACATCATCTATTTCAAACAATGAGCGCGAATCCACAAGTTCATAAGTACCACCTGCATTGGACGCAACCACCGGCAACGACACATTCATTGCCTCAATCAAAGCTCGCGATATACCTTCCCTACGACTAAATTGACAGTAAATATCGATCTCCGATAACCACTTTTCCACCGCTTCGCCGGGTGGTACCGGGTCAAACAGACGCACCTTGCTGTCAAGACCAAGCCTTTTCACGGAACGTCGTAAAGACTCCTTTGAGCCTCCTCCGATTATCCAAAGCTCTACGCTGTACCCCCTATTAAGGAGTTCATTACACGCCCTAAGTGCTTGGTCATGCCCTTTGAAAGTGCCGTTAAACGACCCTATGCTTCCCAGCACGACGCGGCGTCCGCGTAATTCTTGTGCTCTTCTCCCCTCTAAAATCGATACATCGTGCCTTGTAATTGCAACGTTGGAAATCCCGGTGCATTTATGTTGTTGAGATCCCATAAAATATCTGCGCTGAAGGTAATCCTGAGTTACCATCTGGACCCTGTCTGCTAGACGAAGCATTGTGCAACGCAGAAGATAAGATATAGGGGCCGCAATTTTTCCTAATACGTTACCGTAATTCCAAAGCGAATTGAAAACACACCCCCCAACCTCTATACCAACGGGCTTTCGCAACAGAAACCCCATCATTGCAACTAGGCTACCTAACCCCCCCGCTCTCGCAATAACACCATTACTGCTGCTCACGAGCTTAAATAGTCCATGTACAGCCGCAAAAAAATTAAAGATTATCCATGGGGATCGTAAATCGAGCTTTACTAAATAAAAGTCAGTGTGTAATACCTCAACATTCGCGGCTGAGTCTTGAGTTGCCCTACCGACTATCGTCATATTTGGAAACAGCTCTCTGTAGTTTTCACCAGTCTCTGCTCCAATTGGCCCGACTGTTAGCAAACGACCGTATCGCACCTCGTACTGCCGCTGACTTGCAAATATTATATGTGGTTCTCGACGTATTTTTTCTTTCTTTTGATTAATACGCATTAGACCCTACCGAAAACAATTGCCGTCTCATCAAAAAAAATATTGAAATTAAAAAATAAATTACCCCTAAAGGTATAGCAACTTGAAAAAACTTGTAAAACCCATCGGAACCAACAGAAAATGTTGTGACATAGCTTACGTATCCAACCAACATCATGGTGCTCGTGGGGTTATTAATCATTACTCGACTAATGAATCCGGAAAGTAGGCCATAAATCAGTCCTGTCAGGACAACACCTACAATCCCAAAATTCCAATATGCCTCAACGACCGGTGACACGGGCCATGCGGTATCAGTTCTTCCGGAAAGTCGCTTGGCGGCTAACCGGCCACCAGCTGGAGGTTTAGTATTAGCCAGCATAGCGCTTGGAACCGGAATGTACGCGATCGATCGATAAGACTCACCCAATAAATATGGCATATCTTGCTTAAGAGCCATCAATATGCCGAGACTCGCGCTTCCCTCGACAGCCCTCTCTGATCTGAGTCGTATGAGTTTTTCGAATAGCCCAACCTCTTGCGCACTTGGGTCGTAACCTGAAGCCTGCAACTTTGAAACTCCCTCCTCTCGCACAACAGACGCAAACCCCAAACCAATAACAAGAACACCGGATAGGACAAGCACGTTCGATGAAAACAACCTTTTAGACCTAAATGCCCAAGCGGCGTAGATAAGAAGACACGACATAACAATCGACGTTCGATTTCCGCTAACCATAAAGCCGATAAGAAGGACCAAGATGAATAAAGGTAAAAACAATCGAGATTTGAATGCCTTCACATCTGAAAACCCCCAAAGTGCGACCCCCAATACACCCATCTGAGCAAACGCAAACCAATGTCGCCCAATATCTGCGGCAAGCCGATCTTCTCTAGTCATTTCCCTTTGGATCATTAGCTCAAATAACGAGCCGGCCTCCCCGACCAAAACAACGAAGGATCCGATAGCTATCGCTATGATCGCCAAAGCAACAGAACGATAGTTCAACCCGACGTCAGCCGCACGCCAGCTGGTCTTCACTCTCCAAGCGAAGTTTCCAAGCACCGCACAAGCGAGCCATAAACTAGTTAGCATATTGAGCGCGACAATCGCATCCTTCACGCTCTGGGTGTCGAGGCCAACACTTCCGTAAGTATCGTTTGATGGATTAACTACAAACAAAAACGGCAACCAGTTAAGGGAGTAAAGCGATAACTGTAGTAAGCAGAAGACATAAACCGGATTGAGCAGAGCATACCGCTGCCCTAAAACAAACAAGCTCAACGTCAGCGTGCAAACAAATAGTAAAACGGACAGGTAAATAAGGTGGTTACTGCCCCAAAAAAATAACGAGAGCGCTAGCAGTATGTAAATGACTCCGAGCGATACAACAGATGCCTGGCGCGTTGCCGTCAGCTCGATCATCAGACTCCCCCAAAAATACCAGCGAGAACCTTAGCTCTCGAGGCAACATTGTAGTCCTTGATAATCTTGTCCCTACTTGCCTCGCCCATCTTATCTCTTAACAACGCACTAACGTACAATTTTTCTATTGCCGACGCGATGTCTGCAGCATCACGTTCAACCACAAATCCAGTTAAGCCATCATCCACAATTAAATCAGCACCTTCTGTGTTCGCAACAACAGCGGGCATTCGATTACTCATCGCCTCAAGTAACGTGTAATTACAAAAGACTATGTCTGCAGGTAACACAAATACGAACGCATCATCAAAAAATTCAAACCGGTCAGAGCTAAACGGATAAAAACTAACAACATCAGAGAGCCCTCTCTCGCGGACCATATCACGAAGCATCTCTTCATACTCCGTCGATGATGGACTGTAGCCTTGATTATCCAGAGTACTGCCAACTAAATTGCACTTGATGCTTGGAAACTTTTTATGCAATATCTCAGTCGCCTCTATAACCAGCTCTATATTCCGAAATTTCTTAAAAGAATTAAGGAACAAAATAGTATCAGAGACTTTCTGGCGATTGTTTTGACGCTCTCTTGTGGGAATCGCATTTGGGAAAAAGAGCGTCTTATTAGGCCTGTAAATTCCTTCCTCAATAAGTATCGACTTCATATACAATTCCCTAAGAAGGATCCGATCCGCCGAGACTAATAAAAGCCGATTCACAAATCGCCTGAGAGGATGATGGATTTTAAAATTTCTTAACTCACCGCGACACCAAATTACAACTTTAGCTCTAAATAAACGAGCTAGTAAATAATAAAAGAACAGATGCCATGGCCGCTGACTTAGATAAAGCTCGATTGCCACTGGACGTCTTTTTGTGAAAAGGACTAGAAGCTCCCACCACCTTTTAACTAAATTATTTGGAGCAATTTTAGCCTCAATATTTTCTCTTTGAATAGTATCTTTACTCAAGCCTGACCGATCTTCACTAAAATAAAAGGTAGTGAAGTTAAATTTTTCTAATTCAGCTGGATAATAGGTAGCCTTAGTAGTTAACTGGTCATTTCCGAGCTGAAAAATATAATTTTTATTATCAACGTCCATCAATTTTTCCTTTGATAATTAATCGCGTCGTGGACACTCATTATGAGTTGATAGGCAAGCAAACAGGGAATAAAAAATAGCGCTCGCAAAAACTGGAAAAACGGATTTGGCTTTTTAAAAAACGTGGCATACCTAATCGCCACAGCCAAAACATGACTCCGGACTCCATGCTGACAAGATTTGAAAGAACAGTTTCGAGGTTTTAATCCCACCCAACGCTTTAGGATATGTCTGTGACGAAAAATCAACCATGGGCGATTAGCCTGAACTAATGACCGATCAATTTCAAAAACTAAAGTTCCAATGTCATAACAACTCTCCCTCTCGATAAAGCTGATTGGGGGATCGATAAAGGCCACGTTTGTTTGATCACACCTTAGTAGATTCTTAGGTCCAAAGTCGCCATATGAATATGGTAGACCTCCGGTGACCTTTGCCGTCGTTAGATGAAATTTATCAAGCCAGTCATAAAGCACCGCAATATCTTGAATGACGCATTCTGATGGGTAGTTTTCATCGCACCATACATCATGAAATGAATCGCTAGAAAATCGTTGCAGTGCAATTATATTGGTATCACATAACTCTTTGATGACCGATGGGGAAATCGCACCCTCAATTTGTGCAGTAATATCCTGCAGTTGTTCAAAGGCTGCGACATGCAAATGTAAATCACTCGAATCTATAAGCACTCCTCGCTTGAATAGAACTTCTCCATGCGCTTCAAAAGTTCCCGTGGCAATTTCCGTGTTCCGGGAGGTTCGCCGCCAATTAAGGTCCTTCAAATTGCTCGTCACAAATCCGCTCCTTTTCTAGCGCAAAAGTACGATATCCCCAAGTAACCAGTGTAGGCGATACAGGCCCCTAAAACATGCCATGCGACTGCTGTCTTTGGTTCGCAATCAAAATACCAAGCAACTAGTAGAGGAATGAACAAACAACCCAGGTAGAGTAGTTGACCATAAAAATTCCAATGAAGCTTCCTGACGACGTAAAGCGAGTACGTTAAAGGAGAGATAGCAAACTTAAACGCATAGAAGATAACTACCAATTTCAAAATATCAGCAATACCACTCCACTGATTACCAAACAGAAAGGTCAAATTTTTATCGTTAATAAAAAACAGGGCAAAGAAAACACCGAATGCAGCAAGCAGCAGCAGTCGCATAAATGAAAATATAAAAATTGATTCGAAGTTTCCGTGTTCTTCGTACTCTTTTGTTGCTCCTTTTCTAAAAACATTTCCTACTGAGTTCGCTACAAGATTAACTGGTGCAGCAACAATTCTTTGGCAAAAGAAGTAGTGCCCCGCAATCACTCCGCCAAACATTGAGGGAAATAACAAAGCCGGTAGTTGCCTTCCAAGCGTATTCAGCAATGAACTTAGGGTATCTGTTGTCCAATAATCACGATACTCATTTATAACCGATTTAAACTCCGTCCAATCTAATATCACTAATGGTATATTGCTTCGTATTAGATGTAGGACGGCCGAAAGAAATTGGCTGACTATTGATGCCACAATAAGTCCATCCGCAAATCGAGAAAAGCCTATTGAAAATCCCATAAATGTGGTAGCGGAAATTATTCTTAAAACTCCAATCTCCCCATATCTTTCTTGTGACGAAAAAAGGTTCGAATATATTTGCGATAGGCCATTCGAAATTAGCCCTAAGAAAATTAAAACGACTAAGCCGCCGGCGGGCTTAAAGCCATATATTTGGTAACCTAATATCAAAAAGGAAAGGCTGGACGTCAGCAGGATGACCAATGTCGCGGAAAGCAAGTTCCTATACTCGGCAGTGCTACTTACCTGTATTAGAGCCAAATCGAGTCGGCCAGTAAAAACAGTTAATAAGAGCGATGTGCTTGCTACATATATACCAAAATTTGAAAAACTCTCTGGACTGTATAATCGCGCTGACACAAGCGTTGCAGCTATTGTAATGCCCTGAGCCAATCCTGAGCCTAATAAAAGCCTTGTGATACCTCCTACAAATGCCGAGTAGTTTTTCATGAGATCGGTTGGAGTTTAAGTTCCTGACGAAATTCAACGCTCACCAATTACAACCACGTATCCCTGAACCAGCAAACAAATCTGTCTATACCCTCTTCAATTTCGACCTGCGGTCGATAACCGACTGCTGACTCCAAGGCATCAATATCCGCGTAAGTGACGGGCACGTCACCCTGCTGCATCCCTACAAAATTCTTTTTGGCAACGAGGCCGCACGAACGCTCTATCGCCTCTATGAATCTCATCAGCTTTACAGGTGAATTATTTCCAATATTGTAAATCTCATGGGGCACTGTGGACGCGGGCGGTTTCTCGCAGATTCGCACGACCCCCTCCACAATGTCATCAATGTATGTAAAGTCCCGAATCATTTCTCCTCCGTTATATACATTGATTGGCTTTCCCTTGAGTATCGCAGAAGTAAACAACCAAGGGGCCATATCAGGACGACCAGCGGGACCGTAGACAGTAAAAAATCGCAGACCCGTGCATGGGATCCCATACAGGCATGAATACGAGTTAGCCATAAGCTCGTTACACCGCTTAGTTGCTGCATACAACGATACGGGGCTGTCAACTCTGTCTGACTCAGAAAATGGAATTTTTGTATTAGCCCCGTATACCGAACTTGACGAGGCATATACAAGGTGCTGTATCTGACTATGTCTGCATCCCTCAAGGATTGTCATCATACCCACTAAATTGCTGTCAACGTAATCGAAAGGAGCACTCAATGAATGTCTGACTCCAGCCTGCGCGGCGAGGTGCACAACAATATCGAACTTCCCATTTTCGAATAACTTTTCAGTGCTCTCACGGTCCGAAAGATCGATATGCTTAAAGTGGAAACGTCTCTGACCTTTCAAGAGGCCTAATCGATATTCTTTCAGCCTGACGTCGTAGTAGCTATTCATATTATCGATACCACATACATTGACACCGGCATTTAGAAGCCGTAGAGCAACATTGCTACCAATAAAACCAGCCACTCCAGTAACCAAAATATCCATTCGTCTTTTCTCTAAATGAAATTTAAATTGAATTTTGCAGTTTAATGGTTGGAGAAACGCTGAACTAAAGTACCGACAATAAGCTCGGCTGCATTTCCGTTACCGTATATGGAGTTATCTAAAGACTCGGGGCGCTCGAGCGCCGACCATCCCTCTAAAATTTTTTCCTTATTTACACCCACTAAACGATTCCAGCCTGATGATACTGTTTCAACCCACTCCGTATCCTCCCGTAATGTCAGACAGGGCTTTCCGTGCCACATAGCCTCTTTTTGTAGACCGCCAGAGTCAGTAAGCACAGCATGACAGCTCGACAGTAAACTTTGCATCTGCTCATAAGGAAGCGGATCAAATATCATCAGCCCGCTTAGTAAGCACTGTAAATTATTCTTATCTAAAATGGCTTTTACTCTGGGGTGCAAGGGTATTACTACAGTGATTTCTTTCGCTATTACTCGCAGAGCCTCAAATGCACTTGCGAGATTTTTTAACGAATCGGTTAAATGAGGGCGATGGAGCGTGACGAGAACGTATTTGTTTTTGCTCAGCCCTAACTCACTTACTGGATAACGAGCTATAGACCTTTCTTTGTGCAGCCTCACAACATCAAACATCACATCACCGAAGTTATACAGCGATTGCTGACGCCCGTGCATCTGCATTGGGTATCCTTCTGCCTCTAAGTTCTTAATCGACTCTGACGAGGAGCAAAATAAAAATGTCGATATTCTGTCAGTCAATATCCGGTTAATTTCTTCTGGCATAAACTGATTATTTGAGCGCAAACCGGACTCAATGTGAGCAATAGGTATGTGTAGCTTTGACGCGCTAATCGCTGCTGCAAGAGTACTATTGGTATCGCCAAATACAACGACGCAGTCTGGTGACTCTCGAACTAAGACTGTTTCAATGGACTCAATCATTCTGCCAGTCATTGCCCCATGAGACAGACTCGCTAAACCTAAATGGTATTTTGGCTCGGGTATTGAAAGGTCTTTGAAAAAACTGTCAGACATTGCTGCATCAAAATGTTGTCCTGTATGCACTATCACTTCGTCTACTTTATTTTCTGGGTGCTTGTCATTTCTTTCCGATATTGCCCGACTAAAAACAGCAGCCTTGACAAATTGCGGCCTGGCACCTACGACGACAACAAATTTCATAAAAAATTTATCCAATATCAAGAATGATCTTTGTTTTCCGATATCGTCTCTATTATAGAGGACGCCACTAACTCCACTGTTGCGTTCTCGATATATGGAAACATCGGCAAACTCAACACCTGTCGTGAAAGTCGGTCAGACACGGGCAGCCCTGAGGAAACCATAGGGTAGTGGCTGTAGCCATCCTGTCTATGCAAGGGTATTGGGTAATAAACAATAGTTGGGATGTTCTTGTCTCTGAGCGCCGCTTGTACCTCGTCGCGGCTCTCAATTTGAATTGTGTATTGTGCCCACGCACTTTTAACCTTATCCGATAGTCTAGGAACACAAACCCAATCAGACAGTAACGAACTGTAGAGATCAGCGATCTCTTGTCTCCGCTCAACCTCATTTGCCAAGAGATCTAACTTGACCATTAAAACCGCTGCTTGAAGAGTATCAAGACGAGAGTTCATGCCCACGCGCACGTTGTCGTATTTTTGGGTGCCTTTACCGTGCAACCTAATCGATCGAAATAATTCAGCTTCTTCGTCCGAATTTGTAAAGATTGCGCCCCCATCCCCATAGCAACCTAACGGCTTCGCAGGAAAGAAACTGGTGGTGGTTGCATCCCCCATTGATCCAACTTTTCTGCCGTCGTTGGAACCACCAAAACTTTGAGCCCCATCCACCAAAACTCTAAGACCTTCTTTCTTCGCAATTTCAGTAATAGAGTCGATATTCGCGGGTTGCCCAAATAAATCAACGGCGATAACAGCCTTCGGATTTAAACCCAATTCACGTGCCTCAGATAACGCAAGCGCTAAACTGTCGGGATCAATGTTAAAACTATCGGGCAACACATCTACAAAAAAAGGAATCGCTCCTAGTTGCGCAGGCGCCTCTGCAGACGCAACATATGTAAAGGATGGGACGAAAACAGCGTCTCCGACGCCCACGCCCCAACCCATCAATACAATACTTAAAGCGTCAGTACCGTTAGCACATGTGATTGCATGACTAGCATTTGCGAAGATACTCAGACGCGATTCAAATTCCCTTACCTCCGGACCCATTATGTACTGCCCATGATCCAATACCGCAGAGATTGCCGCATCTAATTTGGGCCGAATAAGCTTTTGCTGCGCATTTAAATCAATAAATGCAAGGGGTGCTTGATAGCTCTCATCTTTCATTTAACGTCTTCACTCCTTCATCAGGATGACTGTGCAAGACCAAATCTCTTACCTTTATTGCTTCTAAATAATTTTTAATCAGTGAGCCAGATTTCTTTTCGACATCTAAATAAAAAAATATATCCTTCCCGAATTTATCAGTCGCAATAAGACTCGCACCACTGGCAATCAACAAGGTCATAATGTTAAGTCGTGGATCAACAGCATCCAAAATCCTAGTCTTCGAATACATAAGAACAGTGGTTCCGTTTTGGCCCCGGTCGTTTGGGTTTGCACCCATACCTAGAAAATATGAAACCAACGATTCGTGCTGCCAATAAGCAGCTATAATAATAGCCGACCAGCCGCTTTTGTTTTTCAAATCTATCAAATATAAACTTTCGGAAACTAATCTTTTTACTTCTTCTAAACGCCCTTCTTCACACGCATGAAAAAATTTAGTTTCGTTTTCGTAACAGAGCGCAGCATGCTGATCCTTCCACGCATTGAAACCTTCTCTCACTGCGGTTTTTTCAGCGGGCGTCATAGGACTATTTTTTTTTGGTCGATAAATTTGAGTAGCTGGTATTTTCGTTAAGAAAAATAAGCGGAAAAATCTCTGAATGGCGCGCATTTGTGTCTCATAAAGACGTTTTTTGAGAGATTCTATCGTGTCACTTGGTTGCACTGGGCACTTCTCAAAGAAAATAAATTTACCCGCATCTACCCGTGCATCAATGAAGTGAACCGTTACCCCCATTGGGCTTCCGGACTTCAAAGTATAAAAGAAGGAATCAAGTCCTGAGGTTTCAGGTATTTTACCAGGATGGAAGTTGATTACTCCTTTTGGAAATATATCAATGATATTAGCCTTGAGGATCCTTGCTCCTGCAATAATAGCGAGCTCTGCTCCCACCTCATTCCTTGCTCTTGTGATCTCCTCAACGTCATCGTGAGGGCATTCAACATATTTTACATTGAGAGACGAGCATAGAAGCTTCACGTCAAAGCGATTCCCTGAATCTATCGATTTGGAGTCCGACTTCACGTTTTGTGGGAGCGTAATCTTTGGAGCTGCTACAACGACAAAGTTGCGGTACCCCATTCCTGAGACCATTGAAATGCAATCGAACGATTTCCTATGCGGAAAGGCATAAGCAAAAATAATGATGGGCGTATCAATATGCATTGAGTGCTCGCGAACAAGAAAACTTACTAAAGTTAGCGCCTATCACGCGTGGACTCCATTGAGAAAAAGGCTTCACTTACTGGAAGACGCGTTAAGGACTGCCAGCACAGCGGCGCCCTCAATTCCGTCGGTTAACGGAGGTGCTTCACCCTCGATGAGCCTCAAAAAATATGAGCATTCCTCTTTCAGCGGCTCGGCGTAGGGTACCTCTATGTATGCAATGTCAGCCTTTTCAATCTCAGTGTGATCTCCATCGCATGAAATGGTATGCGCATATTTCGCTAACTTGCGCTCCCACGGCTGGGTATCGTCAAACACTACCATCCCACGATCGCCAATTATGACCAGCTTCTGCTCTTTGAAAGGATGTAACCATGAAACAGTAACATGCCCCCTCAATCCCGATTCAAATTGAAGGTGGATGGTAGCATTGTCGGCTATACCTGAGCGAAGAACGCAATTGGTTTCAGCGTGAACACGCTTTATCGATCCAGGCACTAAGCTAAGTATCATTGAAATATCATGGGGCGCGAAACTCCAAATAACGTCCTCCTCGGAGCGGACTTTCCCCAAACTTAGCCGATTAGAGTAAACGTACTGAAGGGCGCCAATCTCTTCCCCCGCTACTAGCTCTCGTACCCGTACGAAAACCGGGTGATACTGCAAAAGGTGCCCAACCATCAGTTGTCCACCAAACTCCTTTGCCGCCAAAATCATCTCTGACGCCTCGGATTGATTCATCGCAATTGGCTTCTCTACATAAACATGTTTACCGGCTTCCAGTGCTTTAATCGCCATCGACGCGTGTAAACGAGCAGGCGTAGCAAGCACCACACCTTCAACACCAGAATCGTTTAGAATCTCAACAAATGATGCGCTCGCCACCTTGTATTTCTTGGATAATCTTTGCGCGGTGGCAATGGCAGGGTCACTTATCGCTCGAAGGGCCCCTAGTTCCGAGAAATTACGTACAAGATTCTGCCCCCAATAACCACAACCAACTACCGCAATATTTTTCTTCATATTGTTGTATACATCCGCCCTATAAACGAAAAACTGAGAAACCTTGGTCGGTAAGAGCTTTTCTTTCATATATTGATTTGACATCTGCAAGAACAGGGGAATCGCCTGAACAATACTCTCGTAAAACCTCGGGGGTTAATTGGCGAAATTCGTTATGCCCTACAGTCACAATTATTGAAGCGACAGGCATAGCCTTACTCACACTACCAAGCGACATTCCGCACACCCCCCTAACTTGATCGGAATCAGCCCATGGGTCAACCAACACAACCCTCAAACCCCAGTTTTGAAGCTCGCGTATAACATCGAATACCTTACTATTCCGAATATCGGGACAGTTTTCTTTAAAAGTAACTCCCAACACTCCAACTGTGCTGTTGTTGATGTTGATACCATTTCCTATCATTTTCTGAACAAACTTTTTAACCAAATAGGGCGCCATATTGTCGTTTATTCTGCGACCGGCCAATATTACCTGAGGGATATAACCGACTTGCTCGGCCTTATGAGTTAGATAATAAGGATCTACGCCAATACAATGCCCGCCAACCAATCCAGGTCGAAAAGGCAAGAAATTCCACTTACTACCAGCCGCCTCAAGAACATCAATGGTATCGATATCTAATCGTTGAAAAATAACCGACAGTTCATTAACTAAAGCGATATTAAGATCACGCTGCGTATTTTCAATAACCTTAGCGGCCTCCGCCACTTTTATACTCTCCGCAGAAAAAGTTCCTGCAGTTATTATGCTTTTGTAAAGTTCATCCACCTCAATGCGAACTTTGGGGGTCGAACCACTAGTAATTTTTTTTATTTTCGTCAACGTATTAACTTTGTCACCTGGATTTATACGCTCAGGGCTGTACCCACAAAAAAAGTCTTTATTAAATTTCAAGTTAGAGCCACTTTCTAAAATGGGCACACATATTTCTTCGGTACAACCCGGAAACACCGTGGATTCAAAGATTACAATATCTCCTCGCTTCAGGACTTTAGAAACTATCTCACTCGCATGAATTAGCGGGGAAAGATCGGGTCTATTAACAGCATCAATAGGGGTCGGGACCGTGACAATAAAAACACTACAGTCCCCCATATCATCAACCTTGCAGCTATATTGCAAATATATGGCGGATGTAATGTCGAATTGTGAGAGCTCGAGCGTCTTGTCTACGCCTTTTCTCAACTCTGACACCCGGTCAGGGTCAATATCAAAGCCGATGGTATCTCTAACCTTTCCAAACTCAACAGCTAATGGGAGCCCAACGTAGCCAAGCCCGACAATTGCAATTTTTTTATTTGGCGCCATATCCAAAAATATCCCCCCGGTTTTTTTCAATTAACACCAGCTTGACTAAAAAAATTTTCTCAGGACATCCCAACTTAATTATTTCCATAAATATCGCGAGTAAAGCATTTATCGGCAACATCACTTAGGCAATCTGTGAATCTGTTTGACACAATAAGGCTACTCATTTGTTTAAATACGGAGAGGTCGTCAACAACTTGTGAACCAAAAAATTCGCGTTGGTGCAGTTCGGGCTCGTATACTATGATCGGTATTCCCTTAGCTTTTATTCGCTTCATCACACCTTGAATAGCAGAAGACCTAAAGTTATCGCTACCCTCCTTCATAACTAAGCGATAAAAACCAACAACAGCCGGCTGTTTCTTCAAAATCTCCTCGGCAATCAAGTCCTTTCGTGTGGAATTTGACGAAACAATGGCCTGTATTAAATTTTGAGGAACTTGCTCGTAGTTAGCTAGTAGCTGCTTAGTATCCTTGGGCAAACAGTACCCCCCGTAACCAAAAGATGGATTGTTATACCCGACACCAATTCTTTCATCGAGACACACACCATCTATAACGAGCGAAGTATCCAGACCAGCAGCCATCGCATAAGAATCTAGCTCATTGAAGAATGAAACCCGCATTGCTAAATACGTATTCGCAAATAACTTCACTGCCTCGGCTTCGGTAGAAGGCATAAAAATCGTTTCAACTTCAGCTTTCTTAGCCGCATCTGATAAAAGCCTCGCAAACCCTGCCCCTTTTTCCTCAGTCCCTCCCACAATAATGCGGGAAGGGTAGAGATTATCCTTGAGCGCTTGACCCTCACGAAGAAATTCAGGTGAAAAAATAACTCTCTCAGTCCTGTAAAATTCCTGAAGTGATTTTGTGTGGCCCACTGGTACCGTCGACTTAATAACGATTAATGCGTCACTTGCAAATGCAAGCGCTTCTTTTACAACAACATCAACTGACCCAGTGTCGAACTGGTTTGTGTCAGGGTCGTAGTTGGTAGGTGTAGCAACAACTACGAAATCCGAACCTGAGTACGCCTCATCAACATCCAGCGTCGCCGACAAGCTCAACGTTCGCTCCTTTAAGAAAATCTCTATATCAGTGTCGGCAACCGTAGAATTCTTGTTATTTACCTGATCGACGCGAACAGGGTCTATATCGAGGATTATGACGTCATTGTGCTGCGCTAGTAACACGGCTAGGGACATACCCACATAACCTGATCCAACGACCGTTACTTTTGGTTTCTCAGACATGCGGATCCACGCTCCTTATCTCCTGACATTTTAATAAGGATCCTCGTCACAACCTACCGCTTTGCACGAATCGGTCGCCTCCGCCGAACAAACCTCACTCTTTAGAACCTCAATTTCCTGCCTCAACACGTCGTATTCCTCAAGCTTTCGACCCAAGAACGCGGTTGTTAGCGATGCCTTTTCGGCAACCCCCTGGGGGGTTAACATATATAAATAAGCAAACTTGCTGCCTGACTTTCGAAAGTTGCCGGCCTTAACAAAGCCACGCTCGACGAGCGCCTTCAGGGCGTAGTTAACACCACCCAAAGATACGCCGAGCTTAGCTGCTAACTGTCGCTGGCTCAGCTCGGGATTTGCCTCCAAGGCACGAAGCACACGGAGCCGCAACTCGTCTCGTACTCCTGTATTTAGAGATGACCGGTTAATTCCAAGCTCGTCGTTCATATGGTGAACACTATCAGAAAACAGTGTTTACCATTTGAACGATCAATGATTTATTGTCAGATTTGTCAGGAAAAGCCGCAAAGGTGACGGTTGCTCACGCACTAGTACGACATTGATCAATTACCAAGCCTATAGTCCGAGCTCAGACTTCAGAATCAGACTGTGCGTAGTGCCGTATAAGGACGATAACCACACCCAGCATGCCCCCCAAAACAGTGCCCAAGACAGCGATCAGTGCACGCCTGGGTTTACTCTTTTCTTCGGGAACAACAGCGGGGTCGATGGTCTTAAAGACGTACTCGGGGCGAACCTCAGCCAGCATAACAGTCTCAGTTTGAGACTGGATTAGCTCAAAGAACATGGCCTGAAGATCGGCCAGTGACGTATTAACCACCTGCTGTTTTAAATACTCGATGGATTTCTTGGCTTCGGTAACATCTTGAGCCTTAACCGCTGCATTCACATCCTCAACGAGCCAATGAACCCACTGCGCAGCAACAATCGGAGACTGATGATCAATCGATACCCTCACATAACCCGTTTGCTTATCTTGAGAAACACCAAGCACCTCCAAAAATGCCTTGTGGGCCTCCTGTGCAGATGGCTTTGCGGATTTGGGAGGCTCAACCTCGCGGAGCCATGTTTTGGCCCCTGCTTCGTAGCGCTCGGCATCGAAGATAACATTGCCAGACGCCGCGTCCCAGGACTCAACGGCCATCAGCTCCGGAAGAATGTCTCGTCGCTCAACAAAATCGCCAATAAAACCGCGCGATTTCATGAGCTGCATGCCCAGCTGTGCGCGTGATCCTTCTTCACCACCAGGGAGCGAGACACCGGCCAAGCTCGCGAGGCCACCATATTGTTTCATGAGACCAGAAAGACCGCCGCCCGAGCTTTCGGCAGGTGCTAGCAGTGCGCTCGCCGAATAGATGTTTGGGAGTGAGGAAGCAACGACCAAAGACATAGCTGCCGCAAGGCCAGTCACCGCTGAAATCAACAACTTTCCCGACCAAAGGACCATGAACAACTCTTTAAGGTCTATTTCATCCTCTATTGGTGCCTGGCTGTAGCCACCTTGCGTATCATTCATCATAGTTGCCCCCAGAAGATCGAAACTTATAGGTTGGCCAGTGCAGCAACAGAGACCATACCTTGGTAGATAATCTGCGTCACCTCGCGCCATTGCGCAAGCGATTCTTTGTGCTGCGAGTCCACTGGTACCACAATGGAGTCACCACGCCTAAGCGCTTGCGTCCCGGCCTCTGAAAAACGCCACCAGCTAGAGTCAAGAGTCAAAACCGATCCATTTGCCCGGACAATGTAAATAGCCGACTCATCAGATCTTGGGGTGACTCCAGCACTCAGTGATATGTAGTCTTCCACGGAAAGCCCAGCTCGAAAAATATGTGTAGCGGGTTGCCGTACTTCACCCACCACTGAGACGGTATCACTAGAACGGGGAATGATTAGTTCATCTCCGTCCTCTACTTCATAGTCAGATTCAGCAGCTCCGGAGAGCGCGGCAGGAAGGTCAATAAGCAATCTACCTTGCCCTTCGAAAGTCTCAAGTTGTTCGGTAATAAGAAGCACTTCTTGAAGCCCCGTGGACGTCGTTTCTTCAGTTAAAAGCCGTGACGCGTAAGTTTGCCGGATATCTGCTGCAAACGCTTGCGCCCTTTCAGCCTCCCGGCGTGCGATAACGACTCGGTTAAAGATCGCCCCCTCGGGGAAGGCAAGATCAGTGAGGCCACCTGCACGCTCAATGACGGAAGAAATAGTCTCCCCCGGCGAGATCACATACTTACCCGGAAACAAAACCGCTCCGCGAACGCTTATGGTGTCCTCTCTGTTCCAGTCGGGAATTTCCCGAACTGTAACAATGTCTCTGCTTTGGAGCTGGGTATCGGTTGTCACTTCGCCCGAACTATCAAAATTCACGTCGATATATCTATAGTATATCGCGCCGCTCGCGCTGGTTACGGTGCGGCGTAATTCGGCAGTACCTAAGTCAGCTGACTCGAGCAACCCTCCTGCAGCGCGCACCATATCGTCCACGCCATAATCTTCAAGAATTGGATATTGACCTGGCGCCTTTACCGCCCCAGAAATTGTAGCAGCAAGCGTGGGCTCACCCTCTCTGGCTTGAAGTCGTAATTTCTGTAAAACAGGCGCCAGCAGTGTTTGCCTAGCAAATTCGCTTGCTGCAACTTCTTCAAGGTCAGGAACAGCAAAAACTAGAATCTGGTCTCTCACATTTAAAAGTGGGTCTTTGTCTGAGCCTGGTTGGAGCAATGAATCGATCAAGCTGAATTGCGAAACCTCGATGTCCAGAAGCTCGTTTTTTACTCTGACAATTAGCGAGTACGTTAGGTCGGCTGTCGGAAGCAAATCGCGCTCGGCATTACCGATAAGATCCGAGACGCGCATACCGGGCTTCCAACCGAAAGAGCCGGGCCGATAGACCGCGCCCTTTACACTGACACCATTTGCGAGCGTGTCTCCTGTTGTTGGCACCTGAAGAATATCTCCATCTCGCAACGAGAGAGACGCAATCTTTGATTCCAGCAAATTCACGGATTTTGCGGTCGGCAAGCCTCCTTCAAGAGAGGTTCTGACTAATACAGCGAGCTCAGCAAAAGCCTCTTTTGTAAAACCACCAGCCATCTTAATAAGGTCCGCAACGGTCTCATCACCCACAAGCTCATAGCCCATGGGGCGCCTAACCTCACCTCTTATTTCAACCACAGATTTAATGGTCGGCACAAACAACACATCGCCAGATTGCAGTCGGATGTCACCAGAGGGATCACCACGCATAAGCAAATCATAGACATCAAAAGTCGTAACTATTTTGCCAGCCCTGCGCACTTGAATATTTCGAAGTGAACCGATATCCGTAACGCCGCCAGCTTGAAAGAGCGCTTGCGTCACTGTGGTCAAGGCACTAACTGAGTAAGCTCCAGGAACGCGAACTTCACCCGCCATGAAGACGCCAATAGCTCTCAACCTCCCCAAAGTCATCACAGCCTCAACACCAATCAACTGCTGACTAACGCGCGTGTCAATCAGATTTCTCGCGTCTTCAAAAGTCAGTCCCGTAATGGTGATCGCACCAAGTTTCGGAAAGTTAATACTCCCGTCTCGGCCTACGGCCAGTGTATAGGTCGCATTTTCTTTACCAAAAAGCTGAACGACCAGCTGATCGCCAACGCCCAATCGGTACTCATCAGGAACCAAGGCATCGTCTGTTGGCGCGAAAGTGGATACATCTCTGTCAAAAAGTGATACGCCGTAGCGCTCCAACAGTTGCGTTGCGGCGCCCTCCTGAGCAACTTCCTCAAGCTCGCCCTCTATATACTCCTCCTCGCTCATACCCATTTGCTCAAGCTGCTGCCCAACCTCACCCAGTGAAGAGTCACCGGCACCTGAGGTAGCATAAGAAGAACCTGGTAGTTCGATACCGAATTGTTTAGCCAAAGCCTGCTGCTGAGCAGGCGACATGTTTTGAAGCTGCTGAGCCATTTGCGGGGTGACACCCGCTGGCAATGCTTGTGCAAACAAAGCAGGAGCATAGAACAGCGTTAAAATAAAAGTGCAGAGCTGGATGACTCGCTTAATTAGATTACGTATCACAACATTTCCTTTTTCTGATTAGCGCCGCAAATTCAGTGTTAGCGTGCCAAGATCACCACCAAATGCTTGCCTTATGCTGGTGATGCTACCAGTCCCGTCAATACGGATAACAGTCTCATGGCCATTAATCCCACAAATCTGACGCCATTCATAGCCTTCCCTGAAACCTTCTTTTTGCCACTCCGAGCAAGTGGCTGTAAATCGCATCGAATTAGACACCGAGGACCTATCCCAACCCTCATCGGATATTGATAGCGAGGCTTGTTTCCCAAAGCCCAAAACTGATCGAACAACCCAGCCATCAAATGCAATCGCATCACCTACGTCGTTTGCGAAGACGGTATATCCGCCAGCGACATAAGGTGTTAAGACGGCACCCTGGCTATTGAACGAAGCAAGCCAAACAGCCGCTCTAGCTTCTTCCTTCGGGTCAGCCATCCTCTGTAGCTGATGTATGGCAGCTTCAACTTGCGGGACACGTACCGCGCAAGCTTGTAGCATCAAAGACAAAGTAATAGCCGAGAGAAGTAAGAAATATCTACTCATGGAAGCAGTCTCTCATCAATCTGAAATGCGTCGTATCTTGCTTCTCGTAGATCCCAGAATATATTGCCAGAGTAACCCTCTAGCCTCTGACCACCATCTCGTTGGATCGGACGTATCCGTGTACCAAGCTTGGAACGAGTGGCGCCACCGAAAATCGTATCCAATGGGAGCTGAAAATACATACCCTTGTCAAAGGACCCTTCGCCAAAATCCTCGAAAGGAACATCGGTCAGCGTCGCCCACACACCTACTTGCCAGCCATTCCTGAAGGTACGGCGCACTTCCAAAGTAGCACCGGTATCTTTAGCGAGGTACCGACCTACATGAACTGCAACATCGTAATTGTAAAAAGGTGTAGCCCAATAGGCGCTCAGGTGACCCGTCATCACATCGTAATCAAGATGTTTAAGACTCCGATCAAAATCGCGTTGTTTCGCGTAAGCAATGCTTGCACCAAAGGCTAATCGAGACTTTGACGGCCAGTAGAGAACTTCTCCACCAACGCCCGAAAACATTTCTTCCAAGACACCGGCAAACGCACGGTAGTGAATAGAGCGGCCATAGGTATTCCGCCCCTCTACAATCAGTTTTTCTAAACCGCTCTCCCCCTGATTGAGATATTTGACAATGTCAGATCGCACTTTTGGCAATACCGAATCAGACTTCTGGCGCAAACTCTCATCAAAATTGTTTTCAAGGTTGAGTGCGAGCGAAGCACGAATTGCCCAATGAGAGCTCAGTGAGTATTCCGCAAATAGGTCTGCATATACCTGATAGCGAGCGGGGTCGTCCGGATCAAATAGTTGAAAGCGGCTCTTAAGGTTTAGCTCCGTATTGAGTTTGCCCGTCACGAAACTGGTGCGGTGCTGTGGATCCTCGAGGGTCCTTCCCGACAGTACTCTTATACGGCTCAAATGCGTTGCGGCGTCGGCCTTGTAAGAACTCGAGGGTCGAGGTACAACGATGGTCGCGGTACGATGCCCCCCATCCTCCACCACAAAAAAGATAGTTCTGACAGATGGAGGCAGATGAAGATCAGCCATTGCTGTTAAGTCCCCAATCGCATCGCTCCACAAAGCTAGGGATGCATTCCCTACCACCAATTGAGCTTGTTGCTGGTCCTGAGAAAGCGTTCCCTCAACCAGTAACAAACCGCTTCTCTCAACATCGTATAAGAGCCGTGAATACCAGCGCTCCTTTTGAATCTGTGGAGGTAATTTATTTTGTGGTAGGTAGTAACTCGATATGAAATCACGATCAGTTGGACGTATAGGGTCTGATAATGAATCCAGTGAAAACTCGATCGCCAACCCGACCTCGTCGCCATGCTGGTGTGATGCAGCAATCTCAACACCCGGAAATGCTGTCCATTTAATGCCATAGGATATCGACGAAGAGGGCAGCGAACTTCCATTCCGGCGGTCAAATGCGTAGCGATCCGGATTATACTCAACAAGGACAGTTAACGGATACTCGGGGAGCACGTACTGTAAACCCCCAAACAGTCCAATTTCAGGTCCGGAGAAAAAGTCACCGAACGACACCTCTCCACCATTGCCTCTATCCCCAGTGCCATCAACACCAAAAATCTGGGAGGTTCGTCGCTGGTCAAATCGATCAGAAAGCAAGCGCGCAGGATTTGTAAGGTCGCCATTGCCTGCAAGCCTACCCCATCCCACACCCAAACTAACGTCTAATTGCCCTATCCCTTTCGTTGCGACCAGATATTCAGACCCGAAAACACCAGTTCCCACAGCGTCGCGAATTCCAAACGCCACTGCCGGTAAAAATAGATTTTCATCCCACAGTTGCGCCTTGACCTCATAGTTGCGATCCCAGTAGGAGAATTCATCAAATCCTGTATACCGAAATGTTCCCTCAAGCCACGGAGCTATCTGATAAGACAAAGCGAACTGTCGATGACGACCATCAAACGCTGCCGTTGCGGTCAGTGTGCCATCGGGCTGCATGCGTGCAGTGGGGATATCAATAAGTCCGGTCGTGCCATAATCACTGGCCAGCGCCGAACTACACAGCCAAGACATTGATACTACGGCGAGCGGCACGAGACATTTATGGTTTCGTTTAGGGTGCTTAAGTAAACCCAATGATCGCCACCTGAAATCGAGAAACAAAAAAGGGGAGCATCCTCCCCTTTCCATTTAGCATATGGTCTGAATTTATGTTCCAGAGGTTCCGGATGTACCAGACGTACCGCTTGTACCGGAAGTGCCACTCGTGCCCGTTGTACCAGTCGTAGTAGTTCCCGTAGTCGTAGTACCTGTACCTGGCTCAGGCTCAGGCTCCGGCTGAGGTTCGGGTTCCGGTTCTGGCTCGGGTTCCGGCTCAGGCTCAGGCTCCGGCTGAGGTTCGGGTTCCGGTTCAGGCTGCGGTTCGGGTTCCGGTTCAGGCTGCGGTTCGGGTTCCGGTTCAGGCTGAGGTTCAGGTTCTGGCTGTGGCTCAGGGTCAGGGTCAGGGTCAGGGTCATCATCCGTTACTTCGTTGACAACTGCCGCCGCTACAACAGCCGCACCAATAACACCAACCACACCAGCGCCTGCAATGGCTGCGCCAACGGCTGAGACCGCGCCCGCAACAGTTCCCGCAGCGCCGGGCGCACCTGCTGCTGCGCCAGCGCCAGCTGAACCTGCTGCGCTGCCTGCAGCACCACCGGCTGCAGGAGCTGAGGCGCCTGCGCCCGCACTTCCTGCCGGTGTTGCAGCACCCGCAGATTCAGTTTGCGCATACACTTGTCCCGCGATGAGTTGGGTCGAGATGACCGCAGACATCAAAGCGCGTGTCGTTGCTACTGATCGTTTGGTTGTGAATTTCAAGATGCTCTCCCTGTCGTGTAATGGGAAGGTTACGTCGACAAATCCGTGCTAACAAAAGTTATGCACCCATCTGGTCGCAAGGTCAAGGCCTTATTATCATATGCTTCTAGTAATACATGTAAGTGATAGCGCGCTTTTTTTTTCAAATCCGCCATTACTTTGTCACATTTGCTTGGCAGCACTCGGCAAAGCACACAGCCGATCGCTCAAATATTTCCAGCCTACGCCATAAACGAGCCACTGGCAGCAAACCCACACCAACCAGACACCGTCTTGAACTGCCCAGACCCCAGTAAAAGTCAAAAGAGCCGGTAAGCCTGAGAAAAGGAGCGCTATCGATACGCCGGGTAGAGTATTTACCGCCGAGCCATGTCGCTCGCTGGAGTCCATGTAAGCAAACAATAAATTGTGGAAATGTTGATTGTCGGGCGCGAAGGGCGATGCGCCGTGACGGAGCCGTCTTGCCATACTCCAAAGCAGATCCGCAGCCGGGTAGAACACGAGAGCCAAAAGCCACCAAACGGATACGTCCGAGCTGTTGCTTACGACGATCATACTCAGCCCACAGAGCGCGCCTAAGAAATACGCACCACCATCACCCAAAAAGAACCGACCACTTATCAGATTGAAGACCAGAAATAAGAGACAACCAACGAACGCCGCTGAGATAAATGGCACTAAGTCGGCCGTTGAGACCATTGCAAACGCTGCAAGCGCTATTGCACTCACACCACCCACCAAACCGTTGGCACCGTCGGCAGTGTTAAACGCGTTGGGAATGAAAGCGATACAGAGCGCAGAAAATGCCACAGCACTTAAATAAGAAGAGGTCAAAAGCACATCGACCCAAATAATACCCACGGGCTCAAGAGCCAAACTTGGAGCGAAGAGCATAGTCGCCGACCCAATCGCCAACATGGACAGAAATCGCACTCTCGCCGATAAGCTGCCTTTTAAATCCTCAAACACACCCAGCACAAAGAAGGCTAGGCACGTCATCATCAACAGCGTCTGCTCAAGGCTCGGCGTGTAAACGCCAAGCTTCAGCTGGTAGCCAAGGTGCATAAGCATGTAGGCGACAATGGCGACCCCGCCCAGTCGAGTAGCACTCACCTTAGAGATGCCGTGCTTATTAGCACTGTCCTCGCCACCGAAGGTGAGCAAGTAATGGCAGAGCAGCATCGCAACAACACCCGCGGCACCACCGATCAAGAGCACCAGTAGCCAAGCAGCAACTGCTTGGGCAACGGTGAATCCTAATCGATCGGTAAAACTCATTAACGCGCGTCTCTAGACTGTTACATTGGCAAGTATTCAAAGAATCTTGCGGACAAGCTCCCAGTCGCCTGTCCCTGCAGCTTCTATACTTTCATGCCTTTGTTACAAATACGCGGCAGCAACGGATTTTTCTTTAGGGCATTTGCACATTGCAACAAAAGCGACAGGACCCCAACGCGGTACGTAATCGATAAGTTGAGTAGTCGTCATACGCAGGCTGGCGACAAAGTCGGCGCTACACAGCGCGCGAAAGAAACCCTTTCCCTCGAATCCGAAGTACAAAAAGGAACACAAATACCACCCCATAGACCACTGCTTCACCGACATCGGATCGAGACAGCCAGAGCAGGTGCAGCCATCCCAAAATAGCCACCGCATAGGTCAGCTTGTGGAGCTTTCGCCAATTTCGCCCCATCTTGCGACGTATGCTGTCAGCCGACGTAATTCCCAATGGCACAAGGATGAGCCAAGCGAGAAAGCCGACCAACACATAAGGACGCTCAGCAAGTTCTTCTAGAAGGATCTCACCATTCCACCCTATGTAGACCTGAGCAAAGACGAGTAAATGCAACGTGGCGTAAAACCAGGCATATAAACCCAGCATCCGGCGATATCGCGCAAGGCGCGGCCAACCCCACCGTGCGAGTGGTGTCGCTGCGAGCACCAACACCATAAAACGCATGACCCATTCGCCCGTGACGTGCATCAAATGCTCGGCAGGGTCGGGACCAAGCGAGTCTGAAATAACGGCGTTACTGAGCGCAAAAAATGGAACCAAGCACAGAGAGAAGAAAAAAGCCCGCGCAGCCGGGTTCCAACGTGCCGGTATCTCCCACCAAGACCGACCACCGCCTGCACTGCTTTCATTTCCTGCACTGCCTTCGTTAATAGTAGCGGGCAAGGTCCATTCCTTTGTACATGCTCGCGACTTGCTCGCCATAGCCATTAAACATTTGGGTCTTGATGCGATTGGGATTAAACAATGAGGAAGGCAACCGACGCTCGTAAGCCTGCGACCAGCGCGGATGACTCACCTCAGGGTTCACGTTCGCGTAGAAGCCGTATTCCTGAGGTGCAAGCTCCTGCCAACTCGTCATGGGCTGGCGGTCCGTCACATTGATCTCAACAATCGACTTGATATTTTTGAATCCGTATTTCCATGGAACGATCAGTCGGAGCGGCGCTCCGCTCTGATTTGGCAGCGTTTTTCCGTACAGACCGACTGTCATAAGTGTTAAAGGGTTCATCGCCTCATCCATACGTAGCCCTTCCCGATAGGGCCAATCAATGATGGACGTGAACGAACGCGTACCGCGCATCTCACTGCGTCGGTAGAGCGTTTTAAACTCGACGTATTTGCCTTCCGCCTTTGGGTCGAAACGTTCGAGCAACTTTGACAACGGAAAGCCAATCCAAGGCACCACCATTGACCAGGCCTCAACGCAGCGGAAACGGTAAATGCGCTCTTCTAAGTCGAAGCCGCTCATTATATCTTCTAGGTTCAATTTTCCGGGCTTATTAACCAGCCCACCGACTTTGATATCCCACGGGTCGGTAGTCATGCTATCCGCATAGCGCGCAGGGTCTGACTTGTTGGTACCGAACTCATAAAAGTTGTTGTACGTCGTTGCTGCCTCGTACGGGGTCAATTCTTCGGTGGCTTTGAGGGCGGTATCGACGGCTGCAGGTAAAAAAGAAAGTGCCTTTGGCTCTTTTGGTTGCGCCAGCGTCTCACCTGTCGCAGCAAGCCCTGCGCCTGCGGCCGCGGCTTTCATGAGATTACGACGATTGACCCACACCGACTCTGGGGTTATCTCTGAAGAGGCTATCTGGGGATAATCCTGCCAGGGCTTTTTCAACATATTCGCTTTCTCTTTTCCGATTACTGTGACCTATGAGCTCGACTAGCATTCAGAGGTCGTTGCTGGTGAGGAGGCCTTGCTAGCATTTTCGTGCGCTCCTCACGCCTTCATTTAGGTTCCAATAAATATGCAGCACGTGAACCGCATCGAATGCTATACGACTTGGAGTCTTACTCACGTCTCAAGTTCTTCGTGGACAAAGATAATTTGCGGTCATATTCACAACACCGAAGGCGCCTAAACAAAACGGCATCTCTGAAAGAGACCCGAGGAAGTAGGCCGCGCAAGTGCAAGACACTGGGCGCAGCCCGATTAATATAACTTGCGATGCAGTCGAGCGGCTAATCAGCGAGGACAGGAGCCAACCAGCGCTGTGCCTCAGCAAGAGGTTCGCTTCGTGCCTCTGAATACGCTATTAGTTGGTCATTGGTGATCTTCCCAAGATTAAAGTATCGCGCATCGGGGTGCCCAAAATAGAACCCCGATACGGATGCGGTAGGCGTCATGGCCATACTTTCGGTAAGCGCGATTCCCGTATTTTTCTCAACATCAAGCAGTCTGAATAGCGTCTCCTTCTCCCGATGGTCAGGACAGGCTGGATAACCTGGGGCAGGACGTATACCTCGGTATTGCTCTCTAATCAGCTGGTTGTTGTCTAGCGTCTCATCGGCCGCATAGCCCCAAAACTCGGTTCTCACCCGCCGATGTAGGTGTTCTGCAAAGCTCTCGGCCAGTCGATCCGCCAAGGCTTTGAGCATGATCGCAGAGTAGTCATCGTGGGCCTCTTCGAATCGTTTTACGTGCGCATCGATCCCGTGGCCCGCCGTCACAGCGAATGCACCAATGTAATCGCGGACGCTTTCCGACTCGGGTGCAATGAAATCGGACAAACACAACTGCGGCTTACCGTCGGGCATGGGCTTTTGCTGGCGAAGCCAGTGTGTTGTCTCAAGCGGTTCGTAAGACTGCGGATCAAGAATCACTATCTGGTTGTCTCTGCTGTAAGCAGGAAACAGCCCATACATTGCTCGTGCCTGAAGCCAGTTTTCGTCGATGATCCTCTCGAGCATCGCCTGCGCGTCGTTGAATAGCTTCTTCGCTTCAACACCTTTGATGGGATCATTCAAAATATCCGGGAATCGCCCGCTGAACTCCCACGCGTTAAAGAACGGCATCCAGTCAATGGTGTCCACGAGTACAGCGAGGGGATAATCATCGAGAACGTGTACACCAAGCTGCGCAGGCTTTTGTATCACCTCGGGCGTAAACTCTAGCTTGTCACGGCGAGCAACCGCTTCCTCGAAAGACAACATTGGCGCAGTTTTTTTGTGGGCATAGGAAGCGCGCTTCGCCTCATGATCGCGTTTTAGCTCCGCTGAAAAAGCCTCCTTTTGCTCACCGAGTAATTTGGCGGCGACGCCCACAGCACGCGACGCATCCTTCACGTAAACCGTGTCACCGGAGTAGCTTGGCTCAATTTTGAGACTGGTGTGCGCAGGTGAGGTCGTTGCACCACCAATCAAAAGTGGAATATCAAAACCTTGGCGTTCCATTTCGGCGGCCACGGTCACCATTTCGTCAAGCGAGGGCGTAATCAAGCCTGACAACCCGATTATGTCGGCATTGTGCTCTTTTGCTGCATCCCAAATCGCTTGAGTCGGCACCATGACACCAAGATCAATAACCTTGTAGTTATTGCACTGCAGCACGACACCCACGATGTTTTTGCCGATGTCATGAACATCCCCCTTCACGGTGGCCATGATGATCGTGCCCTGCTCAGATGACTCGCCAGACTCGGCTTTTTCGGCCTCAATAAACGGCACTAAGTGGGCAACTGCTTTTTTCATGACACGCGCCGATTTCACCACCTGCGGCAGAAACATTTTGCCGGCGCCAAATAAATCGCCAACGGTGTTCATACCATCCATCAGTGGTCCCTCGATGACATCGAGCGGCCGTGCACTGTTTAGTCGAGCTTCTTCTGTGTCCTCCACCGCATACTGATCAATACCATTCACCAAGGCGTATTCCAGTCTCTCTTTGACAGGCTTTGATCGCCATTCGGCAAGTGACTCAACCACCTCTTCACCGCTATTAGCGAACGCAGGTGCTCTGTCGACCAAACGATCCGTCCCGTCACTGCGCCGATTCAAAACAACGTCTTCGACCAGATCTCGGAGCTCCGGGTCAATGTCGGCGTAAATGGCCAACTGCCCTGCGTTAACAATCGCCATGTTCAAGCCGTTTCGAATCGCGTGATACAAAAATACCGAGTGCATCGCCTCACGGACAGGGTTATTGCCGCGGAACGAAAATGAGACATTGGAGAGGCCACCCGATGTCATCGAGTGCGGACATACCTCTCGAATCTTCCCGCACGCCTCAATGAAATCTTTGGCGTAGTTATCGTGCTCCTCAATACCCGTTGCGACAGCGAAGATATTAGGGTCAAAAATAATATCCTCAGGCGGAAAGCCAACTTCTCGTGTGAGGATTTCATAGGAACGCTTACAGATTTCGACCTTTCGATCGCGCGTATCCGCCTGCCCTGTCTCATCAAAGGCCATGACAACGACAGCAAATCCATATCGCCTAATCTCTCTTGCTTGCTCAATAAACGAGGCCTCGCCCTCTTTGAGCGAGATTGAATTCACGACGCCCTTACCCTGAACGCATTTCATGCCAGCCTTCAGCACGTCCCACTTACTCGAGTCGATCATTATGGGAACACGCGAAATGTCGGGTTCAGACGCAAGTAGGTTTAGATAACGAACCATCGCCCCCTCTGAGTCGAGGAGCCCTTCGTCCATATTGATATCGATAATCTGAGCACCGTTCTCAACTTGTTGCCGCGCAACCTCCAAAGCCGTCTCTAAATCGTCCTCGAGAATCAATTTCTTGAAGCGTGCCGAGCCCGTAACGTTTGTGCGCTCACCGATATTAATAAAACCTTTGGCGTCGTCAGCGACGAAAGGCTCCAAGCCTGATAAACGCATGACGCGCGGCTTCACACTTAATGGCTTTGGCTGATGACCCTTCACGCGAGCGGCAATTTCAGCAATGTGATCAGGCGTTGTACCGCAACAACCTCCGACGATATTCACGAGCCCTGAGGCGCTGTACTCAGCCACAATATCTGCCATTTCGGTGGTGGTGAGATCGTACTCACCAAATTGATTCGGCAAGCCTGCATTTGGGTGGGCCGACACATGCGTATCGGCAACATCGGCAAGCTCTCTCAAGAAAGGCCTCAACTCCGCCGGACCCAAAGCGCAATTTAATCCGACCGAGATTGGGTTTGCGTGACGCACGCTGTACCAAAATGATTCAGTGGTTTGCCCGGATAGCGTTCGTCCTGAGGCATCGGTAATCGTTCCAGAGATCATGATCTCTATCAGTTCACCTAGCTCCTCTGAAACAACGTCAATCGCATACAGCGCTGCTTTTGCGTTCAACGTATCGAAGATGGTTTCAACGAGAATGAGGTCCGCGCCTCCATCCATCAACGCTCGGGTTGCCGTGGAATACGTATCTACCAGCTCGTCGAATGTGATGTTGCGAAAGCTCGGATCCTCAACCTTGGGACTAATCGACGCCGTTCGATTTGTTGGACCTAACACGCCCGCAACCAACTTTGGTACGTCCGCCGTCTCGGCTTTGTCACAAACCGCGCGCGCAAGCTGCGCGGCTTCTTTATTTAAGCGAGCAACTAAGTCTGTCATACCGTAGTCACCCATTGAGGGCGCATTGGTATTAAACGTGTTGGTCTCGATAATATCTGATCCTGCAGCCAAGTATTGCCGATGTATCTGGGCGATTAACGACGGCTGCGTCAACGTGAGGAGATCGTTATTACCTTTAAGGTCGAAGGACCAATGAGCAAACTCGTCGCCTCTGTAATCTGACTCAGAAAGCCCCGCCTGCTGAATCATCGTCCCCATCCCACCGTCGAGAAGCACGATTCGCTCGCTCAACGACTTTTTAAGCCACTCAATGCGGCTGCTGCGATTCCAAACAGACATTAGGCGGCCTCGCTTAATGACGACCTCAGGCCGAGCGCATGACAGATCGCATAAACGCTCTCCGACTTATTAAGCGTGTAAAAATGAAACTGATCGACACCCTCTGCGCCCAATGCCTCACATTGCTCGATCGAGAAATGCGTTGCGATGAGACGACGCGTCTCCGCGTCATCGTTCAGTCCCGTGAACCTCTCGAGCAGTGACCCAGGAACCGACGCACCGCACGCAGCAGCAAACCGACAAACGCCCTCTATATTCTCCGGCACCATGATTCCAGGAATCAGAGGAATACTGACACCTGCTGCATGCGCCTTGTCGCGATATCTCAGAAAGTCATCGTTGTTAAAGAAGAACTGCGTTACCGCCGCAGTGGCTCCGTTTTGCTGCTTCGCCTTCAACACCTCAATATCGAAATCCAAAGAAGACGCCGCGGGGTGTTTCTCCGGGTAGGCCGAAACATAAATATCGAGGCCTGCAAAAGCGCTCAAGCCGCCTACAAGATCTGATGCGTAAGCGAAGCCATCTGGATGCGGCTTATAGGTTCCAGAAACGCCATCACGGGGATCGCCCCGCAAGGCGACGATTTTACGAACACCGCTGTCAACGTATGACTGCGCTATGGCCAACGTCTCCTCGCGAGTGGCCTCAACACAGGTGAGGTGAGGCGCAACGTCTAATCCGAGCGACGCGCGTAGCGAGCGAACCGCATTGGCGGTGGTCTCTTGAGTGGACCCTCCCGCGCCATAGGTCACGGAGGCGAACTCGGGATCGAACGCTCTCAAACGGTCTGCAACTTGCATCAGCCCTTGTAAACCCGCGGGCGTCTTAGGAGGGAAAAACTCAAATGAAACGCGTGGAATTGCCATGGCTTGGATCCATCATTAATAATATTCAATAAACATATAAAGATATCCTTATATATGTCAAATAAATTATCTATTGCATTGCTCAAATGAAAGCGGGGAAACAGAAATTCGCGGTTAACCAGGTGTAATCACCGGCACACCCGGTAAGATAACTCAGGCCCCATCACCCTACTTGTGTAGAGAGGTATATGCGGCATCTTTTCGAAATAGGGCCGCTCTCTACTAACTTCGAAAGAGCTCGGTGAAATTTTTGTGATGAAAAGACGTGAAATATCCAAGATTTCAGTCGATTAACGCGCTTTGTGCGGTCCTAACATTTACGCCAGCCTCGTCAACCACTACATTATGCGCCCCGTATGAACACCAGATTAAAAGCACCACATTGAATTTCGAGACGAGGAGTCCCTAGTGAGCAACTACTTCAACACCCTGCCCTTACGCGTGCAGCTGGAAGAACTTGGCAAGTGCCGTTTCATGGAGCCAGAAGAGTTTTCCAACGGCGTCGAGGCCATTAAGGACAAAAAGATCGTCATCATCGGTTGTGGTGCACAGGGTCTTAACCAAGGTTTGAACCTTCGCGACAGCGGCTTAGATGTTTCCTACGCGCTTCGCGAGGCAGCAATTACTGAGCAGCGCGCTTCTTATCTTCGCGCGACTGAAAACGGTTTCACGGTTGGCACCTACGAAGACCTCATCCCTCAGGCGGATATGGTTCTAAATCTAACCCCTGACAAGCAGCACACCGACGTGGTTGATACAGTTCAGCCACTTATGAAGCACGGCGCTTGTCTGTCGTACTCACACGGCTTCAACATCGTTGAAGAAGGCATGAAGGTTCGTGAAGACATCACTGTCATCATGGTTGCGCCTAAGTGCCCCGGTACCGAGGTACGTGAAGAGTACCTCCGCGGCTTTGGTGTCCCCACCTTGATCGCGGTTCACCGCGAGAACGATCCAAATGGGGAAGGTTTCGAGCTTGCAAAAGCGTATGCAGCCGGCACGGGCGGTCACCGCGCAGGTGTTCTCGAATCTTCGTTCATTGCTGAAGTGAAGTCTGACCTTATGGGTGAGCAGACCATCCTCTGCGGCATGCTCCAAACAGGTTCTATCCTATGCTTTGACCGTATGGTTGAACTCGGCATCGAGCCTGGCTACGCAGCCAAGCTGGTTCAGAACGGCTGGGAGACTGTCACTGAGGGTCTTAAGCACGGCGGCATCACTAACATGATGGATCGCCTGAGCAACCCAGCGAAGATCAAGGCATACGATCTTGCTGAGGACATGAAAGAGATTCTTCGTCCGCTCTTCGAAAAGCACCAAGACGACATCATGTCAGGTCACTTCTCTGAGACCATGATGGCGGACTGGGCGAACGACGACATCAACCTGCTCACATGGCGCGCTGAAACTAACGCAACAGCGTTTGAAGAGCAGCCACTGACTGACCAGAACATTGACGAGCAGGCCTACTACGACCAGGGCATCTTGATGGTGGCGATGGTTAAAGCGGGGGTTGAGCTTGCGTTCGAGACCATGGTGTCAGCGGGCATCATCGACGAGTCGGCGTACTACGAGTCACTCCACGAGACACCGCTTATTGCGAACACCATTGCGCGTAAGAAGCTCTACGAGATGAACGTGGTGATCTCAGACACAGCGGAATACGGTAACTACCTGTTCGACCAAGCTGCGCGTCCGCTCCTCAAGGACTTCGTTGCAGGCCTCGGCGCTGAGGTGATCGGTGGCGGCATGGGCGGCGACAACGGTGTCGACAACAAGACGCTGATTGCAGTCAACGCTGAGATTCGCAACCACCCTGTTGAGATCATTGGTGAAGAACTCCGCGGTTACATGACGGGCATGAAGGCAATCTAAACCCTCTAATACCCGCGAAAAATGAAGCGGCCCGCTGCGCAAGCACTGGGCCGTTTTTTTATCTTAAGAAAGTGACAAAAAATTAGCGCTTGGCGGAATAAGGCGCGACACTTGCGTTGAGAGATCCCTAAAGAATGTTAGGGAGCCAGAGGGCAACTTCGAGACGCTAAAAGTGATCTCTGAAGTAAGCATTGATACAAGCCAGAAAAAGGCATCGCGAATGAAGTTATTAGTCACTGGTGGCGCTGGCTACGTTGGCTCGCATTCCGTAAGAGCATTGCTCAACGACGGGCACGAGGTGGTTATTCTCGATAACCTGAGCACAGGTCATAAATGGGCGCTTCAAGACTGCGAACTGATCTCGGTCGATCTTCGTGATGAAACCAACCTCATTAGAAACCTCAAAGGCAGTGGCTTTGAGGGCGTGCTTCACTTCGCCGCGAGATCTCTCGTCGGCGAATCAAAGAACTACCCAGCGATGTACTACCAGAATAATGTCGGTGGCACGACTAACTTGGTACGCGCCATGCAGGCAGCAGACATCCCTCGACTCGTGTTCTCCTCGACAGCGGCCATATTTGGCAACCCCGTCTCCGACTTGATTGATGAGGAGCATCCCAAGGCGCCCATCAATGTCTACGGGCAAACGAAACTCGTTGTCGAGCAGATGCTGCAAGCGGTCTGTGAAAGCTCGGAATTCAGTGCCACCTGCTTGCGCTATTTCAACGCGGCGGGTGCCAATAACGAATCTAACCTTGGTGAATGGCACGAACCTGAGACCCATCTCATCCCCAATGCACTCCGCGCCGCCGCAGGCACGGGGAACCCATTGACGTTATTTGGTGATGACTACCCAACGAGCGATGGCACCTGCGTTCGTGACTATATCCACGTCGATGACTTAGCGAGCGCCCATGTGGACGCCATCGAGAAGATGGACTCATCGAGTGGCTTTAACGCCTTCAACCTCGGGAACGGCAACGGCTATTCCGTCAAAGAGGTGATCGCCGCTTGCGAGAAAGCCGTGGGTGCTGAGATCCCCTACACCATCGGACCTCGACGTGAGGGTGACCCGGCCACACTGGTCGCGAGCTCGGCAAAGGCGCGTAGCGAGCTGGGCTGGATTCCAGAGCACAACAGCATCGATGAGATTGCACAGAGTGCTTGGAACTGGGAATGCTATCGTCGAGACAACCTGACCTAAAACCTCGAGGTTTGCGAAGCCTAAAAGGAATCATGCACGGCATGATAAGTCCAACGCCTTTCCGGATAGTTACTCTCTACAACCAAAAAACAGCAACTTAAAGGCGAGCGTCACTAGCCGCCAAACAGCATCTGCCCCATCACGCGACTGGGCAGAAGCGTAAATAGCCCCGTAAGAATTAGCGCCAATACGTAGAGCAACACCATGTTCCATTGATGTGCCTTAATGTTGCCAACACGCGCAAAGTACACACCGGTGCAGAGCGTGAAAGCCGTCCAGGCACTCAAGAGATGTATAGGGCTGAAGGCGCCCCACAACTTAATCTCCGAGATAAAGAACGAGGAGATCGAGACGTACATCATCATGCTCACCCAGAGGTAGCCGAGGAGTTGATGCTGCCGAGTGCCCTTAGCGCTCGCAAGCTGAATGCCGCCGATAATCACTGCCAACAAAGCTGTGATCGCATGACTGGGGATCGGTTTACCTTCCAGAAACAAGAGTTCCATATTAGGCTCTCGGCACTTCACGACAAATCCTGGACGGACGGTACAAGCAATGTGCCCAAATAGCCACATCAAACCTGCTTACCAGCTTTCAATGTCAGCGCTTTTTAGCAAGGCACTCTTTACCATAGATCGCTCCAGAGCAGGCTCAAAAGACGCGTCATACCGAGCCCTATCCGCTACAAAGACACTGCTCACAACAGGGCTCTCGCTGGCAGCGTTGTACTCAGCACCCGCCGCTTTGGCAGATACGTTGACAGTTACCGTCAACAACATCAAAGAAGCGGGCGAGATTCATGTTGCTGTTTATGACAATGCGGAAGCCTTCGAGGCGGACCGTGGCGAAAAAGGTGGTGCGGCACCGGGTATTACTGACGGCACCATCGAAATGGTCGAACCGGGCTCCGTGACCTACGTTTACGAGTTGCCGCCCGGGACGTACGCAATTGGCATCTTCCACGACGTGAACCTGAACAACAAAATGGATAACAACTTCTTCGGCATTCCAAAAGAGCAATACGGTTTTTCTAACAATGCCCGCGCTTTTCTAGGACCACCCGCGTTCGAAGCTGCAGCATTTGAGCTAAAGGGCGAAACCACACAGTCGATCGATTTGTGAAACATCGCAAAACCAGACTAATCACGCCGGCGTGCTTATTAATGGTCTTGGCTGTTTTGCTTTCAACAGGCTGTACCAGCACACTCAAAGCAGTCAGCGGCACCTATTCCTACTACGAAGTGATTGACGGCAAAGTCACCTACTTCCGATGGAATCCCATGGGGATGCGCTATCACACGCGGGTATTAGAAGACGCCGACCCAAACACATTCGTGGCTATCGGTACTGAACACGGGAAGGACGCGACCACGGTTTACGAGTGGGACATTCCTATCCTCCACGCAGACCCCGCGAGCTTTAAGCGGCTGACAGAGAACTACGCGCAAGACGTTACACAAGTCTTTTACGGCCGCACACGGCTGGAAGGCGCAGACCTCGCAACATTTAAACGCTTGGGTGATGGATGGTCGCGAGATGCGGATGATTTCTACTCCGGCAACAAACGCCTAGACGTTTGCGACATAGACACCTTTAAACCTTTATCTATGTGGCGCGCAGTAGATAGCCAGTGCTACTACGTACAAGCCGAGCGCCTAGACACTGTCGATCGCGCTAGCTTAGAAATACTCTGGGGTGCTTACGCCAAAGATCGCTCCCAAGTGTATTGGTTAGAGCATGTTGTAGAGAGTGCTGATCCAGCGACGTTCGAGGTTAAAGACGACCGGATGCAATCGCTCGCGCGTGATGCGAATCAGTGCTTCAGTGGCGCGCGTGTTGTCACTTGCGAGGACCTAACCCCTAAGGGACAAGCATACTGCCGGTGCCAACCACTGGACGATATGCAGTGATTATTGACTTGACCTGAACGCCGCTCAACCAACAAGCTCTCATACAACTCGATCGACCTACTGCTCACCTGACCTTTTCACCTGACCTTAAAGGTTTGATCTACGAGGTCGCTCTACCATTGGAGTGTTGAGGCCACGGTCATCTGTTAAGGGTCGATGTGACTGGCTCGAGTGGCTGACTCACTTGGATAACCCTTCCTACTGAACGGATCAGTTTGACTTAGCGTTTCAACTCCGCGAGGTCCTCAAAGTGCTCAAGCGCCTCAGGGTTGGCAAGCGCATCCACATTATTAACCGGACGCCCGTGGACCACTTCTCTCACTGCGAGCTCCACAATCTTGCCACTTAGCGTCCGCGGGATTTCTGCCACCTGGATAATTTTGGTAGGCACATGACGCGGCGTCGCATTCTGGCGAATGGTAGTGCGTACTGACTGAGCGAGCTCGTCGTCGAGCACCTCACCGTCTCTAAGCACGACAAACAGAACAACGCGCACGTCATCCTCCCAGTCCTGCCCAATCACAATACTCTCGATGATGGCGTCGAGCTTCTCGACTTGCCGATAAATCTCTGCGGTGCCAATGCGTACACCGCCTGGATTTAGCACGGCGTCAGATCGTCCATGGATAATGGCGCCATCCTCGGCTGTCATTTCACCGTAATCGCCGTGACACCAGACGTTATCGAACTGCGCAAAATAGGCACGATGGTATTTGCCGCCATCGTCGTCATTCCAAAAGCCGATCGGCATACTCGGGAAGGCCGTCTTACAGACCAACTCGCCTTTACCATTCTGAAGTGGTGCACCGGCCTCATCCCAGAACTCGACCGCCATACCCAGCGCTCGGCATTGGATTTGGCCCGTGTAAACAGGGCGCGTTGGGCAACCGCCAACAAAGCAAGAAATGATGTCGGTACCGCCCGCAATCGAAGCCAGCAGCACATCGGCTTTGAAATCACGGTATACGTATTCAAAGCTCTCATGCGACAGCGGTGAGCCGGTCGACAAAATACTTTTGAGGCTTGAGAGATCGTGCGACTCGCGTGGCTTTAGGCCAGCTTTTTCGATGCCAGAAATGAACTTGGCGCTGGTGCCAAAGACCGTAATCCGCTCTCGGTCGATCGCATCGAGCAGCACCCTACCCTCGTCCGCAAACGGTGAGCCGTCATATAGAACGAGTGTTGCACCGCTGGCCAACCCGGATACCAACCAGTTCCACATCATCCAACCGCAGGTCGTGAAGTAGAACAGCGTATCCTCGGGTCCAATATCACAATGGAGCCTGTGCTCTTTTAGATGCTGAATCAGCGTGCCGCCGGCGCCGTGCACAATGCACTTCGGTACGCCTGTCGTGCCCGACGAGTACATGATGTAAAGCGGATGATCGAAAGGCAGTTGCTCAAACGCGATTTCCGTGACGTCCGCGTGCTCACGCTGCCAGTCCGAAAACAGGACTGCGTTGCTTATATGAGCGTCTATATGTCCCTCTATATGACCCGTTAGATGGCTCGCTACACCACCGCTGTCCGCAGAATCAGGCGCCTGCTCAATGATCTCGACGATAACAACCTGCTCGAGGCTCTCGATCTCTTCAGCGATCTGGCGCACTTTATCGAGCGAGTCGTGCGCGCGGCCGTTGTAGTAGTAACCATTAGCCGCGAACAAAACCTTGGGCTTGACCTGACCAAAGCGATCCATCACTCCCTGAAAACCAAAGTCAGGCGAGCACGATGTCCACACAGCCCCCAAACTGGTTGCCGCCAGCATGGCCACCACCGTCTCGGTCACGTTCGGCATAAACCCTGCGACGCGATCTCCAGGCGCAACACCCCGCGCTCTCAGAGCAGCCGCTATGGCGGCAACCTGCTGATAGAGGTCATCAAACGAAGTCTCAGTCCGCGCACCGTTTTCTAGCAGCGAAATAATCGCGGTTTGATCACCACGCCGACGAAGCAGGTTTTCGGCAAAGTTTAGCCGCGCATCGGGAAACCACGAGGCGCCAGGCATTTTGTCTAAGTCACAAACGACTTCGTCGCTCTCATGACTCGCGATGACATCAGAGTAATCCCAAATACATCGCCAAAAGTCAGTAGTGCTCGTTATCGACCACTGGTGTAGCGCTTCGTAGGTGGATGCATCAATCTCAGGAGATCGTTCGGCGACAAACTCACTGAATTTTGTGAGCTCAGCTTGTGCGACTCGCTCCGCGGTTGGTCGCCACAGGGGTGCTGAGCGTTCAGTCACGCCACGGCCCTCTGCATCCTGACGAGCCATGCGCCCTTTCTGGTCTGATTATTCGCGCTCTTGCCCGGATGTATCGTCCACAGCTCTCGTTCAAGCGCGTGGTGACCTCTCTCGCCCAACGCTCGCGCGTTTACTCCAGCTTTTAAGCACGAGAGTAGATTGGTGCTTTTGTGGTTACCCGACGCCTGACTCATCCCTCGCCCTGGTGACGTCGGTTGACCTCGTTGAGGAAGGCGCCTGCTGCGGCGTCTTCGTCGCGTAAGGCTTTTAAGAGTGCCACCAAGTTCCGATCGCGCTCATTTTCGAGCTGCATCACAGTTCGACCGGCCGCCTGCTCATCGGACTGCTCGACAATACGATCGATCAGCTCCTCGTCCAGATCGGGCACATCCATGAGCTTGGTCCATGGCCATTCGAGACAGGGACCAAACTGCTCCAAAAAGTGTTTCATTCCCGCTTGGCCACCGGCGACACGGTAGGTTTCAAATAAGCCTTTCTGTGCCCAGCGCAGCCCAAAACTGTGCGTAATGATGTCGTCGATCTGACCTGTTGTCGCAACGCCGTCCTTTACCAGCCACAGCGCCTCGCGCCAGAGCGCCTCGAGGAGACGATCGCCTACGTGGGCCGGCACTTCTGCTCCGAGCACCACAGGCTTCATCGATACCGATTCTAAATAGCCGCTTGCACGATCGAGTAAATCCTTGGACACCTTGTCCGAGCCCACGACCTCAACCAGCGGCAGCAGGTAAACCGGGTTATAGGGGTGTGAAACGATAATTTGCTCAGGTCGTAATGCGCCTTCTTGCAACTCACTGGGCATAAAGCCCGAGGTTGAAGAGGCAACAATGGCATCGGCGTCGCAATCCGCTTGGATGGTTTTCAACACCGCGCGCTTTACTTCGATGCGCTCGGGCGTCGACTCCTGAATGTAGCTCGCACCGGCTACTGCATCCGCCGTTGAGCTCGCAATGGTGAGCATTCCTTCTTCCGGGACAACATCACAAAGCGCTGGCATAGCTTCGCGTCCGCGCTCGATAACCGCGTGTAGTATCCGCTCCGCGTCTTCACTCGGGTCAAAGAACCGGACGTCCCAGCCGTTTAATAAAAACCGTGTCGCCCAGCCTGAGCCAATGACGCCACCACCAATAATGGCGGCTGTCTTTCGCGTAGTTGCCATTAGACCGGGTCTCGCTTCACAAGATTAAGTTCAGCACGGACCTCGGCAGGCGTCATGATCTCCACGCCCATCGCCGTGATAATGCCTGCAGCCTTCTCAACCAGCTCTGCGTTAGACGCTAAGCGTCCTCGCTCGAGCCAGAGGTTATCTTCCAAACCCACGCGCACGTTACCCCCCGAAAGAACCGCAGCGGCAACGAAAGGCATCTGGTTCTTACCGATGCTGAACGCAGAGTGCACCCAGTTACTCGGCACGTTGTTGACCATAGCCATAAAGGTATTCATATCGTCGGGCGCACCCCAGGGGATGCCCATGCAAAGCTGGACCATCACAGGGTCTTTAATAGCGCCCTCTTCGACCAACTGCTTGGCAAACCAAAGGTGTCCGGTATCAAACGCTTCAATCTCGATCTGAATACCAAGATCGGTCATGCGCTGCGCCATATCCCGGAGCATCCCAGGTGTATTCGTCATCACATAGTCGGCTTCGGCAAAGTTCATGGTGCCGCAGTCCAAAGTCGCGATCTCGGGGCGACAAACTTCGAGGTGCGCAACGCGCTCGGCCGCCGACACCATGTCAGTGCCTGCGTCTTGCAGAGGTAAGGGTGCATCGGGCGGACCAAAGACCAAGTCGCCACCCATACCCGCGGTGAGATTTACCACCACATCAGTCTCAGAAGCACGAATGCGCTCAACCACTTCTTTGTATAGATGCACATCGCGCGCGGGTGCCCCGGTCTCCGGGTCGCGCACGTGGCAGTGGACAACGGCGGCACCCGCCTTTGCGGCTTCGATGGCGTCGTTGGCAATCTGCTCGGGACTGCGCGGCACTTTATCGCTTCGATCTTGTGTACCGCCCGAGCCGGTGAGTGCTGCGGTGATGAATACTTTTTTGCGCATGGCCAATGGCATAGCGACCTCCCTTGTTTTTATTGTTTGTGCAGCCTATCAGCGCACGCGTTATCTGTTACGACGCATTACTTCCCACAACACTAGCCGCAGCGCGGTTGAGTGCACGTCCACGCGACATGATTTCATCGCGGTCGATGTAAATACCTTGTAAGTGTCGCTTACCTGAACCTGTAAACGCATCGCGCCCATGGAGTACACGGCGATTATCGAAGCACATGATGTCACCGGCAGTCAGGCGGAACTTCAGTTCGAACTCAGGCTGATCGGCCATTTTGTGGAATAAGCGGAGTGCGTCATAACAACGACCCACATCCTCGTTCGCCATCGCCGGGAACGCGCGCACGGGATAGAACGCTCTTATTGTCGGCGTATCAGAGCCCGGTAGGTAATCGATGATCGGTGCAGACCACCGGTGATCAATGCCGGGTCCACGGTTAAAGAAAATCCAATGTCGTGTGTAAAGCAGCTCAAATTCTTCCGGATAGTCGCGCTCAAGCGCTTCAACCAAGGCCGCGCCATCGGTCAGCGTCGACTCGCCGCCGTCGGCATCATTAATTAAGCAGTGTAAGAACTGATAACCCGGCGGTACTTCACGTGTCGGCAGGTCGGAGTGTGGCCCTAAACGCAGCCCTGTATTCGCTGTCGTATTGGTTGCAGCGTCTCCAGCCAAATTGATATCAGCACGCACATCCCAAATACGGCCAAAGTTACTGTCGCGAACCGGACCAATGCGGTCAGCAAGCTCAAGCAGATAGCCTTCATAAGTTGGCGAGTTCTCTAAAACACAAGCTCCGTAGACCATCAGATTATTGAGCAGTGCAAGAATCGCTTCGTCGCTCTTTAGCGCAGCCGAACCGTCAACGCGAGGCACTTCACCAATCGAGCCTGTTGTCCACGACTGAGCCTCTGGTAACCAGCTGTTGGGGCGGTGGTTGTTTTCCGCAACGTGGCGTAACCAACCCGAGTGATAAACCGATCGCTGCCCGTCATGCCCCCACTCAACGATCAAATCGCCGGCGTTATCCACGACCGCGGATTTCACTTCGATATCGTCCGTAAGGTCTGCGGGATCGAGAATGCACTCGCGCGTCGCAAGATCGATGCCGCCTTGACCAACCGCATTCTCTTTTAGCCAAAAACGGTGACAGGCTAACTTTGCATCATCGGGCCAGCGGATATGGACAAACTCCCCTTCGGTCGCAGCCGATGCGATGGGGCGTGAGTCATAGTGATAAAAGTCGGGCGCTATTGCCTCTGAGATCGGAGTGTTCATTCTGCCAACGCCTCCTGGGGCGGATCTGTCACACAGTTTCGTGTGCTCGTTTTTATTATTAAGCCTTTTAATTAGCTCTATTGTTCGTGCTCTCGACGCTCTCTTTTCTAAAACCGGCTTCCCTATCCAGTGTTTCAGAAACCCTGGCGAGACCTTTATAAGACTCATGTAAGGCTCAAGGGCGCCACGTTCGCCACACTGTGGCATCACGTCTGGTCTAAACCTACTTAACTGCGGATTTTTCGCAATGTTTTTTCAGAGGGGGTTTTCCGATATTCATTCGCACTCAAATAAACACTGCGAGGTCTAGCGATACATGGTATGAACTGCACTGAAAATAAAGAGTTAAATAACGAGACGAAGCGCACGATCTTTTTACCACGTTTGCCCACGGCTATTATCTGAATTTATGGAAGATTTTCGTTCGCCATCCACGAGCTAACGAGTAGCTTTTTAAAAGAGAAAAACATGGAATCGAACCCGAACCAACGACTTACCAAATCCACTATCAGTGTCGTTTTGACTGCCTTCTTTGCGGCAGCATTAGGGGTGGGCAGCAGTCTCGCGCTTGCAGATTCAACAGTTGAAACCGGTGTCGCTGAATTGTCATCAAAGGACGCGAATTCAGATGGCGTTAAGGGCATTGCGCCCAGCAAAGCGGTCACGCTGGGTATGAAAACATCAGGTATCGACGCTAGTGAAATCGCAACGTATAGCCGCTTCGCTGAATCGCTTTTATCGGATGCGACAGCACGCGTCACTGCCTACGGTGACGGCAATGTGCCCGCTTACGCTGAATACCTGAAAGGCGTTTTTATCGAGGGTGGCTTTGACCCAAAAGACATTCACACGCTGCCCCTAGACGAAACTGTGTCTCTGATTGTGCGTTATCGCGGCGACGGTACGAGCAACCGAAAGCCTGTGGTGTTCTCCTCTCATATGGATGTGGTCCCCGCAGAGGCCGGTGAGTGGGTGCGCAACCCCTTCGAGCTTCAGCAAGACGAGACCTTCTACTACGGCCGTGGCGTGCTCGATAACAAGTTCGATGTCTCGATGCTCACCACAATGTTTGTATGGCTCAAAGCGCAGGGTTTTGTACCGAATCGCGATCTGATTATTGCCTTCACGGGTGATGAAGAGTCTCTGCAAAACACGGTGCAGGACCTCACCAACAACCACCGTAACCTAATCGACGCTGAGTACGCGATTGTCGTTGATGGCGGTGGTGGAGCGCTGAACAATAGCGATGAAGCCATTCAATATATGGTTGGCTTTGCTGAGAAGACCTATGCCACCTACACAATGACCGCTAGAAACATCGGTGGCCATAGCTCGATGCCCCGGGCTGATAACGCGATTTTCGATCTCGCGGCAGCCATCCAGCGCATCGAAAATCACCGCTTCGCTATCGAGACCAACGAGATCACGCGCACCTACTTCGAGCGCTCCGCGCCCTTCCTCGACAACGAGGTCGGTGAAGCAATGCGACGCTTTGCCGCAAACCCCAAGGACGAAGAAGCGATCGAGGTCTTACGTGCTCAACCCGAATATATCGGCACTCTTGGGACCACCTGCATTCCAACAATGCTCAGCGGCGGACACGCAGAGAACGCACTACCTCGAACCGCCACGGCCACCATCAACTGCCGAATCTTTCCCGGAAATAGCGTCGCGGACATTATGGGTGAGCTATCGCTGGTCGCCGGTAATCCCGAGCTTGAATGGGCGGTTTACGGCAAGCCAGTCTCGAGTGACACTTCGCCCTTCAACGATGAAGTCATGAACGCCGTCGAAGCTTCGTTAGCGCAACTTTATCCCGGGACACCCGTTATTCCGCGCATGATTTCGGGCACCACCGATGGTGCGTATTTTAGAGCCGCCGGCATACCGAGCTACAGTCTGACGGGCATCTTCCTCAACCCAAAAGACAGCTTTGCACACGGCCTCAACGAGCGTGTTAGACGGGCCAGCATTCCCGAGTCTTTGATCTTCTGGCAGTCGATGATTCGATCCATTGCAAGCGACGCCAACTAGCCGACAAAACCGCGACAGACATCGGGGAGCAGATCGTTCGGAAACGACCGTATAGCAACAAATACGGGAAATTAGTTTGCACTCAAATGGAGTGAAAATTCACACCTAACAAAGAGCGCAAAATTCACAGATTTCAACGCTTGCGCGCCACTAAAAAATATTGAAAATGCGCGCTCCGAAATTGACCTTGGCCGAGCGAAATGAGCTGCGTTCGATCCGTATTCTCACTGTTGTTGACCACCGCGTTTTTATTAACGGGGCATGGCCTGCATATGACTTTCTTGCCGCTAATGGCGAGCGAGATCGGTCTGTCACAAACAGTCATTGGCCTCTCGGGTTCTGCCTACTTCGTCGGTTTCATTTCAGGCGCACTCGTGACGCCTCATATCATCGCGAAGGTGGGCCACATTCGCAGCTTCACAACGCTGATGGCGGTCTTCCTATGCTGCTTCCAGGTACTCCCAATGTCCGATGCAGGTTGGGTATGGATTCTCGCGCGCTTTTTGCTGGGCGCTGTGATGTGCGGCGCCTACACAGTCGTCGAGAGCTGGTTATCAGATCAGGCGGACTCACGCAGCCACGGTCGCGTTCTTGGGATCTACACATTGGTCGTGTTGGGTGCGATGGCCGCAGGCCAAGGCATCTTAGGGCTGACCTATGGTGATGCAGCGCAGGTGTTTGCCGTGATCTCTATCCTGATCGGTTGCGCCATTATTCCCGTTAGCCTTACGAGCTCTTTGGCACCAGCGCCGGTGCCGGCAACGCGTATCGACTTCATGAAGCTCTACCGACGATCGCACACAGCTTTCGCAGGGGCCTTGGGCTCAGGTGTTGTCATTGGTACGTTCTGGACACTTGGCGCCGTCCACGTGGTCAGCGTGACGGGCGACGCAGAGTTCGCACCTATGTTCATTGCTGTGAGCATCTTGGGAGGCGCTTTGGTCCAATACCCCATTGGTATTGCGTCTGACCGTATAGATCGTCGGCACGTGTTGACCTTCCTGTGCGCCATGAGCAGCCTGTCGGCGCTGTATCTCTCTGCGGCAACAGACACGACATCGCTGCTTATCGGCGCCGCTGCCTTCGGGGCTGCGAGCAACTCGTTATACGCTATTTCACTGGCAAAGGCTGCGGATAACTCAGAGCGCGATGAGTTTGTGATGATTGGCTCATCGGTGCTTTTGTTGAATGCCGTGGGCGCTGCCATCGGCTCATTTATCTTCGGCTGGGCGATGCGATCTGCCGAGGGCGAGATTCTTTTCACCCTAATGGCAATTGCCTGCGCACTCTTTGCGGCCTTCATCGCGATTCAGCCGAAAGGCGCCACAGCTGTCTCAACAGAAGAGCAGAGCACCTTCGTTCCTGCGACGTCGGCAACCGCACCCGCTGCACTTCAGCAGGATCCACGTGCAGGCGATATTGCTGAAGAGGATCAGCTGGCACCTGCTGAGAGCGTTGTCAGCACAGCTGAAGAAGTCAGCGACGTCGAGTATTCCCCCGCTGCTTAACGAATGATCGGGAGTGCCGCAGCATCGACTGCGGCCCTTCCGTCCATGAGCAATCTCTTCTCTCTCGCTGTTCCGTCTCTATTTTTTGCTGCGCGGCTATTTTATTTGCTGCGCAGCCGTCCCGTGATACCCGCACTCGCGCTCTTGTTTTTCGCTGGATCTTTTCCTGTAAAGGCACTTATGCTGATGCCTCTGGTGGCAGTAGCGAGTGCATTTAATGAGCACTTCAACAATTCCCGTTCGGTGGCGCTTTTTTTCCGTCATCTTCATCCTGAGTTTTTTGTCTTACATGCTCCGTCAGCACTTCCCGGTCGCCGGCGAGTTCATGATGAAAGAGCTAGCCATCAGCGAACTTCAGATGGGCTGGGTTTACGGTGCATTTTTCTGGGGCTATCTCGTTTTCCAAATCCCGGGAGGCATTCTTGGTAAGCGCTTCGGTCCCAGGCTGACGCTTCTAGTGGCCGGTGCTATTTGGGTGCTCGCCTGCCTACTCTTCGCACTGCTACCCGGAGTTTTTGAAGCATCGGTTGCAGGTACTGTAGGCCTACTGATCTCGATTCGCGTGGTCATGGGCGCAGCACACGCACCGATCTACCCAGTTCAAGCCGCCTCGGTTGAGCGCTGGTTCCCTGTGGGTCAATGGGCCCTACCCAATGCCGTCTCGAGCACCGGCCTATCGCTTGGCGCAGCGGCGGCAGCCCCCATCTTTTCCATTGTGATTCTCAACTACGGCTGGCGCGCCTCGTTTTTGGTATTTGTGCCTGTCGGACTTTTATTCTTTTCGATCTGGTGGTGGTACGCGCGCGATAACCCCAGAGAGCATCCGGCCATGTCGGAGGCGGAACTTGAAGCGATCGAAGCTAATCGCTCAGGCCTTACGCAGGACGCCGGCTACGGTGCCTGGAAGCAATTATTGGGTCACCGAGAAACCTTGCTGCTCGCATCGGCCTATTTCACGCATAACTTTGTCTTCTATTCCTTCGCGACCTGGTTCTTTCACTACCTCGTGAACGTCCTCGGCTTCAGCATTATTGAGTCGGGCATGCTCGCTGCAGCGCCCTGGGTTTTGGGGGCAGTAGCAGCAACCGTTGGTGGGTGGGTTTGTGACACCTTGTGTCTAAAGCTGGGTCCCAAATTAGGCTGTCGCATTCCTGCCATGACCGGCTTGATCGGTACCGGCATCTTCCTTTATCTGGGTCTTTATGCGTCATCGCCCTACGTCGCGGTTGCCCTACTCTCGCTCTGCTATGCCTGCACGCAATTCGCGGAGGGTTCCTTCTGGTCGGCGCAAATACATCTTGCAGGTCCCTACACCGCGCCTGCCTGTGGACTCATGAATACCGGAGGCAGCGTCTCGGGCATTATCGTCGGTCCCCTTATGCCCTTCCTTGCCCTAAAAGTAGGCTGGGTCGCCGCACTGAGCACCGGCAGTATTGTCGCCTTCATTGGCGCCGCACTATGGCTATTCATTCGTGTCGACCGACCCTTCCAGCCGCAGACAACTTAACAACTTTTTTGCCAACAATTTCCCAGCCGGTAACCTAGCATTTTGATTGCGCGACCCTAGTCCTCGGGTCTATTCTCGTCCGGCGTGCGGCAAGACCGTAACGCCCATAAAACAATAGACCGATGGCGAATGATCATCGGTCATACAGCGGGGAAATAAACGTGAAGATTGAACGTCTCACTCCAGCCTTGGGCGCTGAAATCGACATTGATCTAGGCAACATCACAGCCGACGGTGCACAGGCCGTCTACGACGCACTCATGGCACACCAGGTGGTCTTTTTCAGAGATCAACAAATGACGCCAGCGCAGCATATCGAGCTGGCGAAGCATTTTGGTGAAATTGATGTCCCACACCCCGTTTATCAGAACCACCCTGAAATTCCGGCTATTACAGTGCTCGAGAACGATGCCAAACGTCCGCCCGACACCAATGACTGGCACAAAGACCTAACATTCCGGGAGTCGCCCCCATTCATGTCGATTCTGTATGCGAAGAAAGTACCTGCGACCGGCGGTGACACGCTGTGGGCCAATATGGCACTGGCCTATGACAACCTCCCCTCGCACATGCGCGACATGCTTGAAACCCTTGAGGCGGTTCACGATATCGGCTGCTTCAGAAACGATTACCTCGGTAGAGAGTCCAACATTCAGGCGATGAACGACGGCGTTCACAGTAACGGTGCCTGGGTACATCCCGTGATCGGAACCCACCCAGTGACCGGCGAGAAATACATCAACGTGAATCGCTCGTTCACTCAGCACATGGTGGGCATGCTCAAAGCTGAGAGCGATCGTCTACTCGACTACCTCTACTCGCACATCGATCAGCCCGAGCACCAGGTGCGATTCCGCTGGAGAGACAATTCAGTGGCTATCTGGGATAACCGCGTCACTCAGCACTACGCACTTGCCGATTATCTGCCTGACTATCGGTGCATGAATCGTGTAACGGTCAACTCCGACAGTCGCGCTGCCTGACTGAGATCTGGCTCTTTTACTGGAGCTGGGCCTCAGTTACGGGCTGTCTATCCGAGTACCTACCTCTGAATCAGAGGTCCAATCGGGACACCGATTAAGCTAGAAATCAGGCGTGACTGACCTTCTCGAGGTTGTTTAGATACCAGCCAACAAACTTCTGAAGCGTCGCTTCGAATTCTGGGTGGTAGGGACCGGGCTCAAAGAATCGTGAGTTAACACCCGCGTTATTGCGAAGGATGATGTACTCGTCCTCCTGCGTGGTGTGATCCCAGAGCCAGACCACATCTTCGCGTTCGTAGTCTTTGCCCTCTTCCGCATCGCCACGGACGAACCAGACAAGTTCAACATCCGTCTCGGTGAGTGATCGTGGCAGGAATCGATACAGAACACAGTGATCCGGGTAGTTCAGCATGAACGTCAGCGGACCCATCTGATAGTCACCGGCGCCACCGTCATAATCTTTGATGTTACCCATGAGCGGCGCCACGGGTTGGCCGTCTTTGCTCCCGGTGACATTACCCTCAAAGAGACCGTAACGCATCGTGTGGACGCAGGCACCAAACCCCTCAGCTTCCTGATAGATCTTGGTGTATTGCTTGGACATGCCGGGCACACCCGTCACCGCGTCGGAACGCTCAAGCAAGGCCTCGACAATTGGCGCTACTTTTTCGTGTAGATCTTTAAAGGTATGTAGCTTGGCGTAAGCGCGATGCGAGGTGGCGCAGTGATAGCACTCCAGATAGTTCTCAAGTACGAGCTTCCAATTCGCATCGATCTTATACGTCTGACGATGGGCGACCTTGGCGTTAGCCAAATCGTAAGCGCCCAAGGGCTCACGGATATTTTCAAGCGGGCCAAGGAAGTCAGCGGCATTAGGATCGCAATTGATAAACACGAGGCCCATGTACTCGACACAGCGGACAGGTTTTAGCCCGTGTGCAGCCGTATCGAAGTCTGAAATGACGTGGGTTTCACGCGCCGCTTTAAGACTGCCGTCGAGGTTGTAAACCCAACCGTGATAAGGGCAGACAAAGGTGCGCTTGTTCCCTGCTGCAGCTTCGCAGACCTGCGCGCCGCGGTGACGGCAAATGTTGTGCATCGCCCGAATCTCGCCGTCATCACCGCGGACGACAATGATCGAGTCTTCACCAATCTCTACCAGCTGATAATCGCCCTTTGCCGGGATTTCACTGCTGTGCAGCGCATACAACCAACTTTTAAACACAAGATGGTCGAGCTCTCGCTCGTAGACCAAGTGCGAGCGATAAAAATAAGCATCCATGGCGTGTTGAGGACGCTCGCGCTCGGCCGCGAGCTTCTCGCGCATTCGCTCGAGAGAGTCATCAACTTGTGTCGCAATGAGATGCATAAGCCTAGTGCGCAGGTGCCGGTATTTGGCGTTTACGTTGTGGGTTTAACAGCGGACCGTCAATTACCTTGCAGGGCGCCATAAGTCGTGTCCACTGCAGCTCGCGCTGATAATAGATCTCAGCAACAAACTCATCACCCACCTCACCGTGCGGCATCTCCACCTGCGCAAAGGCCAGGTTCGACTTCGCGGTCGGACACCACGCGGCCGAGGTCACAATACCCACCTGCTTACCGTTCTTCAGAATGAACGAATGCTCCGCGGGCTTATTACCTTCAACATCGAGCAACACAAACCGATATCGCAGTCCTTCTTCTTTTTGCTTGAGCAGCGCGGCGCGCCCGTTGAACAGCGGCTTATTAAAATCGACCTGCCAGTCCAAGCCCATCTCGAGCGGTGTTCGCGTGCGTCCCGGACGGACGGCAATTTCGGCCGGTACAAAGTCAACCTTGGCCTGCAAGAAGCCCGCCTCGATCCTCGCCATGTGGAGCGCGTGCGAGCCGATCGGTTTAATTAAGTAGTCTCGGCCTTTCTCAAAGAGCGCATCCCAGAGTGCTTCGGCTTTGCTCGGATCAATCCAAACTTCGTAACCCAAATCACCGGTAAAGCCGGTACGGCTTACCATCATCTCGACGCCTTCGAAATCAAACCGCGCGATGCCAAACGGCTTGAGCTCGTTCAAGCCCTCGCAGCCAATCAAGGTCAAGATCGTGCACGACACAGGGCCTTGAACAGCAAGAGCAGCGATGTCATCAGACTCGTTAGTGATGCTGACGTCGAAACCGAGCGCATTCCACTCAAGCCATTCGTCTGCCCTCATGTAGGAACAGAGCCGGTAATCGTTCTCAGCGAGGTGGAAAATGGTTCCATCGTCCATTAGCTCGCCCGCATCATTACACCAGACGGTGTATCCAACTCGATCAACACCAATCTTGCTGACATCACGCGTGACCAATCGGTTAAGGAAGGCTTCGGCATCAGGCCCCGAGATGCGGTACTTATTCATGGGGGAGAGGTCGAGTACGCCGGCTGTGCTGCGAATCGCGAAGTACTCGAGCTCCACATCGAAGTAGGAGTTCGGCGTGGTGTAGCCCTGCCAAGCACCCCAATCGTTTAGCTCGCAGTATTGCTCTACTCGTGAGTGAAACGGTGTTGTCAGTAACATTGTCTTGCGTTCTGCAGCGCTCATGACAAGACCCCCTGCTTGAGTATTTCTTCAGCGGCGTTTTTCCCCGCAAGACCCATGAGGCTTCCTCCCGGATGCGATCCAGCACCACAAAGGTAAAGCCCTTCAACACTTCCGGTGTACTGAGTCGATCCCGGGAAAGGGCGCATCATCAAGGCTTGGTCAATGGACAGCTCACCATGGTGCCAATTACCACCAGTCATGCCGTGTGACACCTCAAAGTCCTCGGGCACCACAACTTCGCTCGCAATGATGAGATCGCGAATACCCGGGGCGTAGGTCTCAAGTTGTTGAAGCAGTGACTCGAGTAACTGATCACGAGCGCTTTCAGCACCACCGTTGCTATCGTTACCGTCCCAGCCCGTCTTAAGCTCATAAGGCACATAGTGCACGAGAGCCGTCAGCATGTGCTGCCCGGCTGGCGCGATCGCAGGGTCTTCGATGCTTGGAATGCTGATATCGAACACGTGCTGCGAGGTCAGCTCTTTGTACTTAATGGGGTTCAGTCCCGTCTCCATCGCATCCATCGACGGTGCAATGATCAGACGCTGGCTGTGATCCTCGGCGCTCACACCAGAGAACGACGGGAGTCCTGACAAGGCAAGGTGTAATTTGCCCGTACCCGAGCGCGTACGATATTGCTCTACGCGGCGCGCCTGTCCGGCTTCAATATGTCTGTACCCTAACAAGTCACGGTAGGTCGTCTTGGGGTCAGCACTCGACACGACAGCTGAAGCTTCAAGGACGTCGCCTGAGCTCAATTCGATACCGGTAACACGATCATCGGTTTTAACAATGCGACTGACGGTCTCGCCGAGTCGCACTTCAACTCCCTGCGCCTGAGCAGAGCTCAGCAGTGCATCGCCTAACCGACCCATGCCGCCCATCACCTGACTGACGCCTCGATTACCCAACGCTTCTCCCACCATGCGGTGGATATAGGTGAAAACAGTATTAGGTGAGCGCGGTCCCATGTTGGTGCCGGTGATGGCATCGAGCGCTATCGCGGCCTTAAGTCCGTCGTGATCGAAGTGCTCGTTCATCACGTCATAGATATTGATCAAGACGAGCCGCATCATGTCCTGCATGTTCCTGCGACCCATCATCTTAAGGCCCAAGCCTAGAGACAGGAGTGTCATGCGATCAGCCCAGTTCGCCTCAACCATTTTCGGTGCGCGGGTTCGATAGAGCTTGAGCATCAACTTGGCGAAGGCCCGCATTTGTGAGCTGAACGCCTTGAAGGCCTTCTGATCGGACGCACTAATGCCTGCACCGCTGAGGCTGTCGCCATCGATCGTTAAGTGGTCACCACCGGCTTGCAGGGCAACCGTCCGCTTGCTCTCCCCCAGAACAAAACCGTGCTGCTCGAGGCTGAGGTCTTTTATGATTTTCTCGTCGAACTGGTGCACCCATTGCGCGCAATCAGAGAGTTGAAAACCGTTAGCAAAATCCTTGGTGCTTGCGCAGCCACCAGGCTGGTGTCGCGCATCGACTACCAAGACTTTTTTGCCCGCTTTGGCGAGGTAATTCGAGGTGATCAATCCGTTGTGACCCGCGCCGATCACGATGGCATCGTACTTAGTCATCGGCGTAGCTCCCTGGGACGGTATTGGGTCGTTTTAGATCGTAAAGAATCTCGCGCGCCGCGTTTGCACCGGGGGCCGCCATAACACCGCCGCCTGGGTGAGTACCTGAGCTACACATATACATGCCCTTAATCGGCATTCGGTATTGCGCATAACCCGGGAAGGGGCGGTTAAACAGGAGCTGATCGAAGGTCAGTTCGCCCTGGAAAATATTACCTTCAGTCAGGCCTACCTCCGCTTCGATCTCGCGCGGTGTGCGCGTCTCGCAGTGGAGAATCAGATCGCGGAAATTGGGGCTGTATTTTGAAATCTGATCGATAACCGATTTCTCAAATCCGTCCTTGTCTTCATCGGTCCACTCTCGGCCCTCAACTTTGGGCGGTGCGTACTGAACAAAGACTGACATCATGTGTTTGCCGGGAGGTGCCATGGTCGGATCCGTCAACGACGGGATCATCATGTCGAGATAGGGATCTTTCGACCACGTACCTGCCTTCCAATCATCGTAGGCACGCTCCATGCGCTCGAGCGAATCACTGAAGTGAAGGTCACCGGCCATCAAGGGATTCTTGGGATCCAAACCGTTGAAAACTGGCAGTCCATCCAGAGCAATATTGAGCTTTCCCGAAGATCCACGAATTTTAAAGTTCTTCGCCTTCTGAACAACGTCTTCGGGTAGATCACCCGCGTCCGTGATATCGAGCAAGGTCCGCTTAGGGTCGAGGTTGGAGACCACAATGTCCGCGTGATATTCATCGCCGTTTTTGAGGGCTACGCCTTTTGCGCGGCCCCCTTTTACGATGATGCGATCGACGTTCGCGTCGCAAATAATCTCACCGCCGAAGGACTGAAGCGACTTTGACAGTGCGTTGGCGATGGCACCCATACCACCGCGCGCAAAGCCCCAAGCACCGACATTGCCGTCAACATCACCCATGTAATGGTGCAGCAAAACGTAGGCTGTTCCGGGTGAGTAGACACCCAAAGCTGTACCGATGATGCCGCTGCCCGCGTGCTGCGCCTTGATAACATCGCTTTCGAAATACTCGTTGAGATAGTCGCCCACCGAGGTCGTCCAGAACTTGATCGTATCGAGCAGCCCCTCCTCACCCATGTTGATAAAGGGCTTCGCAAAGTCCACGAGGTCCTTGAGGTCTCGAAGCTTGAGCGAGGTAGGGTCTGGTGGCGTCTTCAATAAGAACGGCCGAATAAGACGTGTCTGGCGACTGGTATCGGCCTTGTAGCGCTCGTAAGCATTAGCGTCGCGCCGCGAATGCCGCGAAATCTCTCGGTACTTGCGTGCATAGTCGCTGTAGTTACCGAAGTGATCGCCGTTTTGCATAAACGTCGCGCCACCCCCAAAGGGCACCACCTGTAGGCCGTGACGAGGCAATTCAAGATCCCGAGTAATCTCCGGGCGCAGCAGGCTCGAAACGTAGGAGCAGTTGGAGTAATACCAACCCTCGTAGAGCTCACGGCTGACGGTCGCGCCGCCAATGTGGGGGTTGCGCTCCAGCACGGCGACTTTGAGCCCCGCCTTAGCGAGATAGGCCGCATTGGTCAATCCGTTGTGACCCGCCCCGATAACGATGGCGTCGTATTTATTCACGCAGTTCTCCGCCAGATTTACGGCAATCCATAATCGGGATATACCTGAAAATTAAGGTCCGTAAGGGTCACCCAATGAAACCTCATAGACAAGCGTTTTGAAGGTTTGCGCCCCACAAAAAAATAACCCGGCCGCAGTATGCCGCCGGGTTATTTAGAAATCACCGGAGTGGGAGAAGCCTTACTTTTGCTCGATCGTAAAGGCGTTAGCCGCGGCCGTAACAACCGTGCCGTCACTGAAGGTAACCGTTCGCGCGTTATCACCGTAGTTGTAGACAACGTAATTAGTCGTGCTACCTGTTTTAAACGCCATTGACGCCGGGTAGTTTGCTGTCAGCTCACCGGTACCGGTTTGTAGTTCTCCCAGCGCCTTCATGGTGTATATCCAATGATAGGTGTGCGCTGGTGCTTCACCGTACTCTGGCTCGTAGCTGGTCGTCGCCTCGTAATCCGCAATCGCCGCGTCAGCATCGGTCATCGCCCAGAGGTTCCACCAGAGGTCAGTCCACTGACCGGCTGGCAACCCAGACGGCTTGCGATTCGATGATTCCTCTAGACCTAAAGCCACGTAGTCATCCAGATAATCTGCGTAAAGCCCGACGTGCATAATCAGCGGATTAGACGGTAGCCCTTGGATACCCAAGATGTGGGCAAACGCAGGGCTGAACCAGGTAGAGAAGGCGCTACCCTCACCCCAAATGATCGACGTCGTTAATCGTGGATACGCTGCAGGGAAGTTGCGCTTCTCAGCGTCACCGCCGCGCCATCCATCGATATCGTTCCAGTACTCCCAGTAGCTAGCTGAAGTCGAGGCATGAAGATACATACCGCGCTCGGCAATCTCATCATTCCCGGTAACCAGACCATAGAGCACCATGGATCCGTAGGCGTTCGCGGCTTCTGAGGTCGACTCATTGTTGTTACCGCGCGCGAAGTTAACCTCGCCTGACGCCCACGAGAAGCCATTAGCCGGGTCGAAGTTACGGAGATAAGGGAACAGCTCATCGTCGCGCCCTGCCGCATAGTCACGAATCAACATCTCGAACATGGGACCATATTGCTCAGCGCTGCAGAAGGCTTTGTCGACACGACAGACTTCGGCCGCCGCGCGAATAAAGTAGCCGTAGTGGAAATGGTGATCCTGCAACAAGGTGTGCGCATAGAACGACTCTTCCATGCCTAACAACGTGTTCCAGTCTTCGTCGTAGTAGAAGTAGTTACCGTCATCGAGCGTGCCATTCTTCTCGGCGCTCATCCAATCCGCCAGCTCCGCCTTGAGCCAGTCACGAAGTGCCGCTGCCTCTGAGGTCATCCCGAGCTGATCTGCGAGTGCCAACACCTCCGCCACACGACCCACCTCTTTACCGTTCCAGTAGGTATCAGTGCGGGTATTCCACACGTCAGAGCCCAGTCCGACAAACTGGCTCACGAGATTTTGCAAGGTGCTGTTATCGAGCGAACCGTCAATAACGGGTAATGCAGGTAGAACACCTACCGTCGGCAATTCGTAATCAAACCCAGTGGCTGGGGCAAACTTGATAATCCCTCTCGCACTGCGGGTAGTGGCGGCATAGGTCAAGCCTGAAGTCCGTTTCCAATGGAGCGGCATCAAGCCCGCCATGGTCTCGACCGCCTCACCACTCGCATTGAGGTAGCGATGACTCACGGTAACACTGTTATCGGCGCGATCTACAGCGTAGTCGATCGTCACATCTCTTACGACGTTCCGCGCATAGTCCTCAAGACTCTGTCGTGTTGAAGCAGATTCGTCGGGAGACCAAGCCAAGGTAAATGAGTTGTTTGGCGCCGTGATGGTGACCACCGCGCTTTCGGTATCGCTAAAGGTGGTTCCTGCGTCACCGACAACAAGGAAATTGTTTCGGCCTCCAGCGATCGCAGTCCAGACACCAAGGCTGTTTCCACCCTCATGCCAGATACCACGCTGACCGGAAGTTGCGTCGGGCCAGGTCTTGATCTGAGGCTGGCCTGAATACACCTCGAAGAAGATGTAGGGCGATCCATAAACGAAGGTCGCTTCCATCACCAAGGTATTGCCGTCATACCAGCCGGCGGTCACCGCACCTTCGGAGTAGTCATGCAGTTTCGCGTCCATATTGCTGTGTGCGGAGTTGCCAATCGCAGCACCGTCGAATACCTCGGAGAACGGGTCGGGAATGGTGTAACCAAAACCACCCGGACCTGCCGACAGACCCGTTGGAATACCCATAACCCGCAGGCCGCGCTCTGAGATACGCGCGATGAAGGGATCGGGCGTGATGTAGGCCGCGCCGTTTGCATCCCCTGTACGCATTTCACCAATGAACGACAGAGAGCCCCACCAGCGGTGCGTCATCGTGTGCATTTGCGCCGCGTCACCACCCAGTTGCGGCAGGCGCTTCACGGGGTTGGCGTTTGCCACGTTGTCGCAGGTACCTAGGTTGGTGAACGGAATAACGCCCGCGTTGTAAAGCCAAGCACCGTAGTCCTCGACACACTTATAGCTCGCGGGGTTGATAGTGTCTGAGTAGCTGCCCAGCCCCATTTCCGTGAGCTTGTAGGGCACTGTTACAGGTGGCGTGCTTGAGCCCGCATCGGCGTCATAACCGGTAAAGCGCACGTTATCGATTTGGAAAACCGTGTCTTGGAATTTGGTCGCCCAGACAACAAGGCCGGTGTTCACCTTCGAAAGATCCAGATTGCTTGCCCGAAGCTGCGCCATTGAGACGCTGACTGACTCCCAGCCGTTAACGCCCTTCTCACCTAGCAGCTGGTCGCCAGAGGTACAGGGGTAAGTGCAGTCGAGTTTCATGGTGATATTCGCGTCACCCGAGACCACTTTGATGTCGAACTCAATGGCGCCGTTCGCGTAGGTCGAGACATCGACACCGGTGGTTGAGGCAAAGAACAGACCCGCTAGGTTACCGTTATTGGCGTGAGTAACTTGCAGTACATCGCCGCGCTCTGCGTCGGAAACCGTTTCCCAAGCAATCGACGGGCAGTCTGCGCTCGCGCTACAGTCACCCCAATCTAGCGCCTGATCAAAAGCGTTAATTCCGCGATCCCACTCGCTGCCAACCGTACCGTCAACATAGACCTTCAGCACGTCATCGGCGGGCTCTTCGGTCACATCGGGATCGAGCGGCGCATAATCATCGCCGTCTAGAACACCGTCGTTATCGTCGTCAGTGTCTTCGTTGTTGCCAACCCCATCGCCATCAGTATCGAGACTCTCGTTCGGATCGTTCGGGAAAGCGTCTTCGCTGTCAGCAACGCCGTCACCGTCGGTATCGGTTTGCTCCGGTGCTCGTGCGGGTCTTACGAGAATATCGGTAATGGCAACCGCCACGTCCTGGGTGTTGAGATAGAGGATCAGCGATCTAAACGTATTGCTACCCTGCGAGGGCACGTCAATGGTGTAGCGCGTTGCCACATCACCTGAAATCGTTACCGCTTCAGTATTGTATGAGGGATCAACTTCCGGATGCGGCAGCCGTTCGAAGCGGAAGCGAACATCGGCCGATCCGCCACTGGGTACTGATGCGGTGAACTGAATCCGGCCACCATATTCGAACACAAACGGATAGATTGCGGTGTTCGAGTTAGCCCAGCCAGCCCACGACTCAGAACCTGTCGGGAAGGTAAAGGTACCGTCGTCACCCACCAACGCACCGCCAAAAGCCTCGCTGAAGTCGGCTAACAAAGGCGCTACATCGGTTACTACGAGGGGTTGCGGGTCATACTCATCATCGATGCCATCGCCGTCATCGTCGGCATCTGCATTATTTCCGATCTGATCGCCGTCGGTATCGAGGGTTTCACCCCCATCGGTTGGGAACGCATCGGCGTTATCGCCAACGCCATCACCGTCGGAATCGGCGGATTCGCTGGCGTCCTCGGGGAATTGATCGTCGAGATCCGAGATCCCGTCGCCATCAGAATCGAGATCGCCGCCCATGATGACCATGATGGCCGAGAGCAAGGCGGGAGAGAGTGGCTCCTTCGCTAAAGCTCTGTCAGCGAACAATGTCATCACAAGTGAAGCGGTAATAACGAAGGCAGCGGTTGCCTGGTTCAGCCCGGGTAATCGAGACATTAAGAGACCCCAGTCCAATGCGTGGACATCTATATTTATGATGGCGGTACAATACGCGCACTCAGGGCGCCAAAACAGAAAAATAAGTCAAATGGGCTTTTTGGTCGGCCAAGTGGGTCAGCTAAGAAAGGGCCGTCAACGCTACTTTATTGAGCGTTAATAAGTGCGAGCACATCCATCACTGATGGATGCACTCAACAGAAAATTGTCTACGGATCTAGACGGAAAGGACTTTCTCGCCGCGCGCCATACCTGCAACACCCGAACGCACAACCTCGAGCACCTCTGCCTCCCCGAGTGCAGCAAGGAAAGAATCGAGCTTATCGATTGGGCCGGTCAACTGAATGATGTAGGTGCAAGGGCCTACATCGATAATCTGACCGCGGAAAATGTCCGTGGTGCGCTTTACTTCATCGCGATGCGCGCCCTCGGCTCGTACCTTCACCAACAGCATGTCACGTTCAACGTGTGCACCCTCGGTGAGATCAACAACCTTCACAACATCAACAATCTTGTTCAGATGCTTTGTGATCTGCTCGATTTTAAGATCGTCGCCTGTGGTGGTGAGTGTCAAACGAGACAGTGTTTGGTCTGTTGTTGGTGCCACATTAAGGCTTTCGATGTTGTAGCCACGCTGAGAAAAGAGACCCACCACGCGCGACAGCGCGCCGGGTTCGTTTTCCATCAAAACGGAAAGTATACGTCTCATCTTTATGTTCTCTCCGTCTTACTCAGCCACATGTCTTTCATGGCGCCACTTGGTGCCACCTGCATGGGATAAACGTGTTCATGTGGCTCAACAAAAATATCGAGGAATACGAGCCGATCTTTCATCGCAAATGCTTCTCGCATTGCGGCCTCGAGATCCGCTTTGTCTTTCACCTGTATGCCGACATGGCCATAGGCCTCGACCAACTTCACAAAGTCAGGTAGCGAACTCGCGTAATGACTTTCTGAGTAGCGGCTGTCGTACTGCATGTCCTGCCACTGCTTCACCATGCCGAGATAGTTATTGCGCAGGTTCACAATTTTGACCGGTACGTCGTACTGCGAGCAGGTCGATAGCTCCTGAATATTCATCTGAATACTGCCCTCACCGGTGACGCAGGCCACCTCCGCTTCAGGCATTGCAAGCTTGATGCCCATGGCTGCTGGCAAACCAAAGCCCATCGTTCCAAGACCGCCAGAGTTAATCCAACGGCGGGGGTAATCGAACTTGTAATACTGAGCGGCGAACATCTGGTGCTGACCCACATCTGACGTCACATAAGCTTCGCCATTAGTGGCTTCATAAAGCGCCGTAATCGCGTCCTGCGGCATGATGAAGTCGGACTCACCATAACGGCGTCCGTGCCACAGGCCATGCGCTTCGCGCCAGCTATCGATTTGTGTCCACCACTCGCCGAGTGCGTCAGCGTCAGGCATGGCGCGCTCTGACGCCGCAATCTGCTGATCAATCTGTGTTTCAAGATCTTTGAGCACGGTAGTTACCGGGCCCACAATCGGGATGTCGACTGGTACGATCTTGGCAATCGATGCAGGATCAACATCGATATGAATAATCTTTGCGCCCGGGCAAAACTTACTGACCGTATTCGTGACTCGATCATCAAAGCGCGCGCCTACAGCCAAAATGACATCGCTATGGTGCATGGCCATGTTCGCCTCATAGAAGCCGTGCATACCCAGCATGCCGAGGAACTGGCGATCAGTCGCCGGATAGGCACCCAAACCCATTAGCGTGTTCGTTACCGGGTAGTTTAGCTTTCGCGCCAATTGCGTAAGGAGCTCAGTGCCCTCACCTTGAATCACACCACCACCGGCGTAAATAACAGGGCGCTTCGCATTCAGCAGGAGCCTCGCCGCCTTGCGAACTTGACCCGAATGGCCCTTTTCGGAGGGCTGGTACGAGCGCATCGAGACAGTCTCTGGGTACTCGTAGGGGAATTTGTGCTCAGGGTGCGTCAGATCCTTTGGTACATCGACAACCACGGGGCCGGGACGACCCGTCGTCGCGATGTAAAACGCTTTCTTGATAATGCTTGGAATATCCTCGGTTCGCTGAACCATGAAAGAGTGCTTCACGATCGGGCGCGAGATACCCACCATGTCGGTTTCTTGGAACGCGTCCTCGCCAATCAGATGGCTCTGCACCTGACCCGAGATAACAACCATGGGGATGGAGTCCATATAGGCGGTCGCAATGCCTGTAATCGCGTTTGTCGCACCGGGCCCTGAGGTCACCAAGACAACGCCGGGCTTACCGGTTGCGCGTGCGTAACCGTCGGCTGCGTGTGTTGCTGCCTGCTCGTGTCGCACAAGAATATGGGGTACTGAATTCGCTTTAAAAATGGCGTCGTAAATGTGCAGTGCCGCACCGCCGGGATAACCAAAGATATATTCAACGCCCTCGTCTTCGAGTGCGCGAACGATCATGTCTCCGCCTGAAAGTTGTTCCACTGTGTCGCTCCCTCCGTGTTTATGCCTTACGGTGAGAACGCGGGATGAGTTTGCTCCTTGCGTGCGCACCGAGGTCTGTCGCACGAACCACTGGCCGGATCGATCCGGAAACCATCCAGAACATCGATCACGAAACCCGTGTTCGGCCGTCCTGCGAGGTAGCGCAGTGTCGAGCCCGAGCGTGAGACGCATATACCTGCGCAACACTGACGGAACCCGCAAACAGCCCAAATAACTATCCCGTCATTAGGGTGGGTCAGAGGATGAGGGTACTCACCAATAACCGTTGCCGTTCGCGTGACGTCGCGTAGTTTCTGTATCGACCCCACCTAAGTCAAGCGATGGCGCCAAAACGTGATTATTGACGATCTAATTGGCGTAATTCGGCCCAAAACCGAGGGAGTCCGCCCAATCTGCTCAAGATTTAGTGGTGATTTCAGACTGCGCAGCGTGTTTTTAGCGCCAGGGCATTGATTGAGCAACGCTTAGCTGCTTTGGCTCAAAAGCCATGTTGCCCTGGCCATTTCGAAAGGACCGAGCAATAACAGCAGCCCAATACTGAGTAAAATCACTACCGTCAGCGTAACGATCATGCCGCGCTGTGCGCTATTTGCGGAATGCTTCACCGTTATCGCACTGGGGCCTTTCGTGGCGCAAGAACACGCTGAATGCTGATCGATTGGGAGCGAGCATTCACGACAAAGCTCAAATCGATCGCAGGCGCCAGCAAAGCACCGTTGCTCAAGTCGCCCATGTCAAAGCAATCAAACAAGCACGCCACCTGCCAATCATCGATGCCATGAGCAAGCATTGAAGAGCGCAACCATCGGGCTTTAGGCTCCTCAGCTAAGTCACGGACCATGACGGCTCTAATTCCGTCGCCCACGCGCCACGCGTAATTACGAACGAAGATCAGCGAGCGAGTAACCTTAAAGGCCTTGCCGTTATCGAAGCATGAAGATCGACCAACACCGGCATCGCGCCACACAATTTGATATTTATGGCCTTCGTCCACCCCAAACTCACTGGCGCCAAATGGACTGCCTGCAAACTCAATACCATCGCACTCAGGGTGAGTTGAGTCAGCGCCGCCTTGCCCATCGGTCTCGCCTTGCTCAGCTTCCCCGCTAAAAAGGCAGCGCCTTGGAACGGCATAAAAACCGGCGCCATTGCAATTTTCTCGGCATGGAAGTCGGTGCTCGAGTAGCAGTGCCAAAGCAGCGACCTCTAGATTACGCTGAGGAATGCAAGGCCACGCGCCGGGCTCCAACAAAGCAATTCCTGAAGACGCGAGTGGTAACGATGCGAGATCGGGGGTCTCGCAAAGGTCGACAGCCCCTTCTCTGTACTCCACTAACATTGGGATAGAGCGCTGTGCAGAAACCTCAGACAACATGTCAGAAGAGATCGGCGACGTCCCAGCCACCCAAGTGTCCATCGCATCCATAAGAAAATAACCACGCTCGAGTGTCTCGGCCGCCTCTGCTGAAACACGGCTGGCATGCAAGACCTTGTCGATGGTTCCTATCATTAGAGACATCAGGCCAAGCCCAAGTGCCATCGAAACCATGAGTTCGACAAGCGTGAATCCCTGTGACCGCCGCCAAGGCGTGATCAGGCATGAGCGCTCCATCAAAGCACTCGACTCGCGACAAGCGCAAGATCGCCTGAGCATCCCTCAAGCCCCCACCGCATCACAATACGCGAGGCGTCTGGCGATATCGCGGCACACACATTGGGCAATGAGGTCACTTGAGGGGACTGACACCAAGCGACAACCCACTGCGGTTCGACTCCCTCGCAGAGGGCACCGGGCGTAAGCGAATCCGTTTGGTAGATCACTCGTCGGCCAGCAAAATCTGCCATCGCACTCTGCGCGTGCCAATGCTCTCTCGCTTCGACGTTCATGCGGATGATGTCAGTACCAAAGACCAATAGCGCCAGCATGCCCGAAATAGCTAGCGCGGCGCCGATCAGATAATCAATGAGCATGTCGACATGCGCTGCTTGATGTCACTCGCACCCCTGATCATCGAGGACTGTTCCCTGGCGCGATCACCAAGCGTAATTACTACGAAACTGACCCCAATGATCGAGCGTCATTGAGACCAAAGCATCTTTTCCGGTCTTGGGCATAAGCAAGAGCTCAAAACCTAAGAAATCGGGACTCAGCTTTTGGGATAACTCGAATGACTCTGTAATTCGCTGCGAGGGTGGCAACACTGCTTGTAACGCTTCGAGCAATAAAAACCGGCCCTGTTTTAAACGCGACTCGGCCTGCGCGGTGGCTAAAGACTCGATGTAGAGCCTAGCCTCAGTCATGGTCGATCGGGCAACCTGATGTTGATACGTGGGATAGCTTAAGGAGGCAAGAATCCCAATTATTGCAAGAACAACTAGTAACTCTATCAAGCTAAACCCAAGCCTCGGTGTTAAGCGTATGCGATCCATTGTTTTCGTCGTGCTTACCTTTCGCGTCATTGATCTTTTAACCTCTTTGAGATCTCTGTCTCATCGAGCCTTAACCCTCATTGAGCTTTGTAAAGCTTCGAGCTTTTTTCTTTTCTAGCTTTTCCAGAATAAGCCCACCCAAAACATCAAAATTTGAATGTCAGAATCGGCGATATCGTCGCGGTAATGGAGACCTCGGGTGCGGGAAGATGATCTTTGGCGGCGTTGGATGAAGTTGCCCGGCTCTCAGAGCAGCATGCACCAACGTCGTGAAACAGTGGTGATCACGGTCCCTAACAATGAGGGTGGAGGTTGTTTGGTGAGTCAATTCATCGAAAATAAAAAAGGCCTGTCGATACAGGCCTTTGTCAGAGCTACTAGTAAACTCAGTGGACGCTTTTCGTTGCCGGAGCCTCAGGCCCCCTATCAAGTAACGCCTCGCTGGCAAATTTCAGCGATGAGCCATCGAGCGCAGCGTAGACCCTGTCGCCAGGATTAAATTGACCTTCGAGAATCGCTTGCGCTAATGGATTTTCGACCAATTGCTGGATCGCACGTTTAAGCGGCCGTGCACCAAACACAGGGTCAAAGCCAACGCGTGACAGCTGCTCAAAGACCGCATCCGAGATTTCGAGCGTTAACTCGCGATCCTCAAGTCGCTCAGCGAGTCCCTGTAGCTGGATTTTGGCGATCGCACGAATATGGTCGGCGCCGAGCGGATGGAAGACAACCGACTCATCAATCCGGTTGATGAACTCTGGCCGGAAGTTCTCGGCAACAGCGCCCATGACCTCGCGCTTCATATCGTCATAGTCATCATCAGCCATATCCTGAATGATGTCCGAGCCCAGGTTGGAGGTCATAACGATCACTGTATTTCGGAAATCGACCGTGCGGCCCTGCCCATCCGTGAGACGTCCATCATCTAGCACTTGCAATAAGATGTTGAAGACATCCGGGTGCGCCTTCTCGATCTCGTCCAGCAACAGCACTGAATACGGACGCCGCCTGACGGCCTCGGTCAGGTAACCACCCTCCTCGTAACCCACATAGCCGGGTGGCGCGCCAATTAACCGTGCGACTGAGTGCTTTTCCATGAACTCAGACATATCGATGCGAACCATCGACTGATCTGAGTCAAACAGAAACTCCGCCAACGACTTGCACAGCTCTGTCTTACCAACACCTGTGGGTCCCAAGAACAGGAACGAACCGTTGGGGCGTTTCGGATCTGAAAGGCCGGCGCGCGACCGCCGGATGGCATTAGCCACCACGGTAACTGCTTCATCCTGTCCAACCACTCGCTCCTTAAGTGACGCTTCCATGCGCAGCAAACGACTTCGATCACCCTCGAGCATTTTCGATACGGGGATACCTGTCCATCGCGATACAACTTCAGCGACTTCATCCTCGGTTACCCGCGATCGAAGCAGTGTCGGCTCGGGCTGATCTGCGCCCTCGGCAGCTTCTAAACGCTTTTCAAGCTCGGGAATAACCCCGTATTGAATCTCGGACATGCGCGCTAAATCACCTGTGCGATGCGCGGCTTCAAGGTCTTGCTTGGCCTGCTCAATATCGCTTTTGATTTGAGCCGAACCCTGCACTACGGCTTTTTCAGCCGTCCAGACCTCCTCGAGGTCAGCAAACTCACGCTGCACCTGATCAATCTGCTCGTCGAGCAACTCAACCTGCTTGACGGCAGCTTCGGTGGTGTCTTTCTTAACAGCTTCTCTCTCAATTTTGAGCTGAATAAGGCGGCGCTCTAACTTATCCATTGACTCAGGTTTTGAGTCGATTTCCATGCGAATACGGCTTGCCGCCTCGTCGATAAGATCAATTGCCTTATCGGGCAGCTGACGATCGGTGATGTACCGCTGACTCAGCCGCGCAGCCGCGATGATGGCGCTATCGGTAATCGCCACCGAATGGTGGACCTCGTAGCGCTCTTTTAGGCCTCTGAGAATCGCAATCGTGTCTTCCTCGTTGGGCTCATCGACCAACACACGCTGGAAACGACGCTCGAGCGCCGCGTCTTTTTCCACGTACTGTCGGTATTCATCCAGCGTCGTTGCACCAACGCAATGAAGCTCCCCACGCGCAAGGGCCGGCTTGAGCATATTACCGGCGTCCATCGACCCCTCGGCCTTACCCGCGCCCACCATGGTATGGAGTTCATCGATAAATAAAATAACGCGACCGTCCTCTTTGCCGAGTTCGTTGAGTACTGCTTTCAAACGCTCTTCGAAATCGCCTCTGAACTTCGCACCCGCAAGCAACGAACCTAAATCCAGCGCTAGGATACGCTTGCCTTTAAGGCCTTCTGGCACTTCACCATTCACAACACGTTGCGCCAAGCCTTCGATGATGGCGGTCTTACCAACACCGGGTTCACCGATCAAAACGGGATTGTTCTTAGTTCGGCGCTGAAGCACCTGAATCGTCCGACGTATCTCGTCATCACGACCAATCACGGGGTCAAGCTCTCCAGCCTCAGCGCGCGCTGTCAGGTCAACCGTGTATTTCTCCAACGCCTGTCGCTGCTGCTCCGCATCCGCAGATTGAACCCCCTCGCCACCACGAACATCATCGATCGCTTTTTTGAGTGATTCCTCGGTGAGGCCAGCCTCTTTAATCAGCGCTGATAACGGCGAGCTTTTCTCCGCCATCGCCAGCAACACAACATCGCTCGAGATGTAGGCGTCACCGCGCTCTTGCGATAGTTTGTCAGCACGGTTAAGCAAGCGCCCCAAGGCTTGCGACCCCTGAACATCACCTGTGCTATCGGCCAATCTCGCAACGCCAGACAGCGCTTTCTCTACACCTGACTTGAGTACCGCAACGTTAGCGCCGGCCTTTTGCAGTAAAGGCAAAATCGCGCTCCCAGATTGATTGATGAATGCACTTAACACGTGCGCAGGCTCGATCATCGAATGATCGCGACCCACTGCCAGCGACTGGGCATCACCCAGCGCTTGCTGCAGCGGATTCGTCAATTTATCCATTCGCATATCTATCTCCTAACACGCTCCGTTTGGAGCTTAAGTTGAGTGCGCTCTGCCGCTATATAGCGTGTGAAACGCGCTCAGATTCTCTGTTAGCAATAGACATGGGATTTGTAAGGTTATTTTTCAAGGCTTCTTATTCACGCGTAGTTTTACGCGAAGAAGCTTCGAACTGTGCGAAATGGCAATCAAATAGAAATCGCGATATGCCCGAACGAGGTGTCTTGCATAGCTACGAATTGGGGATAGCAACCGCGTGAAAAAGCGGTTTATCTAAAACAACGATCTACTCGAAGTATGGTGTTACTCGAAATAAATAGCCGTTGCCATTCGGCCTGTGACCCCATCGCGCCGGTGGGAGTAGAAGTGATCCGGGTTTGAGAATGTGCAGATTTCACCGCCTGAGATATTCTCGGCGCACAGCCCAAGGCCGAGGAGCTGGCGGCCCGCGATCATATTGAGATCAAGAAGATACTTATCCTCGACGCCAGACACGGGGCGCACGGCCGCATCGGTCTCGGCGAGATAAAACGCGGCCAGCACCTCACCACCCACCTCGAATGCCGTTGGGCCAATGGCAGGACCCAGCCATGCAACCAATTCCTCAGGGGCCACCGGGAGCGCCTCAATGGTCTCGCGTAAAATATGACTTGCCAACCCACGCCACCCGCCATGAACAGCAGCAATACACCGCCCGTGGATATCTGCGAGCACTATGGGCAGACAGTCCGCTGTCATAACTGTGCAGGCAAAGGCTTTGTCACCCGTCCAAATCGCGTCGGCTTCAACCGACTTAGAATATTCGGACCCCGCATTAACAACACGCGTTCCATGCACCTGTTTCAGCCAGGTGATTGTCCGCTCCGACGGCAGAAACGCCTCGAGAATGGCGCGGTTTTGTTCGACATGCGCAGTCTCGTCACTTACGTGGTCGCCGAGGTTCAGACAGGCATAACGCCCCTCACTCGCACCACCCTGCCGTGTTGTACTGACGACTCTAATACCGGGCACGCCGAGGTCAGGCTGAAGCCAGGTGGATGCGAGCCAATCAGCTACCAAAGCGATCCTCGCTATCGAGGACTTCTAACAGGTTCACGAGATCATCTGGCAGGTCGGTTTCAAACTCCATCCAATCGCCGCTGGCTGGGTGCTCAAATTCCAGAGCCTGTGCGTGTAAGGCCTGCCGGGGGAAGTTGCGTAAGGTCGAAATCAAAAGCTCAGAGGCACCGGCCGGTATGCGCTGGCGCCCGCCGTAAACGGGGTCGCCGATCAGCGGCCATTTCCGATGCGCCATATGCACGCGTATCTGGTGGGTTCTACCCGTTTCCAAGTTCACCTGGAGCTGGGTGTAATGCTTGAAGCGATGAGCAATGCGGTAGTGCGTGACGGCAGGTTTTCCATCGGCCACCACCGCCATTTTGGTGCGAGCCGTTGGATGGCGATCAATTGGCGCGTCAATCTTCCCACCGCCCGTCAATGCACCGGTGCAGACTGCGCAATAGGTCCGGGACACCGTGCGCTCCGATAATTGTGCAACCAGCGACTTGTGCGCGAGTGGTGAGCGAGCGACAAACATGATGCCTGAGGTCTCTTTATCGAGCCGATGGACGATACCACCTCGAGGTAAGGCATCGAGCTCAGGCGCGTATGCCAGTAATGCATTTACCAACGTGCCATCAGCATGGCCTGCCGCTGGGTGAACAACAACGCCTGCGGGTTTGTTGATGACAAGGATATGCTCGTCCTCGTACAAAACATCGAGCGGCATCTCCTGCGGCTGCCAGTCGATTACCGGCTCATCATCTACCTCCAGCTTGAGCGCAGCACCTGCTACCGCTTTCTCCTTCGGCTTCACTGTCTTCCCGTCTAGGGTCAGTCGTCCCTCTTTTATCCACGTCGCAAGACGATTTCTGGAGTAGTCCGGGAACAACTCGGCTGCCACTTGGTCCAAGCGCATACCGTGCTGCTGAATGGGCACCTGAGCAGTGAGAATATTGTCGTTGGTGTCACTCATCGACGTTCGTTCCGCCGCGAATGAAAACCAAATGAAATGAGAGCTGTGATCAAAGTGAAACCACGGGTTAGAATATGAGGGTACGATGCTATCAGATGGAAGCTACAGCAGTGACTAAGCCTGTAAATTTTGGGGGCAAATGGCTCATCACCCTGCTCATAATGAGCTTGGGGTTATCGGGTTGTGCGTTATTTGACGGTGATGATGAGCTGGAGGTTGATCTCAACTCCGGTGAGCAGCAGATGTATCGACGTGCTCAACGTTTCTTAGATACCTCGAACTTTGATCTCGCAATCAGTGCGTTGCAGCAGCTCGAGAGCCGCTACCCGTTCGGAAAATACGCGGAGCAAGCACAGCTCGAACTCATCTATGCGCATCACGGTGCCTATCAGAGCGAGGCAGCCATTGAGGCAGCAGACCGTTTTATTCGCCTCCACCCTCAGCATCCCAGCGTCGACTACGCCTATTACATGAAAGGCGTGTCAGCGTATGACATGAACGAGAATTTCTTCTCGTCGCTCATCCCCAGTGACGACTCCAAGCGCGACGTCAGTGGCGTACGCGAGGCTTTCGATGAATTCACTCAGTTGCTAACGCGTTACCCCAACAGCCGATACGCCCAAGACGCTCGTGCGCGCATGGTGTATATCCGCAACATGTTGGCGCGTCATGAAATCCACGTCGCTAACTACTACTTCAAGCGTGGCGCCTACATGGCAGCGCTCAAGCGCGGTCAGAACGTGGTCGAAAACATGCAGGAAACCACGGCCGTCGCTGATGGCTTAGCCGTCATGGCACAAGCCTACATTCTTCTTGAAATGAGCGATTTGGCGAAGGACTCGGTGCGCGTGCTTTGTACGAACTATCCAGAGCATCCAAACGTTGATACTGACTGCAACTTCAAGGGTGGGTATGACGTCGAGGGCTTCGAGCGCTCATGGCTCAACGACGTCACCTTTGGTCTGCTAGATCCACCTACAGCACCGCAGTTCGATTACCGGCCAGGCTTCGAGTCCTAATTCACGTCGTAAGCAGCTTCGAATCAGCCTCTAAAATAAAGCGGTTATAAGCAATCCATAGACGCTTGTCGGTCGCAAATAACCGTCCACAGCATAGGGGCGAGCGCTGAAATCAGTTCGAGGCTGAAAGTTGCTGCCCAGTATTTAACGAGATAGCTCAGCGGCTACTTAACTCTTTCGCCACGCCCAAGAGATTGGGTAGCGACGATCTCGTCCGAAGCCTCGGGTTGTAATGCGAACGCCTACAGGTGCCTGGCGCCGCTTGTACTCGTTTAGATCGATTAGACGTATCACCCGCTTTACATCAGCCTCAGCGAATCCCGCCGCAACGATTTGTTCGGGACTCTCATCGTCCTCGACGTAACGCTCGATAATCTCGTCGAGTTCCTCGTAAGGCGGTAAGTTGTCCTGATCCGTCTGGTCGGGCGCAAGTTCTGCCGAGGGAGGACGATCGATCACTCGCTGAGGAATGCAGTAGCCAAGGGTGTTTCGGTAGCGCGCCAGGGCATAGACCAACATCTTTGGGCAATCCTTTAACGCATCGAAACCACCGGCCATATCGCCGTAAAGCGTGGAATAACCCACTGCTAGCTCACTCTTATTGCCCGTAGTCAGAACCAGTCGGTGCTTCTTGTTCGAGATCGACATGAGCAGTACGCCGCGACAGCGGGCTTGAAGATTCTCTTCTGTCGTATCGACATTGGTGCCCTCAAACTGCTCCAGAAGTCCTGACATGAACATCTCGTAGATGGGTTCAATCGAGATGACGTCGTACTCAACACCCATGATCGACGCTTGCTCGCCTGCGTCCGCCACGCTGATATCAGCGGTGTACTTGAAGGGCATCATGACGGCCTGCACGCGATCTGCGCCAAGCGCATCAACTGCCACAGCGAGCGTTACCGCCGAATCAATTCCGCCTGACAAGCCGAGCACAACACCGGGGAAGCCGTTCTTTTCAACGTAATCGCGCACACCTAACACCAAGGCTTGCCAAACAGCAGCGAGGTCAGAAAGCGCTGATGCGGCGACACCTTGTGCTATTTCGACACCACGCACCGTGCGCAAGACGGACAGCTCGTAGCTACCCTCCTCAAAGTCAGGCGCCACCATCGCAAGCTCACCGTCAGCGTTGACCGCAAATGAGCCGCCATCGAAGACAAGCTCGTCTTGGCCACCCACCTGATTCACATAGATCATCGGGATGCTCTGCTCGGTAGCGCGGTCCGATAGAACTTGCCAGCGCTCCTTGTGCTTACCTCGATGGAAAGGGCTCGCGTTCAAATTGATAAGTAGCTCAGCACCAGAACGCGCTGCCGAGTCAGCAGGCTCTTTGTGCCAGATATCCTCACAGATGGTGATTCCCACTTTTATGCCAGCAACATCTACTACGCAAGCATCCCGCCCCTCAGCGAAATATCGCTTCTCGTCAAACACTTGGTAGTTAGGCAAGCGCTGCTTGAAGTACTCACCGATAATTGCGCCGTCGTGGATAACGCCGGCCGCGTTAAATAGCTGGCCTTCCGAACGACGCGGATAGCCAACAACGACGTAAAGTTCTGAGGGCAGTTCAGACGCCAGACGCTGGAGCGCGGCTTCAATTTGATCGTGCAAGCTGTCCCGCATCAGCAAGTCTTCGGGTGGATACCCAGTCAGCGTTAGCTCTGGAAAAACCAGCAATACGGGCTCGTCGCGCGACCCCACATCCGAAGCCACTTTGATGACCTTGTCAGTATTCCCTTGGAGGTCTCCCACCCAAGTATTGAGCTGTCCCATGACAACTTTCATGCACTGCCTCTCCTCGTCACGAGTCATTCACTCGCGGTACTGTCACTGCTGTCGTGCGCACTGCTATAGTGCGGAGACAATGATAAAACACTGATCGTAAGATGTCTGAAGATACGTCTCTGGGCGACAAGGATACCATCGACCGCACTCAGGTCTTTGCCGTTTACAACGTTTACCGGCTGGTAATCGGATCGGTTTTATTTGCACTCACCCTATCTGACACCGGATCTGGACTGTTATCGGACGATATTGCACTACAAACGACCGGTGCAGGCATTTTCGTCATCAGCAGCCTGATTATCGCGCTCTTAGGTTCCCCTTCAAAGTTTACGACGGAGACTGGCATTTTTGGTGTGATGATGATGGATGTGGTCGCGACAACACTCGTGGCCGACCCAAGCACATCGCTTACCAGCGGTTTCACAGCGCTCTACCTTGTGACGGTAGCGGCAGCGAGCATGCTGCTTGCCAGCCGACAACTAGCAACACTCGTTGCGGCACTAACCGTACTCGCAATGCTGGCTGACACACTGTTCATTATGTCACGAGGCGGCGCAGAAACGGGTGGGCTTTTGTACGCCGGATTACGCGGCTTACTTGTGTTTCTTGTCAGTTGGCTAGGCCAGCTAGCCTCCGCCACGCTGGTGCAAGCCGAACAGCGTGCGGAAGTTGCCACGAGCCAAGCGCGACGACTAAAACTCTTTAATGATGAAATCGTGGAACACATGCAAACAGGCATTTTGCTTGTGACACCCAAAAACAGCTTAAAGCCGGTCAACTCTGCGGCCAAAGACCTGCTGATGCTGGAGTCGAATAGCGAGCGACCCGCGCAGTTAGTTGACCCACAACTGGCAATGGCGCTCGAGGAATGGCGCGGGGGAGATACGCTCATGCCGGCTCCTTTCAAACCCGATAGAGGTCATCGAACCCTGTTACCCAGATTTACAACCCTTGAGACGGGAAGGGATGGCGACGCCATTCTTTTTATCGATGATTACACGCCTATGACCCAGTTCGCACAGTCTTTGAAGCTAAATTCGCTTGGTCGTCTCACTGGCAGTATCGCTCACGAGATCCGAAATCCACTGGCTGCCGTCAGTAATGCGGTCCAGCTACTTGCAGAGAATGACACAATGAGCGAGGGCGATCGTGAGCTTGCAAATATCATTGTCCGTAACACCAAGCGCATGAACGACACCGTCAATAACGTGCTTGAACTATCTCGACGTGTCCCCCCAAATTTAGAAGCCATTGATGTAAATCAGTGGATTCCTTCGGTAATGCATGAATTCAACGAGGCTAGCTCAGAAAAAGCAGCCTTGGCCTACACAGGTAGCTGCGCCTGGCCAATATTGGGTGATAAGAGCCAACTCAAACGGGTCTTGGATAATCTCATCGACAACGCTGTGCGGCATAGTCAAGACAAGACAGGTGAGCGAACGGCAGATCTCCATATTGGTCAGAGTGTCGTTCAGCGTTTGTGCTTCATAGACGTTATCGATAATGGTGAGGGCGTTGCAGAAAACGATCAGTCACGCCTTTTCGAGCCCTTCTATACAACCCGTCCCGATGGAACAGGATTAGGTCTTTATTTGTGTAAAGAGCTTTGCGAGAGTAATGGTGCAGAGATTAGTTATCGCCGCACACACGACGGTCGGAGCAGTTTTCGACTTAGCCTGCGAATGCAGTCAAGGGATGCGCAGTGAACCAAACGGTACTTCTAGTTGACGATGAGCCCGATATTCTCCAGCTGCTGGAGATTGCCCTTGCGCGCATGAATCTCAACACCTTGAGTGCGAAAACACTCACTGAGGCGATGAAATTGCTCGAGCACAATGAACCCGATTTATGCCTGACGGACATGAAACTGCCCGATGGCAACGGTCTTCAGTTGGTGGAGCATGTACAAAGGTTAGATAGAGAGTTGCCGGTGGCAGTTATCACTGCCCACGGGAGTGTGGAGGCCGCCATCGATGCTTTGAAACTCGGCGCATTCGATTTCGTGTCCAAACCAGTTGCCCTCGACAAGCTCCGAGAGTTGGTCGGGCATGCGCTTAATTTAAAACGCACTGATGGATTTAGTGACAGTTTAGGCACTTCACGTGATCTCATTGGTTCGTCGGCCGCCACCGAGAGATTGAGAGAAAAAATTGCAAAGGTAGCGCGCAGCCAAGCACCGATTCATATTCATGGTGAGTCAGGTGCGGGTAAAGAAGTCGTGGCTCGACTTATTCACCAGTCGAGCGCACGCCAGTCCGGACCTTTCATCGCTGTTAACTGTGGCGCTATCCCGCCAGAATTAGTGGAGAGCGAGCTATTTGGCCATCTAAAGGGCTCTTTCACAGGGGCTATGCACGATAAACAAGGCCTGTTTCAGGCCGCAGAGGGGGGTACGCTGCTGCTCGATGAGGTGGCAGATCTTCCCTTAGCCACGCAAGTAAAACTTCTACGTGTACTGCAGGAAAAGGCTGTACGACCGGTCGGTAGTGCGTCCGAGGTCGGCGTGGATGTCAGACTTATCAGTGCCACGCATAAGCGGCTCAACCAGGAAGTAGCGGCCGGGCGGTTCCGAGACGACCTCTTCTACCGCATCAATGTGATCGATATCGCCGTGCCCGCACTTAAAGATCGCCGCGAGGACATTCCAGATCTTGCCACCCACCTGTTGGCAAAAATTGCTGAAGAAAATGGTGAGTCACCTAAAGGACTGGCTCCCGATGCGTTGGCGCATCTTACTCAGGCAGATTTCCCTGGGAACGTGCGCCAACTCGAAAACGTATTAGCGAGAGCTGCAGCGCTTGCTGATACTGACGAGATACAAATTGACGACCTAGAGATTATCGCTTCAGCTAGCACTGCCACCGACGCCACAACGTTGGACCCCAGTAATGGCAACGGGCTCAATAGCGCAGCAACGCCAAGTGATAGCCCGAACCTGACGAGCCTTGACGCTGTTGGTGGTGACCTTGAAGGTCATATGGATGCGATCGAGCGCAAGATCCTTCAAAACGCGATGACCGAATATCGTTGGAATAAAACGGCAGCAGCGAAAGCACTCGGTGTGAGCTTCAGGAGCCTCCGATACCGGCTCAAAAAGCTTGGTTTGGACGACTAACAACGCCCCCACTGGCGCCGCTCAACGGGGCGACCGACACGATTCAATACGAGCGAAAGATTACGTTCACCGACGCAAGTCGACCATGTGATGTTTCGATTAGCCAGACCGCGAGCATTAAACGTGACATGTGCCGTCACAGTTCGGTCACCCCGTCGGTTTGTAATTCTCTCTCGAGGCCATTGCCAAAGTCTCAGAAGTTGCCAGTCGCCTCTCCTCTCGTGCCAAATGGCAACACCGATACCATAGTCATCACCGCATTCGGGACTCTGGCTCAAATCCGCAGTGAGCCTTATCGGAGACGGACAAAGATGAGTAGCACTTCCCATCATCACGGATCTATGACGCGCAGTGAGCACTGCCGCATGTAATTGTTGAATTACCTGTTTCTGTTCCGCAGCCTCTCTGAGCCACTGAAAAGAAGGCGCAGCCAGGCCTGAAAGAATACCGATGATTGCAATTACAACGAGGCTCTCAATCAGCGTGATCCCAGTTTGTCTCGCCCGCATCTCCATCATGTGACACTCTCTCTAAATCAAACGCATCGACAGTGCAGTGCTCGCTAAAGATGGAAAACAAACGAGCAACATTAACCTGAGCTACCAAGGGTGTTTAAAGGACTCAAAATGAGTATCGAAACCGTGCTAGAGAAGATGTGGCAAGACTACTTACTCTTAAACCCGGAGGCACAACGCGTTGTTGATACCTTGCTGGGTGAGGGGGAGAGCATTGTGAATGACCATATTGCACTCAGGACGTTTAATGTGGGTGTGGTTGCTCTCGAGGAGTGCGCAAAACCCTTCCTCGATATGGGCTATGAAGAGAAGGAAACGTATTTTTTCGATGCCAAAAAGCTGCGGGCCAAACATTATGAGTACGCGGCGGATCCCACTATCCCCAAGATTTTTATCAGCGAGCTATTGGTCAATGAGTTTTCCTCCGAGTTCCAAGATATCGTCAGCTCGCTTGTTAACCGTGTCTCCACTGACCAAGTCCAACTTCCCAATTTCTTCTACTCAGGGCGCCCCTGGAGCGTGAGCGCATCGCAATACGAGACCTTGCTCAAAGAGAGTGACTATGGCGCTTGGATGGCAGCTATCGGATATCGCCCAAATCACTTTACGGTCTTTGTTAATCACTTAAAAAAATATTCAGACCTCGAGACACTTAACGATTTTTTAAAAGCAAAAGGTTTCAAACTGAATACGAGTGGCGGGGAGATAAAAGGGACGCCTCAGGTATTTCTTGAGCAGTCCTCTACCCTCGCCAACAGCGTAGAGGTTGAATTTACGGATGGTAAAAGGGAAATCCCAAGTTGCTATTTCGAGTTTGCCAAACGCTATCCATTGGCTTCGGGTGAGCTGTATCACGGCTTTGTAGCCAAGTCCGCCGACAAGATATTTGAATCGACCAACACGCAAAGCACCTCTAACTAGCCCAAGGACTTCGCTCGAGATTGGCTCAGCTCACCTCAACAGTAGGAATCCGGAGCTCTTTCGGCAGCGAGAACGTAATGTTTTCGGGTTGGCCATCCAAAGACTCAACGTTTGTGTGACCTTGGGCCTTGAGCCAAGACACAACGCCCTCCACGAGATGCTCGGGCGCCGACGCCCCCGCTGTGACGCCCACGGTGTCGCCTTCAGAAACCCAGCTTGGATCGATCATTTCGGCCGAATCAATAAGATAGGCGCTAGAGCCACAACGCTCCGCGAGCTCTGCGAGACGATTCGAGTTCGAGCTGTTAGGCGAGCCGACAACAAGAACCACGTTGGCTTTCTCAGCGAGTGTACGAACAGCGTCCTGACGGTTTTGCGTGGCGTAGCAAATGTCGTCCTTACGCGGCCCTTGGATATTTGGGAAACGCGCTCTCAACGCCTCGATAACTTTCGCTGTGTCGTCCACCGACAGCGTGGTTTGCGTCACGTATGACAAGTTATCAGGGTCGCGGACAACGAGTTTAGAGGCCTGCTCCTCGTCTTCAACGAGGTACATCTCACCACCGTTGGCGCGGTTGTACTGCCCCATGGTGCCCTCCACCTCGGGATGTCCCTCGTGACCAATGAGGATGCATTCTTTACCGGAGCGGCTAAAGGCTGTGACTTCGACGTGTACCTTGGTCACCAAGGGGCACGTTGCGTCGAAAACTTGGAGCCCGCGATTAGCTGCCTCGTCCTGCACCGCCTTGGATACACCGTGGGCACTAAAGATAACAATCGCGTCGTCCGGCACCTCATCGAGCTCCTCGACAAAGACGGCACCTCGGTCTCTCAGATCGTCGACAACCGTTTTGTTGTGCACGACCTCGTGGCGGACGTAAATGGGCTGTCCGAAGACTTCAAGCGCGCGGTTGACGATGTCGATAGCCCGATCAACACCGGCACAAAACCCGCGCGGGTTGGCAAGCATCACTGTCATCAGTGCAACTCCGCTGGTTCCACGCGGTCGATTTTCACCTCAAACCTGAGGGTGCGTCCCGCGAGTGGGTGATTGAAGTTAACACGGACTGTGTCCTCGTCGAAAGAGTCAACGACGCCCGGAAGTTCACCACCTGCGGCATCAGCAAACGAAAACACCATGCCAATCTCAAGTTCAGAGTCGTTACTGAAGGTATGACGCGGTATGTCCTGATAATTGGCTTCTTGAGGCTCACCGAAGCCTTGCTCAGGGGTTATGGTGAAAACGCCCTCTTCCCCGCCTTTCATCCCCACAAGACAGGCTTCAAAGCCGGGTAATAGAGAACCATCACCCATGACAAAGCTTGCAGGCTCACGATCAAAATTACTGTCAACGACCTCGCCCGTATCCAGCGTAATCGAGAAATTGAGTGAGACTTTAGTGTTCTCTGTGATGTGAAGATCGCTTGCCATACTTACCTAATTTAATTCTGTTCCTGCTTACTCGACTCGCCATAGAAGCTATCCCAAACGAGCAACACCGCACCCACGCAAATGGCCGAATCTGCAATATTGAAGGCAGGCCAATACCAATCGTTGTAATGCCACGAAATAAAGTCGACGACATAGCCGAGACTTACCCGGTCGATTAAATTGCCTAATCCACCGCCCAAAACTAGTCCTAACGCGATACCCAACAACTGCTCTGAATGCTTGAGTCGCGTAAGCCAAACACTCACAACAAGGCTCACAACCAGCGCTACACCAGCGAGAAACCATCGTTGCCAACCACCGGCGCTCGCCAAGAAACTGAATGCTGCACCTGTGTTGTGAGCAAGCATGAGGTCGAACCAAGAGGTGATCTCGACGGGTACGCGATACTGAAGCTCCGCGCTCGCCAACGCTTTGGTGTACTGATCAAGACCAATAACCACCGCTGCCAATACAAAGCCAACCCACGGGTTCGACAGCAATCGTCGAACCAGTGACTTTGATTCAGCTGCTTGCCCGCTTTGACCGTTCTGAGCGTCACTCATATCAAGTCTCAAATCTCTCTAGCGCCACAATCACCGCCTGACACTTCAGGTACTCGGCACATCGACGTCACGCTGAAATAACCACCTTCAGTCTATTCTGGGGCAATCTATGCAAAATGCCGTGTCTCACCATCACCAATAACATTGGAGACACACCGGCCACACAAGGTGGGATGCTCGGCGTGGGAACCAACATCATCGCGTCGGTGCCAGCAACGCTCGCATTTCTCTGCTTCACTCGCACTCACAAGAACTTTCAAGCCGTCAATCTCACCTGTCATTGCATCAGCGGGCGCATCGGCAATGCTTGCGAGTTCAGCGCCCGAGGTAATGAGCACAAATCGCAGCTCATCACCTAACGTCGTCAATGATGCGTTGAGCTCATCAGATACGTACAACACAACGCTCGCATCCAGGGATCCACGGATTTTGCCTGCGGCGCGCTCTGCTTCCATCGCCTTGTTAACGTCCTGGCGCACCGCTAGGCACGTTGTCCAGAATGCATCGCCCATGACGTCACTACTATCGGTCGCTGGCAACTCATACCACTCTGCCAGGAACACAGATTCCGCACGCTCTCCCGGAAGGTTCTCCCAGATCTCCTCAGCCGTGAAGCTAAGGACTGGTGCAATCCAGCGGCTGATTGCTTCTGCCATGTGATAGAGCGCAGTCTGGCACGAACGTCGCGCCAGCGAGTTTGTCTGCGTGGTGTACTGACGATCCTTAATAACGTCCAGATAGAAGCCACCAAGCTCACCGCTGCAGAAGTTGTGGACCTTGTGGTACACGTGGTGGAACTGGTAGGTGTCGTATGCCTCCATCAGCTCTGCCTGCAACGCTTGCGTCTTCGCCACAATCCAACGATCAAGCGGCAGCAGATCAGCACTTTCCACTAAATCTGTGGTGGGCTCGAAACCTGCCAAATTTGCCAACAAGAAACGGGCTGTATTTCGAATGCGGCGGTAGGTATCTGAGGTGCGCTTGAAGATCTCATCGCTGGCAGCAATCTCGTTTCGATAGTCCGCAGACGAGACCCACAGGCGCAGAATATCGGCACCCATGTCGTTCATCGCCTTCTTCGCTGGGATGATATTGCCAATCGACTTTGACATCTTTCGACCTTCGCCATCCACGGTGAACCCGTGTGTCAAAACTTGTCGGTAGGGCGATTCATTGAAGGCGCCGATACCTGTCAGTAGCGATGATTGGAACCAACCTCGATGCTGATCCGAACCTTCAAGATACAGGTCGGCGGGTGATGATAGCCCCTCTCGATCTCGAAGAACGCAGGCGTGGGTCACGCCGGAGTCAAACCAGACATCGAGCGTATCAGTGACCTTCTCATACTGGTCAGCCTCGTCACCCAATAGCTCGCTCGCCTCGAGCTCGAACCACGCGTCGACGCCTTTACCTTCGATACGCGTCGCAACATCCTCAATAAGCGCCACACTATTAGGGTGCAAGCTGCCATCGACTTTATTAACAAATAGCGGAATGGGCGCCCCCCAAGTACGTTGACGTGAGACACACCAATCGGGTCGATTTTCCAACATGGCGTCGATACGCGCGCGTCCCCAATCGGGTACCCAAGTGACCACATCAACCGCTTTCTTGGCCTCCTCGAGCAAGCCTTGGCGCTCCATGGAAACGAACCATTGCGCCGTCGCTCGGAAGATGATCGGCGTTTTATGGCGCCAACAATGCGGATAAGAATGATTAAATGGCTTGTGGCACAAAAGAATGCCGCGCGCCTCTAACTCAGCAACGATTTCATCGTTAGCTTTAAAAATATGCTTACCTTCAAAGACAGGGGTACCTGGCAGATAAACGCCGTTTCCACCCACCGGGTTATACACCTCAAGGTCATAAGCCTTACCGATCTGGAAATCCTCAAGACCGTGCGCAGGTGCGGTGTGCACGCAACCTGTACCCGCATCGGTCGTGACGTGGTCGCCCAGCATCAGTGGCACTGGCTCGCTTACAAACGGCGGCAAAACCATAACCCGATCGAGCACTTCACCTTTGACGGTTGCTCGAATGTCCACCTCTTCCACACCAAAACGCGCTGCACAGTCTTCCGCTAGGGCTTGAGCTACTAAGACGCCTCTACCGTTCACGTTGATAACAACGTAGTCGAGATCGGCGGCGATGCTAACGCCCCGGTTTGCTGCAAGCGTCCAAGGTGTTGTCGTCCAAATCGCAACCGATAACTCATTGAGTCCGGTGTCTCCCAAAATCGCCGACGCCTGCTCGGGATCAGCAAAAGGAAAGGCAACATCAACCGCGGAGGACACCTTGTCTTGATATTCAACCTCTGCTTCCGCCAACGCCGAACCACAATCCAAACACCAGTGAACGGGTTTCGCGCCCTGCTGTAGGTGACCGTTTTCAATAATCTTGCCCAGCGTACGGACAATGTTCGCCTCGAACTTAAAGTTCATTGTCAGATAGGGATCATCCCAATCACCGACAACGCCCATTCGCTTGAAGTCCTCGCGCTGATTATCTACCTGCTTAGCTGCATACTCGCGACATTTTTGACGGAACTCCGCTGCGGTCACTTTATGACCGGGCTTGCCTACTTTCTTCTCAACGTTGAGCTCAATAGGCAGGCCGTGACAATCCCAACCAGGAACATATGGGGCGTCAAAACCTGAAAGCGTCTTGGATTTGGTAATGATGTCTTTAAGTATTTTATTGACCGCGTGACCCACGTGAAGCTCGCCGTTCGCGTAGGGAGGGCCGTCGTGCAAAATAAATGTTGGCTTACCCGAGCCCGCTGCACGCATTTTTTGATAGAGGCCCATCTCTTCCCATTGCTTTAGCCGCTGCGGCTCGCGCTGGGTCAGGTTCGCCTTCATTGGGAATGCTGTCTGAGGCAGGTTTAATGTCGTTTTATAATCAGTCATCTTCGAACTGTTTTCTCTTCCTATCTCACTGGATGCGCTGCATGCCACGCTCGCGCAGCCTGCTGATCAGCCGCAATCGCTGCCTTCAACGCATCCAACGACTCAAATTTCTTCTCGTCTCGGAGCTTCGTCATGAACTCCACATTAAGGCGCTCTCCGTAGAGATCACCGTCAAAATCAAACAGGTGTACTTCGAGGTTGGCGAGCGTGCCATCGTTCACTGTAGGTCGTACACCGACGTTGGCCACACCGGCCGCACTGTTCAGTCCTCCCCCGGACACCCTCACCGCATAAACACCGTGAAGCGGCGACTTTACACGCTTAAGCGCAATATTGGCGGTTGGCGAGCCGATAGTTCGCCCCAACTGCTTACCTTTGAGTACTTTTCCCGAAAGTTTGAACGGTTTACCCAGTAAATCAGCGGCTTCCGAGAAATCTGCCTCCAACAACTTTGCGCGAATTCGCGTACTACTGACTCGCTCTCCCGCCATATCAAATGTTGATGTCGGAACGACCTCGTAATCAAACTCCTGCGCCAGTGATTGCGTAAAGTCGAGATCACCTGCACGGTCCTTTCCAAAGCGAAAATCGTCACCAAAGGCGATGTAACGCGCGTTCAGACCCTTGACGAAGATATCTTCCACAAAGGCTCTAGGACTCATTGTTCTCAGACGGTTATTGAAGCGCAGACACAGTAAGTTATCGATTCCTTGATGGGCGAGCGCGGTGAACTTCTCTCTAAACGTCATCAACCGAGGCGGTGCGCGGTCGGGAAATAAAAACTCGCCAGGCAATGGCTCAAACGTGATGACCGTCGTTGCCAAACTTCGTGCATCCGCTTCGCGTTTCAGATGCGCAAGCACCTCTTGATGCCCTCGATGGACACCATCGAAAGCACCAATCGTGACCGCGCTCTGCGAGAGGCTCGATTCCGATAGATTGTGCAATCCGCGAATGAGTTTCATGTTGCCTAGAGGATAAAAAAAGCCAAAGCGGAGTATACAGAAGCAGAGACCGACAATCTCGATCAGTGCAGGCCCGGATCCTTAATTTCTCTGAGCTTTAAACCGAGTACGCCGAGAAGCAGGACAAAACTGCCTAGTCCCGCAACAACCAACACTGAAACACGCGACACACGCCACCAAAGATCGGCCTCTAACCAACGCGCTGCCTCTGGGGTGGCGATTGTCAAAAGGGCCGCCATGGCCGTGACTGCCACCAACAGGCGAAGCGCGTATCTCCTGCCCAATACACCTGCTAGTGGTACACCGCCCCGCCGCAAGCCTATGAATAGCAACCCTGCGTTTATCCATGCAGATGCGCTTGTGGCAAGAGCAAGCCCTACGTGTCCCATATCGAAGTACCACATGAGGGGGAACACAAACACCACATTGAGCACCATATTGCTCACCATAGCGATGATGCCGATCTTCACTGGCGTCTTCATGTCCTGCCGCGCATAGTATCCAGGTGCCAAAACCTTGATCAGCATGAAAGCACCCAGTCCAAGCGTGTAGGCACGCAGACTCGCCGCCGCCATAGTCACATCACCCTCGGAGAACGCGCCATATTGGAACAAGGTCGCCAAGATGGGCTCTGCAAGAATCCAGAGCGCAACCGTTGCGGGCACCGCGATAAGCAGCACATTTCGAATGGCCCAGACCAATGTCTGCGAGAACGCATCTGAGTCCGCACGCGTATTGAGGGCGGACAGTGTTGGTAGAATCACAGTGGCAATCGCAATGGCGAACACACCTAGAGGTAACTCGGTCAGTCGATCGGAATAATAGAGCCAGGCAACACTCCCGTCGGGTAATAAACTCGCAAGCACAGTGTCAAACAACAGGTTGATTTGGCTCACCGAGACACCAAATAGCGCGGGCACCATGAGCGCCAAAATCTTCCGAACGCCCGGATCGCCCGTGTCCCAGATTGGTCTTGGTGTGAGCTTCAGCGTATGCAAAGACGGCCATTGGAAAAGCAGTTGAACCACACCCGCCAGCGCCACGCCCATCGCCAAACCCATGGCAGGCTCCGACATGGTTGGCGCCCAGAAAACAGCAGCAGAAATCAGTGAAAGATTGAGTAGCACTGGCGTGTAGGCAGGCACGGCAAAGCGTCCATAGGTATTCAGTATTGCGCCACAAAGCCCTGTCAAACTGATCAGCATCAGGTAAGGGAACGTCCAGACGATTAGGTCCGCAGTCAATGCAAGCTTCGCGGCATCTCGACTAAACCCAGGCGCAAATATCAGCGCCACCCACGGGGCCATCAACATCGCTATTGCGGTTAATACGAAAAGTGAGCCTCCCAACACGCCCGCAACGCGATTAACCAGCGCCTTGACCTGCTCGTGCGTACCCCCCTCCTTAACTTCAGTAAGTACGGGTACAAAGGCCTGCGAAAAGGCACCCTCGGCGAACAGCCTCCGAAGAAAATTGGGTATTTTAAAAGCGACGAAGAAAGCGTCGGCGTTAGGCGCCGCGCCCAACAGGTTGGCGAAGACCACATCGCGGGCAAGTCCAAGGACCCTCGACAGCATCGTGCCCATGCTGACGATGAGACTCGACCCAAGGAGGCCTCGCTTCTCTGGCGGAGATACCTCTAAACCCTTGTTCATTCGCTTAACCACTCAGACCGCAACCGATCACCGTGGCGAGCAAGCCAATGCAGCGCAATGATGGTGAGTCCGTTATTGATTTTTCCCGCGTCGAGCAAGGCAATCGCCTCTTCACGGGCGACTGAGTGGACCAAAATATCCTCGTTCTCAGTCTCGACGCCCCGGACCTCTCCGACGGCAGCCGAAGTCAGACGACCGATAAAAAGTCGAATTTGCTCTGAACAGGCACCAGGACTCGGGTAGTAAGAGGTGATAGGCAGCAATGCATCCATAGTGCATCCAGCCTCTTCCGAGGCTTCTCGGTGAGCCACAGTTTCATCCGACTCGCCCTCCTCGACAACACCCGCAATCGCTTCCAACATCCATGGAGAGTCTGATCCCCGAATCGCACCCGGACGAAATTGTTCAATCAGAATGACTCGGTCTTCTTTGACGTCCCATGGGAGAACCGCGACCGCATCGCCACGCTGAAACAACTCTCGACGAATGTTGTTTGTCCACGAGCCATCGAAGCGCTTATGGCGCAGTGTTAGCGCGTCCATCCGGAAATAGCCCTGAAAGACTGTCTCCTGCGTTGCTACCTCGACGTCACTTGCGCCGTAGCTGAGAGATAACTCTTTCACAACCCGTCGCTCACAGACAGTCTCTCAAAATCGGCCTCTCAAAATCGCCTCTCGGTGCTCCAGTTGACGGGTTTTGAATAATGGTCGACCTGGTCGGCCACATCGAGAATCAGTGCAAACAGCGCCATCCTCACGAGAACACCGTTATCCGACTGCCTGAAAATTGCAAGGTTGGGGTCATCATTGAGATCGTCGTCGAGCTCCTGAGCACCTTCGCGCGAGTCTCGAGGAAGCGGATGCATGATGACCGTATTAGGTTCACAGAGGGCCGTGTAAATGCTCTGGTTTAATCTGAACCGCCCCCGATACAGATCAGCATCGGCCTGCGACTCGAAGCGCTCTTCCTGAATACGGGTCGAGTACACGATATCGACGTTCGCAATCCCAACCTCTAGCTGATCGGTCTCTATCACCTCGATGCCACTATGCCGCATCGCCTCTACCAGCGCCTCGGGCATTCTGAGTTCAGCGGGCGAGACAAGGCTCACGCGAACGTTCTTAAATCGTGTGAGTAGGCGCGAGAGTGAGTGCACAGTTCGTCCGTATCGGAGATCACCTACCATGGCGATGCGAAGTCCGTCGATATCCCTACCTCGACCCGCGAGCTCACTGCGAATGGTGTAGAGATCCAATAACGCCTGACTGGGGTGCTCGTTTGCCCCATCGCCGCCATTGATGACCGGCACACGGCTTGCAGTGGCAAATTCACTCACTGAGCCTTCCGTAGGGTGGCGCATAACAATCGCATCAGAATAACCGCTCAGCACCCGCGCCGTGTCATAAAGCGATTCGCCTTTGGCTATGGCTGTACTCTCAAAACCGGTGGTTTCGCGAACATGACCACCCAATAGATTGAAGGCACTGCCAAAACTGATGCGGGTCCGTGTGGATGGTTCAAAGAACATCGAGCCGAGAATGGCACCCTCAAGCACCGATGTTTTACGCTCGCGGCGCGCGTAGGGACGCATGCGATCCGCCACTTCAAAAATACGGTCGACATCACCTCGGTCAAATTGACTGATCCCCAAGATGTGATGGCCGGCAAATTTCAAAGCGTTCTCTCCCTACTTTTCGATTTCCAAGCACTCTCTGTGCTGCCTGTGCTGCCTGTGCTGCCTGTGCTGCCTGTGCTGCCTGTGCTGCCTGTGCTTTTGGCACACTTCGAAGTCGCGATTACGAGGCTGCACCTCAGCACCTTTTATTCAGTTCTTTCATTCAGTACTTCAATCCAGCGCTCCGATGGCTATGGCCCTACCAAGAGTAACGGACACAACCTAGAGGCTTGATACGCCTGCAATACCCAACCAATGCCTAGGCTTCGCTGGGATCTTAGTTTAAACCGATGCTGACTTAACACCTAAAACTTTGGCATTCGTAAACACCCAGCGCTCTAAATCAGCGAGCGCACTAGTTTGTTTCCCACTTAAATTCTCAGCCTGCATCTCCGTCTCAAGTGCTGACTGGAACATCTCGAGATTGTGGTGCTCACTCGTCTCCCACTGGGTCCTACAGTGCTCGTACCACTGTAAACGCTCCGCATCGCTCAAAATTTCCGGCCAGTTCCTTGCCCGGTAACGAAAAAGCAACTCAGGTAGCCTCGAGTCCGAGAATGCAAAGCGACGATCTCGTAGCTCCGCGGGAGACGCTTCGCGCACCTCTTGGACCAAACCTCGGTCCTCTTTGGGCACAAAGCTCCCATAAAGCGCAGTATCGGGGTTGGCATCGACAGGCCTTGCAGCAGACCGGTAAACGTCTTGGCACTCCGCGGTGAAGGCAGCACCTCGTGCCTCTCGCGCAGCCCGCAACTGGCTCAGGTGAGCACGTAAACGATCGCCATTAAGGCCTAAGCGCTGAGCGGTCTCGGGAGTGATGTCAGACATAGGCAGCAACACGGGAGCGCGATTCACCTTGATGGTCATCAAGCTTGGACGATCATCAGGCGAGTTCAAATCCTCCTTCTTGGCGAAGAGGCGTACTTGGATTTCCTCGACCGACATATCGAGAAATGAAGGCTCGCGCGTGATGTCAGCGCAGATGACATCCGACTTAAAGTCCGGGTGGATCGCCAGCGGCACGATAACGCCAAGACAGTGTCGATCCGTGCCAAAGAGTCCTGATATGTGGACCAACGGGGTCATGTGATGTGTATCCACCATCGCTTCAACACGCGCCTTAAAGCGCTGACCCAATAAGCGGTCGAACAGGGCTTCATCCGCCCCTCGCAGCGCCCTTGCTAACGCGAGTGTTGCCGTAACGTCAGACATCGCATCATGGGCTGCCCCGTGTTCGAGATCATTAGCCGCCGTCAGGTCCTCGAGTTTGAAGCTAGGGGATCCGTCAGCGTGCTTGGGCCATTGAAGACTATTTGGACGAAGCGCGTAAAAGGCTCGGACAATATCGATCAGGTCCCAACGGCTGTTTCCGCGGCTGTATTCACGCGCGTACGGGTCGTAAAAATTACGCCAGAGGCTGTAACGCGTCACCTCGTCGTCAAAGCGCAGCGAGTTATACCCGACACCGCAAGTTCCTGGCTGCGACAGTTCATCGTGGATACGCGAAATAAAACCCTGCTCTGTGAGTCCTTTTTCCTCGCATTCGTAAGGCGAAATTCCAGTAACTCTTATGGCCGTCGGGTGAGGGAGCACATCGAGCGAGGGCTTGGCATAAACCGTTAGTGGTTCGCCTATAATTTCAAGATCAAGATTGGTTCGTACGCCCGCAAACTGCCAAGGACGGTCATTCGCCGGTGAGGCTCCGGAGGTCTCGTAGTCGTGCCAGTAAAGCGTCTCAACCGGCATTTTCTACAGTCGCCCTACACGCGCCGCGCACACAATCTGATTCTCACCACACTTGCAGCATGAATCAGAAGTACTCGCTACTGAGGCCCTAAAATAGCTCAATGGCCTGCTCTTCAATGGCGGCTTGCCATACCTTTGGCCCCGTAATGTGAACCGAAGTACCCTCAGCATCGACAGCAACGCTTACTGGCATGTCTTTGACCGTAAACGCATAGATCGCTTCCATACCCAGATCTTCAAAAGCGACAACCTCAGCGTCAGTAATCGCCTTCGAAACAAGGTATGCGGCGCCACCCACAGCCATGAGATAAACCGCTTTGTGCTTGCGAATAGCCTCAATCGCAACGGGACCACGCTCTGCCTTACCGATCATGCCAAGCAGACCCGTATTCTCAAGGATGTTATCGGTGAATTTATCCATTCGCGTCGACGTTGTCGGACCTGCAGGCCCAACCACCTCATCACGCACGGGATCTACCGGGCCAACGTAGTAAATAAACTTGCCCTGCAAATTAACGGGTAGCTCCTCACCGTCCGCAATCATTTGGGTCATGCGCTTGTGTGCAGCGTCTCGACCCGTATACATCGTGCCTGAAAGCAATAATGTGTCGCCCGGCTGCCAAGTAAGGGTCTCCTCACGCGTCACTGTATCCAGATCAACACGCCTGACTGACTCACCGGGCTCCCAAGTCACCTCGGGCCATGCCTCGAGACTGGGCGCCTCCTGATACACAGGGCCGTCCCCTGTTAACTCAAAGTGCGCATGTCGTGTCGCAGCACAGTTCGGGATCATCGCCACGGGCAAGGATGCCGCGTGGGTCGGGTAATCCATAATCTTTACATCAAGTACCGTCGTGAGACCGCCTAAGCCCTGGGCGCCAATCCCTAACTTGTTCACGGCATCCATAATCTCGAGTCTGAGCTCTTCTGCTTTGTTGGAAGGTCCGCGCTCGCGAAGCTCATGGATATCGACAGGGTCCATTAGCGACTCTTTAGCCATCACCATCGCTTTCTCGGCGGTACCGCCAATACCAATTCCCAGCATCCCCGGTGGGCACCAACCCGCACCCATCGTCGGTACGGTCTTCACAACCCAGTCAGCGATGCTGTCGGAAGGGTTGAGCATCGCCAGCTTGGATTTATTTTCAGAACCGCCACCCTTGGCCGCTACGCGGAAGTCGACGGTGTCACCCGCCACCATGCGCGTGTGAATAACGGCCGGCGTGTTGTCTTTTGTATTTTTTCGAGCCCCCGCCGGGTCGTCCAGAATCGATGCACGTAGCTTGTTATCGGGGTGTAAATATGCGCGGCGCACACCTTCATTGATAAGGTCTTCAAGCGGTTGCGACGTCTCCCAGCGCACGTCCATGCCAATATCTACAAATACCGTAACGATACCCGTGTCCTGGCAGATGGGACGCTTACCCATCGCGCACATACGGCTGTTGATCAATATCTGCGCGAGCGCATCCTTTGCAGCCTGACTCTGCTCCATCTCGTAAGCACGGTGGACCGCTTGGACGAAATCCTGAGGGTGATAGTAGGAGATGAATTGCAGCGCGTCGGCCACGCTCTCAACAACGTCACGGTCTTGAATTACCGTCATGGTTTACCTCTTAAAAAATCTAGTTTCTGTGCTTTTGATTCCAATGCGTCAATGAACTGCGCTATTGCACTGCGGGCTGCGCAGGTGCGGGTGCAGGTGTGGGCGAAGTGTCAATTGCATCAATCTGTGCGGAAATGGCTCGAATATCCGCCCGCAATTGGTTCACGTTCGTGTTCACTTGCTTGCGGAAATTATTAATCGAGGCAACCCATTCCTCGTTTGCGCCAACGCGCTTGCCGAGCGCTGCGCGCTCCAAGTTAGAGCGATTCACATTGTCAGCAAGACGTTCTACGTCGCTCTGAATTTGCCGTGCAGATCCGGCCAGACGTTCGATATCGGCAGAGAGTGTTTGCAGCGCCTTAAGGTCAGCAGTGAGCGCATCTAGCGTCTTTTTCTGGCGAAACCCATTGTCCTGAAGCGTCTGGACCGTCTTCGCTGCCGATTTATCAGCCTTCTCTAAATCAGAAAGTTTCCTATTCGAGACTTTGCGTGCATCCCACAGCTTGCGAACTTCGCTGTCGAGAAGATTGAGCTGGGCGCCCATGGCAGCTGCTGACTTAGTTACCGTCTCATCAGTATCAGTCAGAAGATTTTCAAGACTTTGCACTTGCTTACCCGTCCGGGATTGATCGGCCGTTAATTCACCGATGAGCTGATAGCTATAAAACGCGTAAGCAGAGAGTGCACAAACCGCTATAAAAGAAAACGCCAGAGCAAATTTACTCGCTCCCGACAAACCAACCGCTTCGCGACTACGGCTCGGTATAGCGTTACGCGGTGCACTATCGACGGCTTCGTCTCGGCGAGCCGCAAATGATGGAATTTCGGTTAGCTCATCTTGGGCCATATCGTTCCTCCCCCCATAAGGCGTCAGTATACCGCGTGCGGCGGGTCTTCGTGACGATTAATCGGACACAAAAAAGGCGGCCAAAGCCGCCTTCTTCTTGCACTCAACTTACAACTGAATCAAACGAAGTTTAGGAGCGCCCATGTAACGACTGTGAGAAGCAGTGACATGTGAATGACGCCCTTTACAGTTGTCATTGGGCCCTGCTTGCCCATGATCGCGTTGATCTCGAGTAGAACAATCAAACCCATTGCGATGTAAAGGCCTGTCGTTGAGCCTGCCAATGGCAGGTGCTTGGACGCCAACATGCCAAGCAGCATAGGACCGGAGAAAAGCGTGTTTGTACGGCTTGCCAAGCCTGCTTTCGCAGCGTTTGAAGGGCCATCACCTTCCTTCATACCTAGCACAACTTGCTGTGCTGGCCAGATGATCAACCAAACGTTCAGGAACATAAACGTACCTGCCAACGCACCCACCCAAATAGCAGGCATCGTTGCGCCCAAGGCACCGACTTTGTGGAGGAGGTATGCGCCAGAGATGAACGTGAACATTGCACCCCAACGGAACCACCAAAGCGCACGTGGTGCCAATTTGGCCATTGCGTCTTTCTTGGCATCTGCCTCAGCTTCTTTGAAGTACTCTGTTTGCACAAAGTTGAAGTAGTAAAGCATGCCAATCCAAGTAATACCGGCGATGACGTGGATGTAACGGAAGATGAACTCGACTAAGTATTCCATTTATTGTTTCCTCTTATGTAAAACAGCGTCTTAGACGCCCTGCCCGCTGGCAAGTATATCCACACCTCACAAAAAAAGAACCCGCATAAACCGGGTTTACGCGTCGTTATGGACCAGAATTATCGCGTTAACCTGTGCTCAAGGCGGGCAGTGCACGGACTCAGGCTCTCTGTGATAGCGTGGACTTCTTAGATAACGCTCAATAAAAACAAAAACATTACGACGGATTTTTGAGATGCAACACACCGATGACCTCGATCAGGCACGCTTTGAACGCGAGAGTAACGAGGGTATCCGCCAATGGATAAGCGAGAACTTCAAAGGTGAAGTCACCGCCATCACCCGCCTAGAGCGATGGCGACCTCAGTGGCGCGTTGACTTCAAAACTTCAGAGGGCCCAGCAACGGTTCTTTTTCGCGGCAGCAGACCCAACGCTAGCGAGCGCAATCTCCGCTTTGAAATGGAAGTGATGCAAGTCCTTGAGAAGAACAACATCAAGGTGCCACAGATTCATGGCTGGGTGGATACACCCAAAGCCTTTGTGATGGATTGGATCGAGACCGAAGACCGCGAGCCCGGCATGATCCATACGGCGATGGAGAAGCCCGCCGTGCTGACAGACGATCGCTGGCAGGCCTTGCTCAATTACATGAGCGATTTAGCCGCGCTACACGCAGTCCCAATCAGTGAATTCGTCCACATCGAGGAGCTGAGTAAGCCGCCAAACTCGGCAACCGAACTCGCACTCACTGCGGCAGAGCGGATGTATCAGGCGGGGGGATATACCAACAATCTCGACACCACCTTTGAATTTCTCCAGTCCTGGCTGAGGCGAAACGTACCGACGCATCGGACGCAGGCATCGTTCATTGCCGGTGATGCAGGGCAGTTTATGTCAGCAGGAAGTGCTGTCTTGGCGCTAGTTGATTTTGAAATCGCTGACTTGGGTGATATTCACTGGGACTTGGCTTGTTTTCGGGGGAGACACCCACTTGAGCACATGGGCGATATCCCCGCGCTCTATCGCCGCTACGAGGAGGTCAGTGGTACATCGGTGGATCTGCGCGTGGTTGGGTATCACACGGTCGCGTTCCTTCAGTTCGCCGGCATCGCCACCAAATTTTTCGGCGATCCCAAGGCGATCGGTGGCAATTGGATCGAGGGTTTACTCGAATACGCCAGCATTACGCGACGCGCCTGCGAAGCCATTGCAGAGCTCGACGATATTTCGCTCGACTACGACCTCGCCCTACCCGAGATGAAGCACAGTGCTTTGGAAGAATCGGCGCTCGAGAAACTCATGGTCGATATTCAGCGCCTACCGACCTCGAGAACATTTGAGAAATGGGAGCGGGACTTGCTGCACGCGATACCTGCCTTTTTGCTCAACTACTCGCGATATCGACACTGGTATGAGTCCACCACTAAAGCGGATATCGAGGTGTTAGTCGGAAAGACGTTCGAAACGCTGGAGGAGGCTGACAGCACATTAAGTGAGGTCATCGCGGCGAGTGATCGAGCACTTGATGCGGGGCTGGTACAGCTTACACATCGCCGATCGCTGAGACTGAGCATGATCATCGCGGGCACTAATCCAGATCCCAGCAACCCGCTGTTTCATATCCTAGATCCGATTCTAGATACTTAACCTTCAGGCAATCCAAACCACCAAACCAAGGAAACACCAAGACCGAGCAGGCATAAAAAACCCGGCACATGGCCGGGTTTTTAAGTCGCAATGGACGCGTCTTACATCATACCGCCCATACCGCCCATGCCGCCCATATCAGGCATTGCCGGCGCTGCACCTTCATCCTTCGGTGCTTCAGCGATCATGACTTCGGTTGTGATCATGAGACCCGCAACAGAACCCGCTGCTTGAAGTGCAGTACGCGTTACTTTGGCGGGATCGAGAATACCCATACCAATCATATCGCCGTACTCACCTGTCGCTGCGTTGTAGCCAAAGTTGCCTTCGCCCTGACGAATCTTATCGAGGACCACTGATGCCTCGTCACCTGCGTTGGTAACGATCTGACGCAAAGGACCTTCCATGGCACGCAGCGCAGCTGCAATACCTGTGTTCTGGTCTTCGTTGTCGCCGGTGAGGCCTTCAACAGAAGCAATAGCGCGAACCAGTGCAACACCACCGCCGGCAACTACGCCTTCTTCGACCGCTGCGCGAGTCGCGTGAAGCGCGTCTTCAACACGTGCTTTCTTCTCTTTCATCTCGATTTCAGTCGCTGCGCCGACCTTGATCACAGCAACACCGCCTGCCAACTTCGCAACGCGCTCTTGGAGCTTCTCACGATCGTAGTCAGATGATGTGTTTTCGATCTGTACACGGATCTCGCCAACACGGCCTTGGATTGCTTCCGCATCGCCAGCACCATCAACGATGGTTGTGTTGTCTTTGTCCATGGTGATGCGCTTCGCATTACCAAGGTGTTCAAGGCTGGTGCTCTCGAGATCGAGGCCTACTTCCTCAGAGATAACCGTACCGCCAGTCAGGATAGCGATGTCCTGCAACATGGCCTTACGACGATCGCCGAAGCCAGGTGCTTTACATGCAGCGACTTTAACGATGCCACGCATGTTGTTAACAACCAGTGTCGCCAACGCCTCGCCTTCTACATCTTCAGCAATGATGACGAGTGGGCGAGAAGCCTTCGCTACTTGCTCAAGTACAGGGAGCAGCTCGCGGATGTTTGAGATCTTCTTGTCAACCAGAAGCACGAAGGGGTCTTCTACTTCAGCAGACATGTTGTCTTGGTTGTTGATGAAGTATGGCGAGAGGTAACCGCGATCGAACTGCATACCTTCTACCACGTCGAGTTCGTTCTCGAGGCCCGAGCCCTCTTCAACGGTGATAACACCCTCTTTACCAACCTTCTCCATCGCTTCAGCAATGATCTCGCCGACTGACGCATCGCTGTTTGCTGAGATGGTACCTACCTGAGCAATCGCCGTGTTGTCTTCACACGCTGACGCCATACCAGAAACAGCTTCAACCGCCGCCGCAACTGCTTTGTCGATGCCACGCTTGAGATCCATTGGATTCATGCCTGCAGCGACTGCTTTGAGGCCTTCGTTCACGATTGATTGTGCGAGAACGGTTGCAGTCGTGGTTCCGTCACCAGCGACGTCAGACGCTTGTGAAGCAACTTCCTTCACCATCTGTGCGCCCATGTTCTCAAAGCGATCCGCCAATTCGATTTCTTTTGCGACTGAAACACCATCTTTGGTGACAGTCGGCGCACCGAATGACTTCTCGAGGATTACGTTACGGCCTTTTGGACCGAGTGTTGCTTTAACGGCATCTGCCAGTGTGTTCACACCAACGAGCATGCGCTGGCGAGCAGAGTCACCAAAAAATACGTCTTTAGCTGCCATGTCTAAATTCCTTAACTAACGTTGGACTGAAGTAATTAGTCGATAACGGCGTAGATTTCGCCTTCGCTCATGAGGATCAGCTCCTCACCATCAACTTCGATAGTGTTGCTGCCTGCGTACTGGCCGAAAACGATCTGATCGCCAACTTGAACGGTCAAAGGACGCTGCTCACCGTTGTCCAGTACTTTACCGGCACCAACTGCAACAATTTCACCTTGATTAGGCTTCTCTTTTGCAGAGCCTGGCAGGACGATACCGCCAGCCGAAGTCTGCTCTTCTTCCTTACGACGAACGACAACTCGGTCGTACAACGGACGAATATTCATGGGTTTCAATCTCCAAAATGACGATTACTTTTCTTATCCCCCAGAGAGGGCTGAGGGAATAATGGGGACTCAAAAAACAATTTCAAGACTTTTTTAGCACTCAAGTCGCGAGAGTGCTAAAAAGCATTAAAAAAACGGAAATGATGGGGTTTAGTCGTCGTCAACTCGGGAGAAATCGCCCTCGAGCGTGACGGGACCACGCTCACTAGTGCTCTCCGACGAATGGTCGGGCCGATGGTTAGGGATGTCACGCTCCGGCTGCGCAGCTCCGGGTCCTCCACGGGAACTTGGGCCACCAAAGACCGCTTTAAAAGCCGCTCTCAGAAAAACGTAGAGCGCGAGGAAATCGGAAATCAACCCGGGGATCATCAACAGCACGGCACCAAAGGCCACACTGATCTCACCCGCAAAGAGCTGCCCACGAATCGCCGCAGCCGAGGGAAATCGACCTGCCGTCAGTAGCGCAGAGCGCCCCGCCATCTGAAGTAGCCAGTAGCCGAGCACAATCATCAGTAAGATGTAAGCGATGGTTGCCAGCGCGCCGGCCTCGGCACTGAGCTCCAATAACGACCAGAGCTCCAAGAAGGGATAAGCAAGTAGCAGTAATGGCATGCGGCTTTTCCTCAGCTACGTCATCAGCACCAGTCTATTCCAGCACCGTTCCCGCGATAAGGGGTATTAGTGCGGGTCTTCAGCGGATAATTCAAGAGGCGATATTTGATGAACACCATGCACGCTACCATCCCCGTTTAGTGAGATGATGGCTCCGTCGGCGCGCCGGAATACGGGCGTGCATTGCCACTCGCCGACCGGGGCGTCCTGAAACAAAACGCAGCGCTCATTGTTCTCTGCCTTCCAGCGTCCTGAAACCACATTTATTTTTGGCCCCTCGCCTGTCTCCCGCCACCAGCGTGACTCAAAGCCACCACTCGAAAGCCATCGAGTCTCGGCAGAGATACCCCTTTTGCTCTGAACGGCGCCGCGATCGAGTGTGTCTGAAAACGTCTTAAGAATCTCGGAAGTACTCAGCCGAACCGCCTTCGCTAAATTAACCTCGTGATGCTTCCCAACCTCTGCAATCGACCCATTGGGGATGACGCTCATGATCAAGCCCATCGCAATTGCCACAGACGCCATACCGTTAGTTACGCCCGTCCTGGTAACCGCTTTACTTCCTGCGCCAGTCCGCTCACTGGCATCAATCTGCTTTGGTGAGCACTCAGAACCTCGAGCGTTAGCAGTAATCGTCGGCAGGGAAATCATTGATACGAGTCACCACCATTCCAAGGCGCCACCCAAATCAGTAGCAACATGCCGGGAACAGCCGCGAGCATACAGATTAAAAAGAACTCAACCCAACCAACGCTCTCCACCAAAAAGCCGGTAGCTGCATTTGCCATCGAGCGAGGGAATGCTGCCAACGCAGTGAACAACGCGAACTGCGTCGCCGCAAAGGTGCGACTGGACTCCCGCGCCATATACGCGACAAAGGCTGCGGTACCAAGCCCTACACCCAAATATTCAAAACTAATGACAGCAGCGAGTAGCCAGACAATAGGACCGCTCAGCGCGAGAATGGCAAATCCGCCGATACTCAGAAGCTGGACGAAGCCAAAAAGCCAGAGCGCTTTATTGATACTGATACGGAGCATGATTGCGCCGCCCAACATGGCGCCGGCGATGCTGCTCCATAAGCCTGCGTTCTTCGCCCAAATACCAATCTCGGTTTTGGTAAAACCTAAATCGAGATAAAAGGGGGTCGATAAGGCAGTCGCCATGTTGTCACCGAGCTTGTAGAGCACCATGAACACCATAGCGAGTAGAACGCCTTGGACACCCCGCCGATCGATGTAGTCGGTAAATGGCTTGATCACAGTCGAATAGATATCGCGCTGCTGTATCTCTGGGCGCTCGGGCTCACTGACAAAAAGGCTCATGCCGACTCCCACCCCCATAAAGGCAGCGGTAATCCAAAACACCAAACTCCAGGGCAGCTGATCTGCCAAGATCAGTGCAAGTGAGCCCGGTATCAAACTCGAGATTCTGTAGGCCTGGACGTGAACGGAGTTCCCGAAACCCAACTCCGCGTCGGACAAGAGTTCTCGTCGATAGGCGTCGATAGCAACGTCTTGCGATGCGCTGAAAACGGCAATCACGGTCGCCATGACGGCGACAAGGCTAAGGTTAGCGGCAGGGTCGATCGACCCCATAAACCCAATGGACAGAATCAGCCCTATTTGCGTAAGCAACATCCAGCCTCGACGCAAACCCAACGGTAGTCGGACGCGGTCTATCAAAGGCGCCCACATCACTTTCCATGTGTACGGCAAACCAACCAGGGCAAAGAGACCGATTTCCGCGAGGGATACACCACTGTCTCTCAGCCAAGCTGGGACCAGTTGCAGCAATAGATACAGTGGCATCCCCGAGGCAAATCCCGTAAAGACGCAAATAATCATGCGTCGCCCCAGGAGCTGCTGCCAAAAAGAAGGCGTGGTTTCGGACATGGTTATTTTCTACTGCTTATGTTTCGCCAAAACATAGTCCCATACACGGCATTCTTACAAAAGACTTGGGCACAAAAGTCGAGTGCATAAAAGCCTTGCGGCTCGTCAGGCGGGGTAATCGCGTTTTAGAGGCAGAAATAAAAAAGCCCCGCGAAAGCGGGGCTTTGCCGAGCATTTCTGCTAATTAAGCTGGGAATTGATAGTCGTCAAACATTTCCCGGAGCTTCATCTTCTGGATTTTGCCCGTTGCCGTGTGTGGCATCTCCTCGATGTACTGGACATCATCTGGAATCCACCACTTCGCAATCTTGCCATCCAAGAACGTCTTCAGCTCGTCTGGCGTGACATCACCCTCACCGTTCTTCACCACAATCAAGAGTGGGCGCTCGCCCCACTTGGGATGGATGCGGCCAATAACCGCGGCCTCAGCGACCATCGGATGACCTGTCGCGCAGTTCTCAACCTCGATCGAGGAGATCCACTCGCCGCCCGACTTGATCACGTCTTTGGTACGGTCAGTGATCGACACATTGCCGCGGGCGTCGATGCTGGCAACGTCGCCTGTTTCAAACCAGCCCTCTTCCTCGTGGGCAGAGCTGCCATCGAGCTTAAAGTAGCTCGAGCAAATCCAAGGCCCACGCACTTTGAGCGCACCAAAGGCAACGCCATCCCAGGGCAGTTCGTTGTTATCGTCGTCGGTAATCTTCACCTCAACGCCAAAGATGGGCTGGCCCACATTGGTCCGCATGCTGGCAAAGGTCTCAGCGTCGTATTGGTTTCGTCGAGCGCCCGAAGAATTCGACGTACCCAGTGGGCTCATTTCAGTCATGCCCCAGGCATGACGAGTATCAACACCGTAAGTGTCAAACTCCTCCATTACCGAGAGTGGGCAGGCAGAACCACCGACAACGACGCGCTGGAGCGTATCAACGCGCTCACCGCTCGATCGCAAATGTGCAAGTAGGTTCAACCAAACAGTGGGAACACCCGCCGACATAGTCACACCTTCCTCATTGATCAGTGTCGCCAGTGTCGGGCCATCACCCATCTTATTACCTGGCATCACCATCTTCGCACCCGCCACAGGACAGGCGTAGGGATTGCCCCAGGCGTTAACGTGGAACATAGGAACAATTGGGAGCACAACATCCGCTGACGAAATGTTCATCGAGTCGGGCATCATGGTTGCGTAGGTGTGCAGCACTGTAGAGCGGTGGCTGTAGAGAACACCTTTGGGGTTACCTGTGGTGCCTGAGGTGTAGCAAAGTGCGCATGCTTCGTTTTCATCGATGGCAGGCCACTCGAAGCTATCGGGCTGACCGGTAACGACGTCTTCGTAGCAATGGACATTCGCAACGGACGTCTCAGGCATATGCTCAGCGGTTGTCATTACGACCCAGCCCTTGACGCCAGGACATTGCGGCGCAACCTGCTCAATCAGCGGCCAGAAGTCAGGATCTAGAAATACATATTGATCTTCCGCGTGATTGATAATGTAAACAATCTGCTCAGGAAAGAGACGCGGGTTGATGGTGTGGCAGACGTAACCCGAGCACGCCGATGCGTAGTACGTCTCAAAGTGCCGGTAGTCATTCCAAGCAAGCGTTGCCACACGATCGCTTGGTGACATTCCCCAAGCCTTCATTGCGTTAGCGAGCTGGCGCACTCGACCGAACGCATCCGCGTAGGTGTAGCGATGTCTTGGATTGTCTCGTGTTACGGATACGATCTCCTGCGCTCCGTGGACACGTTCTGCGTGCTCCATGATCGACGTAATCGTCAGTGGGAAATCCATCATCAAGCCTTGCATGATTTACCTCTCTGTATAGCTGTTATGTTTAGCTCTTATTTATAGCTGTTATCGTTAGTGTATTGCTGCGGTCGATTTCTAGTGCGACTAAGTAAGCGACCACACACCAGCCTCTTGTTGAGCCCGGCCTTCAATTTCAAGTTTTAGTAGATGCGCGAGTAGCGATAGTTGCGCCCATCGGTGCATCGTTTCAGGCACGTCATCGTATACGGATACAACGAGCGTTTCGATAGGAACGGGGCCTCCTCGCTCTAAATTAGCAACAACTTTTGCCTCACGCATGAGTCGGTGTCTAACGAGTTTCTCCACTTCATCGCGGCAGCCTTGAATTACCTCGCCGTGGCCCGGTGCGATGGCTTTCACATCGTAGTTCAGTAGGCGCTGAAGCGACTCGATGTAGTCCTTCATATTGCCGCCGGGTGGAACAATGACAACCGTCGATCCATTCATAATGTGATCGCCCGCAAAGACCATACCCTCCTCCTCGAGCAGGAAGCAGTAGTGGTTGTCTACATGGCCGGGGGTGTGGATCGCTCGGATTGACCAATCCTTCCCTGAAAAAACAGCGTCTTGCTCCAAGTGAACGTCGGGCTGAAAGGTCAGGTCTTGATGTTGATCGTCAGCCGTCACTGCGCCAATCATGGGCACGCCCAGCTCACGCGCAAGGTGAGCTGCGGCGGGTGAGTGATCGGGGTGGGTGTGAGTACACAAAATCTGACTGATGCGCCCATCACCCACGTTCAAGATATGTTCAATGTGCTCGTCGATTGCGGGACCTGGGTCGATTACCGCCAAGTCTTCAGTACCAATAATGTAGGTATTGGTTCCCGGCCCCGTCATAACGCTGGGGTTGGGAGCAATTAATCGCCTAATCCTAGGCGAAACCTGCACTGCTTCATCGTATGCCTGCATATCAGCTCACCATTTGCGCGATCGTGATTGCGGGGTCAACATCGGCGTCATAATCAACACCGGCGACTTCGAAGCCGAATAACTGCAAGAACTCCTCGCGGTAGCCCGCAAAGTCTGACAACTCGTCGAGATTCTCTGTTCCAATTTGGGCCCACAACTCTGAGACTTCAGCCTGCACTTCGGGCAACAGCTCAAGATCATCAACTCGCTGTCGTCCTTCCTCATCAAGTGCTTTGTCGCCGTACATGGCCTCGCGGAAGAGACGATCGATTTGCTCGATACAGCCCTCGTGCGTACCACGGGCTTTCATAACCTTAAACAAGATAGCCAGGTATATAGGCATTGCAGGGATGGCGGCGGATGCTTGTGTCACGACCGCCTTTAAAACCGATACGCGCGCATCGCCCCCCTTGGCGGCGAGACGCTCGCGGATGCCAACAACCCGCTTGTCGAGGTCTTTTTTCGCAGCACCAATGGTGCCGTGCCAGTAAATATCCCAGGTGATCTTCTCGCCTATGTAGGTGTAAGCAGTAGTCTTTGCGCCGTCGGCCAAAACGCCGGCATTATCGAGCGCCTCGATCCACATTTCCCAATCTTCACCACCCATTACCGCAACGGTATTGTCGATCTCTTCCTGAGAAGCTGGCTCTAAGTGGAACTCTTGAATGATCCCCTTATCGGTGTTGATGCCTTTCTGTACTGCGGGCGATCCGATGGGTTTGAGCGTGGAAACGTGAACATCACCGGTTACCGGGTGTGTGCGGCGAGGCGCCGCAAGGCTGTAGACCACAAGGTCGACCTGACCAAGATCTTCCTTGATCAGGTCAATCACACGATCTTTGAGCTCAGCCGAGAACGCATCGCCATTGATACTCTTTGCGTAAAGCCCAGCTTCATCTGCGTATCGGTGAAACGCAGCTGAGTTGTACCACCCTGCTGTGCCCGGCTTTTTCTCGTTTCCTTCCTTTTCAAAGAAAACGCCAATCGTCGAGGCACCAGAGCCAAATGCCGCTGTAATACGAGACGCCAAACCGTAGCCAGTGGAGGACCCAAGCACTAAAACGCGTTTCGGGCCATCGGCTATCTCACCCTTTGACTGAACATGTTCGATCTGACGGCGAACATTTTCGTCGCAACCGACTGGGTGTGTTGTCGTACATAGAAATCCACGGACTTTTGGCTTGATGACCATCGATAACACTCTCGCTCAAAATTTTGGAGCTGAAGTCTAGCATGCAAGCCGCGTTTCGTTAGACACTCTGGTGGCGACGGGCGCTACGGCTCCTGAAGCACACAATAATGCTAAGAAAAATTAAATCGAAAACGGAGATCGGTTATGGAATCAGTTAATCCTATTTTGGGTGCCGCAGCGGTGCTTGGCCTTTGGTCGGTTCTGATGTTCTTTATCTACGCAGTGAGATTGATGGGTACAGGCGCAAAAGTTGGTGACCTCCCCGCAGGTTTTAGAGGGCCAGACGCCGAGGCTGAAACACCCGACAAAGTGAAGTGGACGCGCCACAACTACGAACACCTGATGGAGCAGCCCACTGTCTTTTACGCCATGGTCATCATCCTAGCGATGGCGGGTGATACCTCAGCCGCCTCTTGCTACGCAGCATGGACCTTCGCGATCGCACGCATTCTCCACAGCTTATGGCAAATGCAGGTCAATACGATCCCCGTTCGCTTTGCGCTGTTTGCAATCTCACACATTGCACTACTGATGCTCGCGGTCCATGCGGTGATGTTTACCGTCCAGCTCTAACAGGCCAGCGCTTGGTAAATTTATCTACCAACCTTGCTATCAAATCGGCTGATGCACTCGCATCAGCCTTGTTCTTTTCCACAATGTGGGCACGCTGTTTCAGATGACACTACCGACCATTGCAGCCATTGAAGCGGGCGGTACGAAATTTGTCATCTCGGTCTGCCGAGGTGATCAACTTGAGGAACGCATCATCGTTCCTACTGCCGACCCAGAAACCACACTCTCATCTGTAGTCGACGCTATTAATCAAAAGTTACAGGGAGATACACTGAGCGCGGTCGGCATCGCGAGCTTTGGCCCCATTGAAATTGATCCCACCAGCACCACATTTGGCACGATAGGCGAGACGCCAAAAGAGGGCTGGGCCGGTGTTAATTTGCGCGAGTACTTCCAGCGCACGTTTAACTGTCCAGTCGGCATTGAGTCAGATGTAAATGGCGCGGCACTCGCGGAAGCTGCTTGGGATATTGATAGGCCAATCAACCATCTCGCGTATGTCACGGTTGGCACCGGCATTGGCGTGGGCATCGTGCACAGCGGCATGATCAGTAATGGCACCTCACACCCCGAAATTGGTCATATCCGTGTTCCACGATATGCAGAGGATGTCGCCTTTGCCGGGGTTTGCCCTTTTCATGGCGACTGCCTAGAGGGCCTTGCATCGGGACCTGCGATTTTTGAACGATGGCGGGCGACGCTTTCAGACCTTGATCAAGAACACGAGGCTCATGACATCGAGGCCTTTTACCTTGGTCAGCTTGCAGCAAACATCGCTCTTCATCATCGGCCTGAAAAAATTATCTTTGGTGGTGGTGTCAGTCAAACCGCAGGTTTGATTCCTCGAATCCGAAAAGAATGCCAATCAGCGCTAGGGGGCTATCTGCCAGCTCTAGACTCACCTGACGCTACTACCTCGCTCATCCTACCACCGCGTCTTGGCACAGCCTCGGGTATTCGAGGTGCTTACATGTTGGGTAAGGCCGTAATGGGTTAAGTCGCAGTAAACCCTCCCAAGCACGCAAATGCGTAATAAAATTACAAAAATATGCCTATAATCCGTTTTATATCGCCAATTATGTATTTTTATTACATAATGCGCCGCAGATTATTGGGGGAAGACACATCGCCATGCACGCTGAAATTTTGCGGGTAACGCGCACCATCGAGGATCGCAGCAAGAACCTACGTGACGACTACTTGAGCGACATTGAAGCAATGCGCACAGGCGCGCCAGATCGCAAGCAATTGAGTTGCGGTAACCTTGCTCATGGCATGGCTGCTTGCTCTAGCGACGATAAGTCTGTGATCAAACTCATGGACTCAGCTAACATCGCCATCGTGACAGCGCATAACGACATGTTATCGGCGCACGAGCCCTACAAAGACTACCCAGAGCGCATCAAAGCCGCGGTTCGCAAAATGGGCAGCACGGCACAAATTGCGGGCGGCGTTCCTGCCATGTGTGATGGCGTTACTCAAGGCCAGCCAGGCATGGAGCTGAGTCTCTTTAGCCGCGACATCATTGCCCAAGCGACAGCCGTGTCGCTCTCACACCAGATGTTCGACGCAGCGCTTCTCTTGGGTGTCTGCGACAAGATTATTCCCGGCCTCCTGATCGGTGCGCTGCAATTTGGGCATCTGCCTGTAATGACAGTACCTGCGGGCCCCATGACATCCGGGCTACCAAACAAAGAGAAAGTTCGTATTCGTCAGCTTTTTGCTGAAGGTAAGATTGGTCGCGACGAGCTACTCGAAGCCGAGAGTCAGTCTTACCACTCTCCCGGCACCTGCACGTTTTATGGCACGGCCAACAGTAACCAAGTCATGGTGGAAGCCATGGGCTTGCAGTTACCAGGTAGTTCGTTTGTTAACCCAGGCACACCACTGCGCGACGCACTGACCGAATTTGCTGCCGAGCACGTGACACGCATCACTGCACAAAGCCGAGACTATCGTCCAATGGCAGACGTCGTGGACGCACGCGCACTGGTCAATGCGCTTGTTGCGCTGCTCGCCTCAGGTGGCTCAACGAATCACTGTATTCACTTGATCGCGATCGCACGCGCGGCGGGCTATCGCATGAACTGGTCCGACTTCGACGCGATTTCGGCCATTACGCCTCTTATCGCACGGGTCTACCCCAACGGCTCTGCTGACGTGAATCACTTCCACGCGGCAGGCGGCACAGGCACTTTGTTTACCGCGCTCTTAGATGCCGGGCTCATGCATGGCGACGCGAAAACCTGCTTTGGCGAAAACTTCGGCGACTTCGCACAGGAGCCGGTGCTTTCTGGCGATAAGATCGAATGGCGATCCGCGGCAAAGTCGAGTCTCGACCCTGAGATTTTGACCACGCCAGCGACCCCTTTCGCGGCAAATGGCGGTGTAAAGCTGCTCGAAGGCAACCTCGGACGAAGTGTGATCAAAACGTCAGCGGTGGAGGAGCAACACTATGTTGTCGAGGCCCCTGCCGTGGTAATCGACGATCAAGACGATCTCAAGCCTCTTTTTGAGGCGGGTGAACTCGACAAAGATTGCATTGTCGTGGTGCGCTTTCAGGGCCCAGCGGCAAATGGCATGCCCGAGCTTCATAAACTGACGCCAATGCTTGGCGTGTTGCAAGACCGAGGGCACAAGGTGGCGCTCGTAACAGATGGCCGCATGAGTGGCGCCTCGGGTAAAGTTCCAGCAGCTATTCACTTGGTTCCTGAAGCTTCCAAGGGCGGTCTATTGGCTAAAATACAAAATGGTGACGTGATCCGTCTCGACGCAACCACGGGTGAGTTGTCTGCCAAAGTTGAGGATAGCGTGCTGGCATCGCGTGTTGATGCGGCGGCACCAGGTGTTCCGGGAACGATTGGCCGCCAGATTTTTGCAAATAACCGCAACGCCGTGAGCAGTGCGGAGGAAGGAGCATCATCGCTCTTTAGCTGAGAACGCCTATGACGAGTGCAAATTCAGACACAGCGAGTAGCCACTACCTTGTCGGTGACATCGGCGGGACAAATGCGCGTTTTGCCTTTGTAGAGCCCGGCTCAGAGACGCCAACACCACTGGCCAAATATCGCGTCGCTGATTTTGCTAACTTCGAAAAAGTGCTGGAGCAACTTATTGGTGACTGGCGAAATCAGGGATTACCTGAATCAGGTCCTTCGCATACCTGCCTTGCCGTTGCCGCACCGCCCCATTTGAAAACCATTAGCTTCACGAACAGTCCGTGGCGATTTGATCGTGCGCTGCTAAGCCAACACCTAGGCGACTCGCACATTGAAATCATCAACGATTTTGCCGCCGTAGCCCGAGCGCTGCCTGCGCTTACCGCGGGCGATGTGGAGCAAATTGGTGCCGGCGAATCACAGCCTAACAAGCCCATGGTCTCTATTGGACCGGGTACGGGCACGGGTGTTGCCACTGTCGTCTTCGATGAGCACGGCAAACCCGTCATTTTAGAAGGTGAAGGTGGGCATGTAGATTTTGCACCGATCACAGACATGGAATTTGAGGTGCTCAAGCATTTGCGCGCGCGCTTCGGTCGCGTGTCTATCGAGCGACTGTTGTGTGGAGCGGGTATCGTCAATATTTACCAGGCGCTCGCCGCCATTAGAGGCCAACACGCAGAATTCGAAATACCCGGGGATATAGGCGCTGCCGCACAGAAGGACAACCCACTAGCCAGTGAAGCAATGGCCATGTTTTTTGCGGTGCTGGGATCCTCAGCTGGAAATCTTGCACTTACATCAGGGGCCATGGGAGGCGTCTTTATTGCAGGTGGTATCGCACCGCGATATATCGACCTACTTCGCCGCAGCGATTTTCGCGCTCGCTTCCTCGCAAAAGGCCGTTTCGCCGACTACACAACCAACATCGGCACATATGTCATAACTCATGAAGATCCAGGGCTGCTTGGTGCAGCGCTTTGGCTGGGGGGATAAAGCCTAAATGACCGCTTCTTATGATTTTCTCGATACATCACCGGTGATTCCGGTCATTGCGATCGAGGCGATTGAACACGCAGTTCCATTAGCTGAGGCCTTAGTTGCCGGCGGAATCGTCAATCTCGAGGTAACACTGCGAACTCAGTATGGAATCGACGCGATACGACTGATCAGTGAGCAGGTGCCGGGCGCCAATGTGGGTGTTGGCACTGTTTGCTCGGCCGGTGAATTCGATGCGGCAGTTGATGCTGGCGCCTCTTTCGTCGTGTCGCCAGGCCAGTCGGACGAATTATTCGAGCGTGCCCTGCTGACTGATGTACCTTTCTTACCAGGTGCGGTTACCGCCACCGAGGTAATGGCCGCAAAGTCGGCCGGCTTCACTATTTTGAAGTTTTTTCCTGCGGGAACATCGGGCGGTGCAGCTGCGATCAAGGCGTTTAGTGGCCCGTTTGCCGATATTCAGTTCGTACCAACCGGCGGCATTAAACCCGAAAACGCACATGAATATCTTTCGCTCTCCAATGTGAGAGCTGTTGGTGGCACTTGGTTAACGCCAACTGACCTTATAAAAGATGGTCGCTGGGACGAGATTGAAGCCATTGCTCGTCAGGCGTCATCACTAAACGTATAGCTGGGGGACCATTAACATGGCAGCTGTAGATCTAATTATTTTTGGTGCGTCCGGAGATCTTTCTGCGAGAAAGCTTTTTCCCGCATTGTTCCAGCTGGAGCGACTTAATCTTCTGGAAGACGATCTTCGCATTGCGGCCGTCGCGAGAACGCAGCAATCTCTCGAGGATTTTTTACCCGTTCTCAAGGGCAAGATGTCTTCCTACATGGGAAACGATGCACCCACTGAAGAAGAATGGGCGAGTTTCACACAGCGGTTTAGCTACGTATCAGTCAATTTCTCAGAGCCCGATCAATACGGCGAATTGAGAGATTGGCTCGATGATGAGCGCGTTAGCCTGTTTTACTTTGCAACACCGCCTTCGCTCTTTGCGCCTATCTGTGAGCACCTGAGCACCACTAACTGCCTCGCAGGTGACTGCAGAATCGTGGTCGAGAAGCCCATTGGTGAGAATCTCGAATCATCGGTCAAAGTGAATGAGACGCTCGCGAAGTACTTCGATGAAAAAGCAATCTACCGCATCGATCACTACCTCGGCAAAGAGACTGTTCAGAACCTCCTCGTCCTGCGGTTTGCCAACAGCTTCATCAACAGTCAGTGGGATAACACCTGCATTGACCACGTCCAAATCACCGTGGGCGAGATGGTGGGGATCGAAGGTCGCTGGTCTTATTACGATAAGGTCGGACAGCTGCGCGATATGGTGCAGAACCACCTCATGCAGCTCATGTGCTTGGTCGCCATGGAGCCACCAAACTCATTAGAAGCTGAAAGCATCCGTGATGAGAAAGTAAAGATTGTTCGCGCGCTTCGCCGAATTGATGCGCAGTCCGTCACTGAGAAAGTGGTGCGAGGCCAGTACATCAATGGATGGATACGCGGCACAGCGGTGCCCGGCTATCTGGATGAAGACGGCTGTGAGATGGATAGCAGTGATACTGAAACCTATATTGCTATCAAGGCGCACATTGATAACTGGCGCTGGTCTGGTGTTCCGTTCTATCTCCGAACGGGAAAACGGTTACCAGAGAAAGTGACCGAAATCGTGATTCAGTACAAAAGCCTGCCCCATAATATCTTCGGCACGGGCGCCAACATCCCGAACAAGCTTGTTATCCGCTTGCAGCCCAACGAGGGTATCGAGCTCAGCATGGTCTCCAAGAAGCAGAGCCTGAAAGAGCGCATGTCGCTCCAATCACACCTGCTGGATCTGGATTTCCGTGAAGGAAGCGATCTTGACCGTATTCCGGACGCCTACGAGCGTCTTTTCCTCGATGCTATTCAGGGTGATCAATCGCTCTTTGTGGGTCGTGAGGAAATCGAGGAAAGCTGGCGTTGGTGTGATCAACTCATTGCGGCGTGCAAAGAGCAGCAAGTGCCAGCACTGCCCTATCAAGCTGGTTCTTGGGGACCTGCCAAAGCAGAGGTATTGATCGAAAAAGACTTCCGGAGTTGGCATGTCTAAGCGTCGAATCTTCTCGTCGCGAGGCGAGCTAGACACTTCACTTGCACAAGAGATCTGTTCACGGTTGCAAGCAGGCCTGGACACTAATGGCACAGCGACGCTGGTTGTCTCGGGCGGCAGCACACCCAAAGGGTTGTTTGCAGCTTTATCCGCAGCGGATCTAGATTGGAAAAACATCACGGTACTTTTGGCGGACGAGCGATGGGTTGATGAATCCCACGCTGACAGCAATACCGCAATGGTAAAGCGCTTGCTCCTGAAGGGCGCCGCGGCAGGTGCTAACTGGATCGACTTTGGAGCAGGCAGCACCGATGTCGAGCGTGAGCTTGATCGCGTTAAGCACGAAGTGTCGGATTTAGGGACCTTTGATGTCGTGATTTTAGGCATGGGTAACGACTCTCATACCGCATCGCTCTTCCCGTGCTCTATCGAGCTAGATGAGGGATTAACAACAGACTCGGTGGCACTGATGACGCAACCAACAACCGCGCCGCATCGTCGGCTTTCGCTGTCAAAAGCGCGATTACTCGACACTAAAATGGGTGTCGTCCATATCGTTGGCAGCAGCAAGCTCGAGGTCTTCGACATCGCGACAAAGTACGCGGACGATGACGTGCACCCCATCAGCCACTTCTATCACCACGTGCCCTTCAGCCTCTGGTTCGCTGAATAACGCCAACGCTGCAACACGCACCGAACAATCTGTAAACGGGTGTTTGCTCTTCAGAAGGGACCAGGCGAGCGCTCTGTGCCAAGAAACTTCGCTTTAAAACGCTGAGTGCAGTCGTTGGCCTGCCGGCTGACTTGCCTTTGCCTCGACTAGATTCTTAGCTGCAGCTACCCGAGGTGGGTCTGACTATCGCTGGAAGAATAACGCAGTTAAAAGATGACCCATAAGAAGCGCCGAGCAAAAAAAGGGGGCACTAAGGCCCCCAAACACTCACACTCAAAAACTCTTACTCAATCCTGCTTAATCCGAACCTAAGCAGCGTTGCTTACCGGCAAACTCCCTGCGGCCAGTAAACACCCGGTATCTAACATTCGATTCGAGAAACCCCACTCGTTGTCATACCACGACAGGACCTTAACCAAACGACCGCTCACGCGCGTGTGATTTGCGTCGAAGTTGCTCGAAAACGCGTTGTGATTGAAATCGGCGGATACAAGCGGCTGTGTATTGCAGGACAAGACGCCTAAACGATCAGCAGATGCTGCTTTCGCCAAGATCGCATTAACTTCTTCCACAGATGTGTCACGTGAGGCCGTAAACGTTAAATCAACCAACGAAACATTGATGGTCGGTACACGCACCGCAAGACCATCGAGACGGCCCTTCAATTGTGGAAGCACCAAACCGATAGCAGCCGCTGCACCTGTTTTCGTTGGGATCATGCTATGTGTCGCAGATCGTGCCCGATACAGATCCGAGTGATAAACATCACTTAAGTTCTGGTCGTTCGTGTAGGCATGAACGGTCGTCATCAAGCCGCTTTCAACACCAACCGACGCGTGCAGTGGCGCAACAATGGGCGCAAGACAATTCGTGGTGCATGATGCGTTGGAAACAATGACTGCATCGTCATTCAACACGTCATGATTAACGCCGTAAACGATGGTCGCATCAGCATCATTTGATGGTGCTGATATCAAAACCTTGCGAGCGCCGGCTCGCAGATGCGCTGATGCTTTGTCGCGCGAGGTAAAAATACCCGTGCACTCAAAAACAACATCGATATTGAGGTCACCCCAAGGTAAGTCTTCGGGGTTGCGCTCGGCGTAGACCGCAATTCGGTCGCCATTCACAACCATCGCGTTGTCTTCTACCGACACTGAGGCACCGAAGCGTCCATGTGTCGTATCAAACTGTAGAAGATGCGCGTTGATTTCAGGAGTACCGAGATCGTTGATGGCAACGATGCGGAGCTGCGACGCCATTTCAGGACGCTCATAAAGCGCTCGCAAGATGTTACGTCCGATACGTCCAAAGCCGTTGATAGCTACGTTAATCATAACGTCCCCCTTTAATGAACATTATTATGTAGTAAATTTACAAAAATACAAACAAAAAACGCGGAAATTACGCTTATTTTAAGTTTTATTACAATTTTTAAGCCGTTGAATTCAAAATTCCGGTGCGAAACTGACGAAAATCAGGCATTATTCGTAATATTCTTACCAATGAAGACTTCGTGATGACGTCTGAACCCAATTTACTTGCAGTTATTCAGCGCCAGTTGGGCGAACTCAATAAGTCAGAAGCCAAGGTCGCCAATGCGATTCTGAAGGCCCCTGAGGAAGCCACGCGTTCCAGCATCGCCTCACTTGCGGCCGCCGCAGGCGTCAGCGAGCCGAGCGTGAACCGATTCTGCAAGCGATTCGGCGCCACCGGCTTTCCAGACTTCAAGCTACAGCTCGCCACATCTCTAGCATCAGGTGTTAAGTATGTGAGTCGTGCCGTTGAGTTCTCCGACGACATCAGCACGTTCCCCTCGAAGCTATTCGACAACGCGATTAATGCGCTTCTTACCGCTAAGGAAGAGCTGCCGCTCAAAGCGATTGCCCAAGCAGTCGATCAGATTGCGCAAGCGCGCCGCGTTTATTTCTTTGGCTTGGGTACCTCGGCTGCCGTAGCAAGAGATGCGGAACACAAATTTTTTAGATTCAACGTACCCGTCTTCACACACGAAGATCCGCTGATGCAACGCATGCTTGCCGCATCTGCGGGTGTGGGTGATTTGTTCTTTTTCATCTCGCACACGGGTCGAACAAAAGTTTTGGTTGAGGCAGCAGAGATTGCCCGCCAAACGGAGGCGACTGTCGTCTCCCTAACTGCTGAGGGCTCGCCCCTGGCAGACAAAAGTCATTGCTGTATCAACGTAAAAGTAGAAGAAGACACAGAGCAATATTTGCCCATGACGTCTCGACTGGTACAGCTTGTCATACTGGATGTTCTTGCCGCTGGCGTAACACTGCGTCGCGGAGAGGGCTTCACACCACATCTCGCTCGAATCAAAGACAGCCTTAAGGACACACGATTCCCTACGAGTTAAGACATGACAAACAATCCGTTATTGGACACATCTGCGCTGCGCCAGAATGTGCGACTGCTCGGCGATACGCTGGGTGATGTTATTCGCTCCACAGTCGGCGAAGACCTTTACGAGACCATTGAAACCATTCGGCAAGCGTCCAAGTCTGCGACAGACATTGAGCAAACGACCGCGCTTTTTAATGCGCTTCGCAAGCTGGATTCAGAGCAACTTCTGCTGATTTCACGCGGTTTTGCGCAATTCTTGAACCTGGCAAATATCGCCGACCAACACTTTACAACAACAAAGTCTGTGAATGGTCACTTCGGTGCATACGACCGGATTTCAAGCACTATTGAAGAACTTAGCCAGTCGGTGAGCAAAGAAGCACTAGCGGCAGCCGTTGCAAATTTGCACATAGACCTCGTACTCACCGCACACCCTACGGAGATCACACGGCGAACACTGATCCACAAACACGGTGAAATACATGACTGCCTCAATGAGGTCGAGTCAGGCCTTGCAAGCGAAGAACGCATTCAGTCACGACTGGCTGACCTGATTGCACAAATCTGGCACACAGAAGAATTTTTGGAACAGCGTCCAACGCCTATAGACGAAGCGCGCTGGAGTTTCGCAGTAATCGAAAATTCGCTGTGGGATGCCGTACCCGAATTTCTGCGAGATCTCGACGCCATTGCGGAGAAGTTCGAACTCGACTTACCTCCGCGCACAAAGCCCGTGGTCCGCCTATCGAGCTGGATTGGTGGCGATCGCGACGGGAACCCAAATGTCACAGCCAAAGTGACTCGGCGTGCGATGATCATAAGTCGATGGCAAGCGGCAGATCTCATTAGCCGAGACTTGGAGGCCATTTACGAGGAACTCTCGGTCACGCGGGCAAGCGAGGCGCTTCGACAGCTCGTTGGTGATGTGCGTGAACCCTATCGAGCCATACTAAAGCCGCTGCGGGATGCCGTGCGCAGACAACGCGATGAACTCGGCGCGCACATTCAAGACGGGACACACCCGCTGCCGCCTGTGCTCTTCACTCAAGATGTCGTTAGCCCCCTGCAGCAGTGTCGAACATCGCTAGCGGAAGTTGGTTTATCCGCTATCGCTGAAGGCAAGCTTCTCGACCTCATCCGACGATTAGACTCTTTCGGTGCTCATCTCGTGACACTTGATGTTCGTCAGGAGAGCACTCGCCACAGCGATGTGATCGGTGAAATCACAACAGCACTTGGTCTTGGCAACTACAGCGAATGGAGCGAGACGGACAAGCAGGACTTCTTAAAGGCAGAAATCACTAACCCACGACCGCTCCTACCCCTGAACTTTACGGCCTCCGAGCCATGTCAGGAGGTTCTTGATACCTTCCGAGTGATCGCAGAGACGCCCCGAGAGGCATTAGGCTGTTATGTGATATCCATGGCGTCCGAGCCATCGGATGTGCTCGCCGTGCAACTCCTCCTAAAAGCCACCGGAGGCCCCTTAGACCTTCCGGTGTCACCGCTCTTTGAGACGCTCGATGATCTCGACGGTGCACCTAGCACTCTAGAGTCACTGCTGAGCGATGCTGAGTTTCGCGAGAGAACAAGCCACTCAATGGTTGTCATGATTGGCTACTCCGACAGCGCTAAGGATGCGGGGATGTTATCCGCGGGATGGGCTCAGTACCGTGCTCAGGAAGCGTTGTTGAATATTTGCCAATCACACGGCGTCAGCCTTCAGCTCTTTCACGGGCGAGGCGGGACTATTGGCCGCGGCGGCGCGCCAGCACACCAAGCGTTGCTGTCACAACCTCCCGGATCGCTCGAGCAAGGTTTGCGCGTGACGGAGCAGGGCGAAATGATCCGCGTCAAATTAGGGCTAAAGCCACTAGCAATTAACACACTGGGGCAATACACGAGCGCTATCCTTCGCGGCAACCTAACGCCTCCGCCTGTTCCCAAGCCCGAGTGGCGGGAGCTTATGAATGAGCTGGCAGAGCAAGCCTGCACCGACTATCGGAGCTGGGTGAGAGGCAACCCAAATTTCGTTGAGTACTTCAGGCAAGCAACCCCAGAGCCCGAATTAGCAAGCCTTCCCCTAGGCTCCAGACCAGCGCGTCGGCGTACGGGCGGCGGAATCGAAACATTGCGCGCCATTCCTTGGATATTCGCCTGGTCTCAGAGTCGTCTGGTGCTTCCCGCATGGCTTGGGGCAGGCTCGGCACTCAAAGCCGCCGTCAAAAATGGTCAGCTCGATCAGCTAAGAGAAATGCGAGACCAATGGCCGTTCTTTGCGTCGCGTTTATCCATGCTCGACATGGTGTATGCGAAATCAGATCTAGTGATCAACTCGTTGTATGACGAAACATTAGTTCAAGACAATCTAAAGACTCTGGGAAGCGACCTACGCCAACAGCTCAGCACAGATATTCAATCGCTGATGGGCATCCTCAATGTCGAGACACTCATGGCCTCAGATCCATGGGGACTTGAGTCAATCGGACTTCGCAATGTCTACACAGCGCCGCTCAACCTGGTACAGATCGAACTGCTGCGTCGTGTACGAGATAGCGAGAGCGAGTTTGTTCAGCGTGCGCTGATGGTCTCTATCGCAGGCGTTGCAGCAGGCATGCGTAACACCGGCTGACACAGAACATCTATAGGCTGTGAATTGAGAGCTGGCACCTCGCCGTTAACGGGTGCCATTTTAACCAAGGGGGCTAAACCAAGAGCCCCGTAAACCAAGAGCCCCTTGATCAAGAGCCCCTTAACTCAGAGCTCGTTACCTATGCGCCCTCAGCACGAGCACTCGCCTGTGCAGGCTTAGCTCATCGCCAACTGACGAATATCGCTAAGCAAACCCACCAAGTAGGTCAGGAAGCGACCTGCGTCACCACCATTTACAACACGGTGGTCGTAGGACAATGAGACAGGCAGCATCACTCTAGGCTGGAAAACTTCACCGTCCCAAACAGGCTGGGTGGACGCTTTGCTGACGCCCAGAATACCCACCTCTGGCGTATTAACGATGGGCGTAAAACCTCTACCGCCAATATTTCCTAGGCTGCTCACCGTGAAAACCGCACCCTGCATTTCATCGGGCTTGAGCTTTTTGTCTTTCGCCTTGGCAGCAAGATCACGAATCTCATCAGACAGAGCCCAAATCGATTTTTTATCGGCATCGCGAATCACGGGAACCACCAAACCGTTAGGCGTATCAACAGCCATACCAATATGGCAGTAATCCTTGAAGATCAGTGCCTCACCCTGCTCAGCGAGCGACGACTTGATCTTAGGGTTCTCATTCAGCGCCAAAGCCACGGCTTTGATGATAAAGGGCAACGGTGACAGCTTGCTGCCACGTCGCTCTGCCTCCACCTTCAGCGACTTACGGAAGGACTCAAGATCTGTAATGTCTGCGTCATCGAACTGAGTAACATGCGGAACGTTGAGCCATGACTTAGCCATGTTAGTCGCTGTCACCTTATCGATACGGGAACGTGCTTCACGACGCACAGGACCGAATTTCGCAAAGTCCACATCTGCGACAGCAGGAATACCCGAGCCCGAAGCAACGGTTCCTGATGATGGCTCAGCTAAGCGTTTAGCAACGTATGCCTGGACATCCTCTTTGATAATGCGTCCCTTGGGACCTGAACCCTTCACGGCAGTAAGATCAACGCCAAACTCGCGAGCCAGCTTTCTTACCGCTGGGCCAACATAAAGGCCGCTGGCATCGGTCGATATTGCCTCTTCCACGGCGTTTTTGACCGGTGCAGGTGCGGGTGCAGGTGCAGGTGCAGGTGCAGGTGCAGGTGCAGGTGCAGGTGCAGGTGCCACAGAGTCTGTCGTAGATGCGTCGGAAGCAGATGAGCGAACTCGCACTAACGGTGCGCCCTCTTTCACCATGACACCTTCTTGGACCAACAACTCGAGGATCTCACCGCCAGCCGTCGCGGGAACCTCCATCGACGCTTTATCCGATTCCAGGACAACAACAGAGTCGCCTTCTTCAAGGACATCGCCCACGGCAACAGGAATTTCGACCACCTCAACGTCACCATCAGTACCAATATCGGGCACTACGATGGTGAGCTCACTCTCCACAACCGCTGGCTCAGGTTCGTTGACAGCCGCCTCGTCAACTGGGGCAGCCTCTGCAGCTGGCGCACTCTCTTCCAAAGTCGAAGCCGCTAAATCCACCTCGTCAACCGACGAAGTGTCGGCGTCAGCGAGCTCGAGAATTAAAATCGCATCGCCTTCTGACAGTTCATCGCCCACAGCAACCTTGAGCTCTGTGATGACACCGGCATGAGACGCAGGAATCTCCATAGACGCTTTATCTGACTCAAGAACAATCAAGCTTTGTTCCAGCTCAACCTGATCGCCAACTGCGACGAGGAGGTCAACCACTTCGGCACCCTCGGCACCGCCAATATCAGGGACACAAATCGTATAGTTCGCCACGATCTCTCTCCTTTATACCGTTGTGGGGTCTGGCTTAGAGGGGTCAATCCCAAGATCGTTCATGACCTTTGCGAGGTCTGATCTTGGAATGGCATCTTCGTCGGCGAGAGCCGTCATTGCAGCAAGAACCACGTATCGACGATCGACCTCAAAGAACTCTCTCAATTTGGCTCGAGTGTCGCTTCGCCCAAAGCCATCTGTCCCCAATACTGTGAATGATCGCGGCATAAACTCGCGAATCTGATTGGTATGCGTACGCATATAATCCGTCGCAGCAATAATCGGACCCTCAGTGGACGCCATGCATTGTGTGACATAGGGAACCTGCGGCTCTTCCGCCGGGTTCATCATGTTGCGGCGTGTAATCTTTTGTCCCTCACGAGCAAGCTCGTTGACACTGGTCATGCTCCAGATATCAGCAGCAACGCCATAATCTTTTTCGAGCATCTCAGCGGCTGCTTCGACCTCCCGCATGATTGTTCCAGCACTCATGAGCTGAACACGTTTTTTAGACTTTGCAGTCGATTTTTTCAGCGGATACAGGCCCTTGACGATGCCGTCTTCGACGCCTTCGGGCATGTCGGGATGAACGTAGTTTTCGTTCATTGTGGTGATGTAATAAAAGACGTTTTCGCCGTCTTCAAACATACGCTTCATGCCCGAACTGATAATCGTCGCAAGCTCGTAGCTGTAAGTGGGGTCGTATGAAATACAGTTGGGAATAGTAGTAGCCATCAAATGACTGTGACCGTCTTGGTGCTGGAGCCCTTCACCGTTGAGCGTTGTTCGCCCAGCCGTCGCACCCATCAAGAAGCCACGCGCCTGACTGTCACCTGCAGCCCATGCGAGATCGTGAATGCGTTGGAAGCCAAACATTGAATAGAAGATGTAGAACGGCACCATTGGGTAATCGGATACGGAGTAAGAGGTTGCCGCAGCTAACCACGCAGACATCGCACCAGCCTCGTTGATGCCTTCCTCGAGAATCTGACCGGTCTCTTCCTCTTTGTAATAGAGAATCTGACCAGCATCATGCGGCGTGTACTGCTGACCTACCGATGAGTAGATGCCCAACTGGCGGAACATACCTTCCATACCGAAGGTTCGTGCCTCATCGGGAACGATAGGAACCACACGCTCGCCAATTTGCTTGTCTTTGACTAGAGAAGACAGGATGCGCACAAAAGCCATAGTGGTTGAAATCTCGCGCTTACCGCTTCCTTTGAGTTGGGCTGCATAGGCCGACTTTGCAGGCGCGGGCAAACTGTAAGAAACCGCCCGTCTTGCTGGAATGCTGCCACCTAACTCCGCGCGCTTCTCCCGGAGGTAGCGCATCTCGGGGCTATCTTCTGGTGGGCGATAGAAAGGCACGTCTTTCAAGTCTTTATCAGAGACTGGCACACCGAAGCGATCGCGGAAGGCTTTGAGGCTCTTCATGTCGAGCTTTTTCAGCGAGTGTGTTTCGTTGGCAGCCTCACCTGCCTCGCTAGTGCCGTAACCCTTTACTGTCATCGCTAAGATGACCGTTGGACGCTCGGTTTCCTCGCAGGCCGCAGCGTAGGCTGCATACACTTTATATGGATCATGTCCTCCGCGATTGAGATACATGATGTCGTCATCGCTCAAATCTTTAACGAGATCGAGTGTCTCAGGGTATTTTCCGAAGAAGTGTTCTCGGGTGTACGCGCCACCGTTAAACTTACAGTTCTGAAGCTCGCCATCGCAGACTTCGTCCATACGCTTGAGCAACATCCCAGACTTATCGCGCTCAAAGAGTGGGTCCCATCGACGCCCCCAGACCACTTTGATGACGTTCCAGCCGGCACCACGGAACACGCCCTCGAGTTCCTGAATGATTTTGCCGTTGCCGCGAACAGGACCATCAAGACGCTGAAGGTTACAGTTCACCACAAAGTGAAGGTTCCCGAGACCCTCGCGGCCTGCGAGACCAATCGCACCAAGCGATTCCGGTTCGTCGCACTCACCATCGCCCATGAAACACCAGATTTTGCGATCTCGGTGGTCAACCAGCCCGCGCTTCTGTTGGTATTTCATGACGTGCGCTTGATAGATCGCTTGAATCGGCCCCAGCCCCATCGACACCGTTGGGAACTGCCAATAATTGGGCATCAACCATGGGTGGGGGTAGGACGATAGGCCGTTACCCGAAACCTCTCGGCGAAAATTTTCGAGGTGGCTTTCATTAAATACACCCTCGAGATAGGAACGTGCATACATCCCCGGGGCGCTGTGACCCTGGTAGAAGACAAGATCGCCCGGGTGGCCGTTCGCCGTGCCTCGGAAAAAGTAGTTCATCCCCACGTCATAAAGCGTGGCGCTGGAGCTAAAACTTGAGATGTGCCCGCCAAGCCCGTCTTCATTGTCGTTAGCACGCATGACCATCGCCATCGCATTCCAACGAATCAATGATCGAATTCGACGCTCCATAAAGAGATCACCCGGCATAACACGCTCATCTTCCGGGTTAATGGTATTTTTGAAGGGAGTTGTAATCGCCGCAGGCAGTCGAACACCCTGCTCCCGCGCATGATCGGTCAGCTTGCCAATTAGCTCACTGGATGCGCCGTCTCCATTAAACCGTCTAACCGCATCAAACGACTCTAACCACTCTTGTGTTTCAACTGGATCTAAGCGTGTATTCATCACATCCCCGCTATTCAATTCTTTTTTAGAACTTATATTTTCATTCTTATTGCGCTTTAGAATACCTCAACGCGTTCGTTTTTTATATACAGTTCTATTTTAGAATTTATTAGAGCGAGTTATGAGGCAGCTAAGCTAAAAACTTAGCCCAGGAGAGGGTATATGAGTGTCAACTAAGAATCTGAGCCATAAGTCAGAGAAAAATAAACCCTTCGGCGAAACGGATATCGACGCTAGAAGCCTCTAAGGCAGCAGTTTAAGATTTCATTTTGAAACCAGGGTCATCAACGCCGCCTCTGTCTAAAACTGAGCCAGTGGACGATACTGATCAATGATAAAAGTCGCCCCGCAGCAGTGTTTCAGTGCAGGGCTTCTTTGGCGGAACCGCCTATTTTTCTTGAACAGCCATATCGCGGTGGAACTGGTCTACATCATCAACCACAACACCGCCGTCGAGCGTAGCAAACGACTCCTCGGCGAATCGCTTACCGCGAAGCTGAATGACCAACCTCGACCGATCCTCGGAGAAGACCGTGGCATCAAAAAATGCACGTACGTCATCGAGCGTTGCAGCCTCAACCGCAGCAATCAGCTCGTCGCGAGAATCAAACTCATAATTCTCGATCGCCCAGTCGGAGGCAAAGGGGCCAGCCTCAGCTGACAAGTTCTTTGGCGGCTCAGTCAATGAGGTGAGGACACCTGCCTTAAATTTCTCGAACGAATCTTCTGACAAATTGGCTAACTCGTCTCGATATTCAAGTGTGTATGCGTTGAAGCGATCCAACATATCCTGCGGGCCCTTCACGGGTGTCTGGATATAGAAAATCACCATGGGGTGCTGATAAAGGTCGAGAGATCCGCCGCCCGCTGCGTAGCCTAACTGCTCTTCGGTACGTAAGGTCTCAAAGGCTCGGACACGCAAATGTCTCGCCAGAATTCGGCTTAATGCACGATTTTCTACCGTCGCCTCAGGCGCCGCAAAGGCGTAGAGCATGCCGAGATCCTCAACGGGTACATCACGATTCAACATGTAGGTATCGCCCGGCTGGGGGTCATAAATATCGGCACGTGCGTAAGATGCAGTCGGGCTTGCTTCAACCACCTCAGCCATCCGCTCATAGGTAGCGACAACGTCAGCCTCATCATAGTTACCAAAGAACAAACCGCGAAGGTGACTACCTGAAAGTGTCGCATCAATGAACGCTTCCAAACCCGCCAAATTCGCCTTCGAGGCTGCGAGAGCAAGCGCTGTGTCTGTGTACTGTCCTTCTCTGGTGAGAAGCCCCAAAAGCGGCGAAAGACGCGTGTAGGGGAAAGCACGCTTCGCATTTTCTATGGAGCGCAGGTAGCGCTCCACGGCCTGACCGAACTCAAGTTCGCTCGCTTCAACACGAAGGCCAGCCAATGCACGTGAAAGGAGCTCTGGCTGTTTGTCAGTAAAGCCCGACATAGTGAGCGAAACTCCGCTTCCCGCCGACATCGACAGCGACATACCTGCAACAGAAGCCTCGGTGGCCAATCGTGCCTGTTTCAGGTTGTAGAGCGACTCCCACAGCGAGAGGTAAACAAACCCTTCCACATCGCCGAAGGCCCTGGCGTTGTTGATCTGAATGCGGGTAAACCCCTTAGGGAGGCCATCGAAGTTCTCGCTGCCTTTGAGCCAGAAGGTGACGTTGTCGGCAACCTCGACAGCAGTTGCAACCGTTGGTGCGGTCTTTATGTCAAAACGCTCTGGTAAAAGCGCATTCTGACTAGGCAAGGACAGACCAAGGCGATCAACGAGCGCAAGCGCTGCGCTGGCGTCTCTGGGCACCCATTCCTCAACGGAGTGCGGCGCTACGTAGAACTGAAGCTCGCTGTCGGTCGGCTCCTCCTGTGAGATGAACCACACGTTGGCTCGCGCCGCCACCAACTGCCCTAGTAAGTCGTCAACGGCCTCCTGATCAAAACCATCAAAGCGATACGGTGCGTCAATTACGTTCTCAATCGGATAGTCCTGCATCGCAGCAGCCAAACTCGCCGCGTAAGAGAAATCGTCCGTCTTCTCTAAGAAGGTAAATCGATTTTGAAGCGACTGGCGGTATTCCTCTACATAGCGATCGTCAACGCCCTCGCGTCGAAGAAGTTCTATGTAGCCTGTGATCACATCGTAAATTTCTTCGCGGCGCTTCATACCTTGCGGCGTCAGCTGCACGCTGATTTCAAAGGTGCCGTAGTTGCCGTATAACGATTCATAGCTCGACGTATAGAGCTCGCTAATGAGACCTAAGGCTTTCAATTTATCCGCAGGAGCGCCTGGCATCTCAGAGCCAATGACATAACCCAGATAATCGCCCGGCTTGCTACGCCACTCGCTTTGGTTGTTGTCGATGATATAGCTGATGCGCATTTCCCGAAGGTCACGCTGCGGCTTAAAGCGAATCAACTTGCCTGCGACTTCATCAAAGTTAAGTTCGGTCGTCACGGTGGGCTTGTCCGCTTCTTTATTGGGGATAAGCGAGAAGTATTCGCTTGCTAGCGCTTCCATCTCAGCAACGGGTAACGGGCTAATCATCACGAGCGCCATGAGGTTTGCTGAATAATATTGTTGGAAGAACTCGACGGTCGCTGGGTGAAGCTGACGCACTTCTTTATCAGCGAGTGTCTCAAGGTTTCCGATGGTGAATCGGTTGGCCGGGTGATCACCAAGAAGTTCACGTTGTAATCGGTAAATTGAGCGCCCTTCCGACTCGCGGCGCATCGACCACTCAGCGTTGACCGCGTTCTTCTCTTTTTGAATGTATTCTGGATCCAAAATAGGGGCAGAGAAGAATTCTGATAGACGGTGTAACGCTTCAGGGAAAGCCTGATTCTCGATCGTAATCATATAGTTCGTGATTTCACTCGAGGTGTAGGCGTTCGAACTGCCGCCATTTTCGGCGGCAAAATTCATGTAACCATCGGGCTCTGGGAAATTTTCTGACCCCATGAACAGCATGTGCTCTAGGTAGTGCGCCATACCCTGAAAGTCCATAGGATCGGAAAAAGCACCAACACCGACGCTCAAGGCGGCTGCAGACTTCTCAGTCTCGCCATCGGACACCATCAACACTTTTAGGCCGTTGTCCAAGGTCACCGCAGCATAGGTACGATCGTCGTTAGGACTCTTATTAACCACAACCGGTGCAGCGACTTCTTCTACCTCTGAACCGCAGCCAACCAAAAGTGCTAATAAAAAACTGCCCACACTAACGCGTAGATAACCCAGAAACTGCATAGATTGTCCCTTCAATAATTTCATTCAGTTGCCACCCTCGGCCATGACACCAGCAAGACGTTGCAAAGCGTCGCCAGAGGAATAGCGAAGAAAACGCCCCAGACACCCCATAAGCCACCAAAAACCAGTACGGCAATGATGATGGCGACAGGATGTAAATCCACTGCCTCAGAAAACAGGAGAGGCACGAGCACATTCCCGTCGAGGACTTGTATCAGCATGTACAGGCCAACCACCCAATAAAAATCGCCAGTCAGACCGAACTGAAACAGGGCCACAAGCATGACAGGGATCGTCACCAAAAACGCCCCGATATAGGGAACGATGACGCTCAAACCCACCAAGAGAGCAAGTAATGCTGTGTAGTTCAAATCGAAGGTCGTGAACGCCGCATAGCTCACAGCGCCAATGATAGTGATTTCAATACCCTTACCGCGAACATAGTTGGCGATCTGCACGTTCATCGCCCGCCCGATTTGATCAAGCCGCGGTCGATCAGTCGGCAAAAAGCCGAGCACCCATTTCAAAATGACCTCACGATCTTTCAAGAAAAAGAAGACCATCAAGGGGATCAAAACCATGTAAATCGCGAAGGTTAGAACGCCGGGTATCGATGAGAGGCCAAATCCAAGCACTGCCTGTCCGAAAGAGGCCGCCTGAGCCTGCAATGTGGACATTAGCTCATCAATCGGCGCCTGTTCTATCATCGTGGGGTACTGTGCAATCAAACCCGCAACCTCGGCCTGCACGGCTTCAACCATGGCGGGTGCCTCTCTAATCAAACCACCCAGTTGGCGCCAAACAAGAGGCGCAATGCCTACGGTAAACCCCAGAAAGACACCCACGAACAACAGCGTAGCCCCTGTTAGAGCAAGCATTTCGTTCAGACCCCAACCCATCAACCGATCAGCCACACCTTGCATGAGATAAGCCAAAATCAGCGCCACTAAGACAGGCATTAGCACGTCGCCTATCGTGGCAAGCAGCAAGAAGGTGGACGCCATGATGATCACAAGAATCACCGACTCCTTATGTGTCAAATGCTCCTCGTACCAATGCTTCAATGTGTTGATCATGGATTTTCTCCCGGCGCAGACGAGCTCAGTCTCAACGTAATCGCGACCATCTCGCCCCTCTGCTCCCAACTGACGGTATGACCCTCTAGGCGAGCAAAGGTTTCAAAATCTTTTGGAGCTGACGGGTCCGTAACCCAAATTTCCAGGCTGTCCGACAACGCGCCCTCGTTGATGGCGCGCTTAGCCATCAACACAGGCATCGGGCATCGCTTCCCGCGCGCATCAATGGTTTGAACATCTGACATAAAGCAATCCATCGCCCCCGGGTTGAGTATACCCCCATTAGGAACCAACAAACCGTTCTTTTGTCACAGCATAAGAACCCACAGACGCTAAAGTCAGTTAAAGTCACGCCATGCTGAAAGTCTTCCTTCAACGCCTACCTGTTTTTATCGTGACAACGATGATGACGCTCGGACTGACACAGGCGTTAGCAGCAAACGACAACCTGAAAATCCCCAATCTTGGCGCATCGAGTACCAGCCTCTACTCCGAGGAATACGAGCGAAAACTCGGCAATTTGTGGTTAAAAGTTTTCCGCGCTCAGGCGCCGATCCTCGACGACCCGCTTCTCTACGATTACATCGAGAATCTCATTTTCCAGTTGGTACTTCATAGCGACCTTCGGGACAGGCAGCTTCAACTGGTTGTTGTCGACAACCCAACAATCAACGCCTTCGCAGTCCCGGGTGGCATTGTGGGTGTTCACAACGGACTGGTGCATCAAGCTCAAACCGAGGACGAGCTGGCTGCTGTGCTGACCCACGAAATCGCACACTTGAGCCAACGCCACTTTTCACGGCAACGCGAGCAGGCGCAGAGTCAAAACTCACTAACGATCGCAGGATTGATGGCGGCCATTGCGCTCGCAGCTACAGCCGGTTCAGACGCAGGATTGGCCGCGATGACAGCCACACAAGCCGTCGCACAAGATTCCCGCCTACGGTATTCGCGCGCCAACGAATCGGAAGCTGACAGAATTGGGTTACGAACCCTTGTATCAGCCGGTCGTGACCCGCACGCGGCTGCCGACATGCACGAGCGTATGCTGGCTGCTCATCGGCTCTACAGCACCAACAGACTCCCTGAGTTTTTACGCACACACCCGCTTTCTGAGAAACGCGTCGCTGATATGCGCAACCGGGCTCGCTCTGAACGTCGCGTGATCCGACCAAAGAGCTTTGACTTTCAGCTCATGCAAGCACGTGTAAGACACCAGCTCGCAAAAACCCCAAGGGCCGCGATAGATCTTTTCACCGAGCAAACGCGCAAAGGTGGCACCGAGGCAGCTGCAGGCTGGTATGGTCTCGCCCTTGCCCAGTTAGACGCCAACGAACCGATTAAGGCGCGCAGTGCACTCGAGCAAGCGATGAAGCCCGACCCAAAAAACATTGCTTTCCTCATCGCCAACGCGTCGATAGATACGGCACTGGGCAGGCACCAGACAGCCTTGCAGCAACTCAAAAGACGACTGGACCTTTCGCCCGGCAATCATCCACTAACAATGGCGTATGCGGATGCACTTTGGCAGGCAGGTATGCCACACATCGCCGCACAGGTGCTAAAAAATCAGAGTAAACGAAAGCCAGAGGATCCAGGCGTCTGGTATCGCCTAGCTGAGGTTCAAGGTTTAGCGGGCGATATTATTGGACTACACCAATCACGCGCAGAGTACTTCATCTTGGTGGGCGCACTCGATGCGGCGCAGAACCAGCTCAGCTATGCATTAAAGCTCGTGAACAACAACTTCACACAGTCAGCAACGATTAATGAGCGACTGCGGGATGTAATGGATATCCGAGAAGAGCTGGAAAACTCTTAAGCTCTTCCTACAACACCTGTGTTTAGCGACTGCGCAAAGGACAGCATCCGATTGAGCGGTCTCATCGCATCTTCTGCTAATGCAGGGTCAACGAATATCTCACGCCCCTCAGGCGCATCGAGCACTTCAGATAGCAACTCGAGCTCATTCATTGCCATCCAAGGGCAGTTGGCACAGCTGCGACACGTGGCACCTTCGCCTGCAGTCGGCGCAATCAAGAATGTCTTATCGGGCGCTGCCTTTTGAAGTTTGTAAAAAATGCCTTGGTCGGTGGCGACAATAAATTTTTGCTGAGGAAGTTCGGTTGCCGCTTTGATGATCTGCGTCGTTGAACCAATGTGATCGGCAATCTCGAGTACGGAAGCGGGCGACTCAGGGTGCGCCAGCACGGCGGCATCCGGGTGTACTTGCTTAAGGTCCAATATGCCTTTGGCTTTAAACTCCTCATGCACAATGCACGCACCGTCCCACACCAAAATATCCGCGCCACTCTCGCGACGAACATAATCACCCAGATGACGATCAGGCGCCCAGAGGACCTTCTTGTCTTCATCAGCCAAGTGCTCTGCAACATCAAGGGCAATACTTGATGTCACTACCCAATCTGCTCTGGCCTTCACCGCGGCAGACGTATTCGCGTAAACAACCACCTCTCTGTCGGGATGTGCGTCGCAAAACGCCGAGAACTCGTCAATCGGACAGCCCTCGTCGAGTGAGCAGGTCGCTTCGAGGGTGGGCATCAACACGCGCTTTTGAGGAGTCAGAATTTTTGCGGTCTCACCCATAAAGCGCACACCGGCCACCAAAAGAGTCTCCGCTGGATGGTCTCGTCCAAAACGTGCCATCTCGAGAGAGTCCGAGACGCAACCACCGGTTGCTTCGGCCAGGGCCTGAATCTCGGGCGAGGTGTAATAGTGAGCAACGATAACGGCGTTGTGCGCTTTGAGCTGCTCGTGAATTTTTTCCTCGAGCGCCTTCTGACGCTCTGGTGTCAGTCGGGCAGGCACACTCGCCAAGTGCGTTTGAACTTGCTCGCGTATTTCACGGAGTTTTTGATCTGCAATCGACACCAAAAAAAGCCTTCACAATGAATAGCGCGCAGTTTACCTTCATATCGCGGAAGTAAAAGCCCGAAGTTCAGGCTTTGACACAGTATGGCCATCGCGCGGTGCGCAGTTTACGAGTGACGAAGACCAATAGCCTTGTCTCTGAGACTGACGCGCAGGTGCCACCCGTTTGATGAATACCTATTGATGAAACGCCGCTTCTTTCAAGCCAAAACGCAACAGAATTAGCGTTGGTTAAATACTGGAGCTCGTTTTTCTCGCTGCGCTCGCAGACCCTCTTGCAAGTCCTCTGAGGCACTGCACTCATCAGCCAAAGCCTGTGCAGCTACTTTGTCGAAGGTATTTGTTTCCACCATCTTAATGATGCGAAGCATGGCCGCGAGCGACATTGGGGCAAGCCCTGCTAGCTTTTCGATCAGCGCCGTTGATGTAGCGTCAACGGACTCGGCATCGACAAGCCAATCGATGGCGCCGTGTTGAGATAAAGTTTCGAAAGACACGGGCTCCGTGGTCAATAACAAGCGTCTTACCAAGGTACTACCAAGACGCTGTGTCATCCGCTCGATCCCCTCGACCGGATAGCAGAGTCCCACTGCCGCTGCGGGGATCATAAGCTTTTTACCCTCGACGGCCATCCTAAAGTCGCAGCTGAAAAGGAGCTCAGCCCCACCGCCAAAGACATCGGCTTCAACAATTGCAAGGGTTGGGATCTTTAGCTTTGCGATAGCATTCGTCATGGACTGAAAATCATCACCATTCATAGTGCCATCAGTAATCTCTTTCAGATTCGCACCCGCACAGAAAACGGGCCCCTCAGAGCGAATAACAAACAGCCGACAGCTCTCGGCAATAGACAACAGTGCTGCTTTTACCGCAGTGATTTCCCTCGACCCAATCGCGTTGCGGCGCTCTGGCGCGCACAATGTGAGCTCCGCTACCGGACCTTCAATGTTGAAGCGAATCGAATCGACCATCTGCTCTCTCCCGTTGTTCGCCGCTTATTGTGTCACGAGTCTGGTGCTTCTGAATGGACAGGTTCAAAAAAAATACTTAAAGTTCAAATATTCGAACGCCGAGAATGTCTTTCAGCGTTAAAGCCAGCGCGAGAGCCCATACCGAGTCCCATGTCAGATCCTGCAACTCCCAAAAAGTCCGGTGCTGGCTCCCCCTTCAGTCGTGGTGCTCAACACGAGGCAAAACGAACAGCCATACTGTCGCGTGCCGCAAAACTCTTTAACACCAAGGGCGCTCGATCAACCACTTTGGCTGACGTCGCTAATCGCTTGGGACTCACGAAGACCAGCCTCTACTACTACGTCAAAACGAAAGAGGATTTGATCTACCAGTGCTACGCGAGCGCCATGGGACGTCTGCATCGCTCGTTACATGAGGTGGAGAAAGAGACCAGCGATCCGCTCGAGCGCGTTATCCGCGCGATGGAGCGTCACATTGAAATTAGCTTGGACTCGCTAGCGGAGCGCGGAGATTACTTTGCCGCGCCGCTAGAGCTTGCCGTATTGCCGGGCGAACAACGTAAAGAGCTCGAGCAAGATTATCTGCACATGTTTAAACGCTTTAGAGGCTACCTACGCGACGGTATTGCAGCCGGCGTCATCCGCGATTGCCATACCACGAGTACCGCGCGAGCGTTACTCACTGCGCTTGATTGGTCTTTCTACTGGCTCTACGAGATGCCAGAAAGCGACGCGAAACAAGCAAGTCGGGTGATAAGAACACTGTTCTCGAATGGTTTGGTACCAAGGAATTCAGACTTCACACTCGGCGAGGTACGACCGAAAGCGAACGTTACTGCGAGCCAGGGCTTCAATCGCGAGGCGCAGAATCGCATGAAGCAGGAAGCCTTCTTGCGCGCCGGCACGCGACACTTCAACCGAAAAGGATTTAGTGGAACTTCGCTCGACGATATCGCGGAATCCTTGGACGTCTCCAAAGGCGCTTTCTACTACCATTTCTCTAGCAAAGAAGCGTTGTTAGCGCAGTGCTATGAGTTCACCTTGGATCAGTTCGACAGCATCATCGCGTCGCAAAGTGACAAGGAGATCTCCCCTCTGGAGAAGCTGGGTGACATTTGCACCGCCATCTTTGGTCTGCAGAACTCTGAAAGCGGACCCATGATTCGATATAATTCGATCACTGCACTTCCTCCCGATATCAGACTATCAGTACTCAAGCGCACAGAAGACACACACGCAAAACTTGATCAACTGATGTCTCAAGGCGTCGCGGAGGGCACGGTTGAGACACCCAACGCACTGGTATCGCGCCATCTTTTGGTGGGTGCTATCAACGCAGCGGCAGACATTGATCAATGGCGACGACTAGATGACTTAACAGGCGCCGCGCACGACTTTTTTGATGTTTTTTTCTTGGGTCTGAAACCGAGATAAAACACTGAGGTAACCATGAGTTCTAAAGAAATTATCAGCCACACCTTCCCTGAGGTGTTAGACATCATCACACCCAAACGTGTTGGCGATTACTGGTTTATTGGAGACAGCTTACGTCCCCAGTTCAGGCTTTTCGGTGGTCAGGTAGTTGCTCAATGCTTACTTGCCGCTTATGAAACCGTGGACGACCACCTAACCGCTCACTCGATGCACTGCTATTTTTTGCGTGCAGGTAATGCAGACCTCCCGATCGAACTCGAGGTTGACCCTATCCGAAATGGCCGTTCATTCTGTACGCGCCGAGTGGTGGCTCGCCAAAACGGTGAAGCTATTTTCAACACCTCCATCAGTTACCACGTTGAAGAAGAAGGTATGTCTCACTCACTGAGCATGCCCGAGGTCGTATCACCCGAAGAAGCTGCCGCCATAAACGCTGAGCGCGACCAAAAGCTCCCCAAAAACATGTTGGATCTTTTTGGCGTAACACGAGAGCGCATTACTGAACGTCTTCCTGAGGCCCAAGAGCCCGTTGCACAGTCATGGTTCAAAGTCATCGGACCGTTCGAAGGCTGTGTGCGCAAACAGCAAGCCGCACTGGCGATGATTTCCGACTTCTCGCTCTACAGTACAGCTTTCTCCGCCTTCCCCTACGAGCAACCAGAGAAAGTGTTTATTGGTGCAAGTTTGGATCACGCCATCTGGTTCCACGAGGTTCCCGATATGAGCGACTGGATCCTCTATGACACTTACAGCCCCTGGTCTGGTGGCGCACGTGGCTACAACCGCGGCTCGCTATGGAGCCGAGATGGGAAACTGATTGCATCAACGGCGCAAGAAGGCTTGATGCGCATCCGCAGAGATCGAAAGTAAATCAGGAATGTACGAGCCGCTAGTTAACGCGGGTTTCCATTTGCTCGCCTAATTGGACGAGCGAGAGCTCACCGCCTACGAGCGAAAGTTCGTGGTAAGACGCGTTCGCGGGGTAGACCTGCAGTACGGCTGACTGCTTCTCGATCTCCGCAACAACGGCGTTGATCACTAAGAAGTGACAGAAGACAACGGTAGGGCCCTCGCAGGCTTTCAGGCCCGCAATGATGTCGTTTCGCCACTCCCACAAGTCGGCGGACTGCTCTGACCAATCCTGCTGCATGAACGCTTGAAGCCAAGCTTTTCGCCCACTTAGCGGCACCGGTGAACGAACCTCCGAAAAGCGCGGGTCTACCGTGACGTCAGCACCTCGCTTTTCAGCAAACGCAGCAGCTGTTTCCTGGGCGCGTTTTAGCGGACTGGAGAGAAGCGTCGCGTACTCAGGCACGATCTCTAGCAGCGCTTGCGCTGTTCGCTCGGCCTGTTCTTGGCCCAGCACGGAGAGTCCCGGGTCAGGATCCTTCTCCCAGCTTGCCGCTGCCTCGCCGTGTCTAACGATCCAAATTTGGGTCATCGGTATGTCACCAATCGCTCATTCAGCTGAGCGCTCATCAGATGTAAATGCCCAACGTCGTTAAACGTAGACAAGGAACACTTATGCGAGTTGAAAATAATCCGCGTGATGGAACAATTGAATACCGGCTCATAAAACTCGTATACGCGGTCAGAGGTAAGCTTGAGTACATGCCCGACGATAGTGGCGATCGTGCCACCCGACGTAAAAATAGCGGTGTCAGTCCCCGAGGCAGCAGACGCCATGGCGCCCTCAAATGCGCTGACCACACCGCCGTGGTAATCCTTCCAACTTTGGATGCCCGAGACATCACACTCTGGGCTGACCCAGTAATTGAAAACCGTTTCGATAATCTTCTGAAAGGATTTTGTATCCGTATCCATAGCCGCGACCAAATCGGCAAAGCGTGCATCGCGTTCTACCAACAGTGGCATCATCACCTCAATCTGCTCGTCGGTCTGAACCTCCTTAAACCTTGGGTCAATAATCAACTCTGGCGCCTGCTCTAACTGATCCAGAACACGCTGACCGGTCTCACGTTGGCGCGATAAATCGCCACTGTAAGCCGCGCTGAACCGCGTACCCATTTGGCGCAGAAACTCACCGGTAAGGTCGGCCTGGCGTTGTCCCAGGGGCGATAACTGGTCGTAATTTTCAGCCCCAAAGGACGCTTGACCGTGTCTGACAATAAGAAGATTAGCCATATAAAAACCGTCTATCGCTGAAAGCGAAGCTTGCTAGAGTACGGGAAAAAGTCCTCAACGAAACCGTCCCGCAGCTTGTCCTGGAGGTTCGTCCAAAACGATGCTTCGTACAGGTCGCTGTGGAGCTGATCGAAGGCTTTACGGGCTCGGGCATTACCCGAGAAGAAGAGCCTAAACTCCTCCGGAAAAACGTCATTAGGGCCAACCGTATACCAGGGACGGCCGGACATCTCCTCGTACTCGTCCCGCGGCGGAGGAATCTTGCGGAAGTTCACTTCTAGGAGTGGCTGAATCTCATCGTAGTCGTAGAAAACCACGCGACCGTGACGCGTCACACCAAAGTTTTTGAGTAGCATGTCACCAGGGAAAATATTCGCCGCGGCCAACTCCTTGATCGCATTCCCATAGTCGAACATCACAGCATCGACTTCTTCATCAGTTGCGTCCTTCAAATAAAGGTTCAACGGCTGCATACGGCGTTCAACGTAACAGTGCTTAATAATCAGTGCCCGACCGCTGATCTCGTACTGCGATGGACACGTCGCCTCGAGCTCTTCCAATAACTCGTCAGAGAATCTCGATGCGTCAAAGACCAAGTTTGCGAACTCTTGTGTATCAGCCATACGCCCCGCTCTATCCCAGCGCTTTACCAACTGATATTTGTCTCGGACTTCTTGGTGCGTGACTTCCTTAGGCGGTGTAAACCGGTCCTTGATGATCTTGAACACATACTCGTACGACGGCAGCGTAAACACCGCCATGACCATGCCCTTAATACCCGGGGCCGGAACAAACGCGTCCTCGGTCGAGCGCATATGCCGCGTCGCCGTTCGGAAGTAATAGGTTTTGCCGTGACGGTGATGGCCGATGCAGCTGTAAATCTCTGACACCGCTTTACGTGGCATCAGCTGCTGCAAAAAGAGGACGTATTGGGACGGTATCGACGCATCCACCATGAAGTAGGTTCGTGTGAATGAAAACAGCTTGGAAATAATGTCTGAACCCAACAAGCAGGCATCCAGATACACCGCGGGCGATGCTTCACTCTCTGTATGAAGCATGGGTATGACAAATGGAATCTGCAGTCCTTTCCCCGAGATACGGCCCACGATATAAGCCGCTTTGTTTCGGAAGAAGTGGTGCTCAAGGGCGTGGAGTTCAATATCCGCCCGCTTATCGATGCCCGCGTCGACAACCGCGGCCGTCATCACCTCAGTCACGCGAGCACACTCGCGCTCAAAATTCTCGTACGGGCGGGACATTGCATACTCAAGCAACATCGTCTCGACCGCTTGCTGAATGTCACCTCTGGTCCGATAGGTGTTCAGAACCCGGCGAACATCAACAGGCGGCATGTCCCCCTGAGGCGAAAACACAAATGCGTAGTCGTCTCGGATCCATCGATGCTTAAAGACCGCATTGAAAATCGAGTTGTAATAGGTCTCAGCAATCTCAAAGTTCGTCATGCCGCGCACGAGCTGCGCGTAGATATCGCGTGTTTCCGCCCAGAAGGTTAGGTCGTGCAAACGCTCTGCGGCGATATATTCGACAACATCGATGGTCTCGAGCACTTTGATTTTGTAGATATCGATGCGGCGCATCGACGCTTCCTGCGCTGCTCGCCATTCGGCATTTTCGAAACGCGTGCGAGCAGAGAGCGTGATGTTCTCAAACTCAGCAAAATAGGCCGTAAAGCCATTGAGAATGGTGCGGGCTAGCCGGGACTGCTTGTCCATGCCGGAAAGTTTACTTGCCGACGGGGTCCGTGAATAGGCGTCTCAATTTGCGCATACCACCTAACCAGCGGTCGTAACTGCGGGCCTTGTTCTGGCGATACTCTTCCACCTCAGGGTGAGGAAGAATCAAGAAAGACTCAGCATCCAGTCCTTGAACCACAGCTTCAGCAACGGCTTCTGCAGACAGCATGCCATCAACACCCGCAACACCACCGCCTTCGGTTCCCGCGGTCATAGCTGTATCAACCGCCTGTGGGCAGAGACAGCTGACTTTGATGCCGTCATCACCGTGGGTGATCGACAAACTTTCAGCAAAGGAAACGGCTGCGTGCTTCGTCACCGAATAGGGTGCGGAGCCAATTTGAGCTAACAAACCGGCGGCAGACGCCGTATTGAGGAAATATCCTTCTCCACGAGCGATCATCGCTGGAAGACAGGCGCGAGCCGCATAGACGTGAGACATCACGTGTATTTCCCACATGCGCTGCCACAATGCATTGTCGGCACCAGTGGCCCACCAGGGATCACCGTCTACGCCAATAATGCCGGCATTAGAGCAGAAAAGATCGATCTGACCGTGCTCAGACTCTACCGCAGCTACCATCGAAGAAATTGCGGATTCATCGCGCACATCGACTGCAAAGGATTGAGCACCGATCTCGGAGGCAACTGCCGAAACAGAATCCCCATTGAGATCAGCAATAACGACCGCTTTCGCACCTTCAGCAACGAAGCGGCTTGCGAGAGCTTTGCCGATACCGCTGGCGCCACCCGTTACAACACAGACTTTGCCAGCGATCTTCATAATTATGCCGCCGCGTACGTGCTTTCGATGAACTTGGTGCGGTGGAAGGTACCGTCACCGAGTGTTGCGTTGATCATCATCAAGCGCTTGGCGTAGTGACCGATATCCAGCTCGTCAGTAATACCCATACCACCGTGCATTTGAATCGCTTCGCCGTAGATCAGCTTACTGTTGCGATCAATCAGCACTTTGAGTGCATGGATCGTAGTTTCTGCTGATGCAGGATCAATCTTGTACTCGCAGAGCGCTTTGAACAGCAATGACTTCGCCTGCTCGTAAGCCATCATTGCATCAACCATGCGGTGCTGGAGCGCTTGGAACGAACCAATAGCCACACCAAACTGCTCACGCGTCTTGGTGTATTCGAGGGTCTTGGCGTTGAGCGTGCCCATGATGCCCACCGCTTCTGACGCCAGTGCAACCAGTGCTTCACGAACAACGTCGTGAACCACACCTGCTGCAGAACCTTCCTCACCCAACAGCGCATCAGCACCGAGCTGAACGTTGTCGAAAGTAATGTTGGCAACACGCTGTGCATCCATCATTGGGTAGCAAACCTTTGAAACGCCTTCAGCGTTTGCATCAACCAAGAACAGTGACAAACCGTTTTCGTCGAACTGATCGCCCGAGGTGCGCGCAAGTACAACTAGCTTGTCCGCGTTCTCGCCATTGAAGACAACAACCTTTTCACCGTTCAACGTGTAGCCGTCTCCGCTCTTCGTCGCAGACGTTTTGCAGTCTGCGATAGCGTAACGACTCTGACGCTCAACGTAGGCAAAAGCACCGAGGGTTTCACCACCGATCACGCTCTCAAGGATCGAAGCGCGTTGCGCCTCATCACCTGCACGGGCTACCACGCCGCCAAAGAGGACAACCGTCGGGAAGAAAGGCTCGACCACGAGGCCTTTACCCATCTCTTCCATAACGACGGACAAATCAACGATGCTGCCACCGAAGCCGCCATCCGCTTCTGAGAATGGAATAGACAACCAACCCAACTCTGCCATGGTCTGCCAGTTATCACGGCTCATGCCATCGTCGCTGGCAACAATCGCACGTCGCGTGTCCCAGTCGTAGTCATCTTGTACAAAGCGCGCGATCGAATCGCGAACCATTTGCTGTTCTTCTGTGTAATCGAAGTTCATTGTTTCATTGCTCCTTCGGGAAATGCGTCCTTACTCGAGACCAAGTACGTACTTGGAAATGATGTTCTTTTGAACCTCGTTAGAACCACCATAAATTGTTGCTGCACGGCCATACATAAATGAGCGACGTGCCTCTGAACCGAACTCGTGACCCAGAACCTCTGGATCCATATCAGTCGGCAATACACCTTGATAGTAAGCGGCCAACTCCATGCGGAGCTCTTGGGTCGCCTGCTGAAGCTCGGTACCTTTGATCTTCAGTAATGAAGACTCTGGTCCTGGGAAGCCGCCCGCGGCCATAGTTGCCAGTGTGCGGAGCTCGGTGAACTCAAGCGCCATAAGCTCGACTTCGATGTCCGCCATGCGCTGCTGGAAGCCTGCATCGTCAATGAGACGCTGACCACCATTCATCTCGGCAGCCGCCGCCTCTTTGATCAAACGCATGTTGCGCTTGATGTCCGCAACGCCTGCAATGCCTGTTCGCTCGTGAGCCAACAACGCTTTTGCGACAGTCCAGCCTTTACCGACTTCACCGACAACGTTCTTTGCAGGAACGCGAACATTGTTGAACTCAACTTCGTTCAAGTTGTGCTCGTTATCGATACCGATGATTGGGTTGACCTTGATGCCTTCTGACTTCATGTCGACCAAGATGAAGGTAATACCTTCCTGCTTCTTGCCGCTGTTATCAGTTCGAACAAGGCAGAAAATCCAATCTGCGTGCTGCGCATAGGTAGTCCAGATCTTCGCACCGTTGATGATGTAGTCATCACCATCGCGCTCAGCTTTCGTCTTGAGGCTCGCGAGGTCAGAACCTGAACCCGGCTCTGAATAACCCTGACACCACCAGTCTTCACTTTGGAGAATACGTGGCAGGAAGTACTCTTTCTGCTCATCTGTACCGAACGCCATGATGACGTTGGCGACCATGACTAGGCCGAAAGGTACAACGTCTGGAATACCGCGCAGTGAGCGCTCTGATTCCCAGATGTATTTCTGTGTCGCAGTCCAGCCAGTACCGCCGTGCTCGACAGGCCAGTTGGGGGCAACCCAACCTTTGGCGTAGAGCTTCTTCTGCCACTCGACCATACCCTTAGAGCCACGGCTCTTCAGGTGCGCCTGCATTTCGGCGTCGAATTCAGTATCGAGGAAGTTGCGGACCTCGTCGCGGAATGCGAGATCTTCTGCTGCTAATGCAATATCCATTGTTCATGCTCCCGTGAGTGCGTCATCGCCGAGGGATGCCGGCGAATTTGAACCTTGAGTAGGTTTTTTCAACGAGGCGAATGTTAGCGTTTTGGTAATTTTTTGCAAGAAAAACCACCGTCGAAAACGCCTTCGCTCGCCTGGCTAATACAGTATAGAGAAGAGTTTGCGCTGATACTCAGCCGCGAGGGGGTCTCCCTTACCAATTGTGGCAATTGTATCGAGATACATGCGCTTGGCCTCGCCGTTATTCCAGTCTCTGTCAGACCGTAAAACCACGAGAAGATGCTCGAGCGCATCGCGAAAATGCGACGCTGCGGAAAGTTGCACAGCGAGCTTTACGCGCACACCGTGATTTTCCTCATCGGCGGCTAGCTCTTGCTCGAGCGCTTCGATTTCAGGCGATTTACCCGCCTCTCGCTTGAGCTCAATCTGTGCCATCAGCTGTTCGTGGACGGCTTCTCGGTCAACCAACCGCACTTCGTTAAGCACTTCTTCAGCATCATCGAGACGATTGGCTTCAATCAGAGCACCGGCATACACCAGCGTAATATCAAGGAGTTTGTTGGATTCTTCCCAAGCCGCTCTTAATAAAGCAACCGCCTCGGCGGTATTGCCCTGGTCCAGCAACTCAGTTGCTTCTGCAATTTTTGCGTCCCACGGAGACGGCAAATGTTTTTGCAGCATTTCACGCACGGCGGTTTCGGGCTGAGCGCCCGCAAACCCATCCACCGGCTGGCCATCCTTAAACACCATGACGGTCGGAAGACTTCGCACACCTAGCTGCTGCGATATGCCTTGCTGCTCATCAGCGTTGATCTTCGCGAGCAAAAACGCGCCTGCGTACTCATCGGCCAGCTTCTCTAAAAGCGGCATCAGCTGCTTACAAGGCGCACACCACTCAGCCCAAAAGTCGACGACCACAGGTCGATTGAACGACTCATCGATCAAATACTGTTGCGCGTTATTTTGATCGATCTCAATAACGTTCATGAATCCCCCAGTTATCTGGTTTATGACAGACCGAGCACGTCAGCCATGCTGTAACGGCCGACAGGCTTATCGCGCAGGAAGTGCGCCGCCCGCAGCGCACCCGCGGCAAACGCATTACGGCTACTTGCCTTGTGTGTAATTTCTAGTCGCTCGCCCTCGGTGCCGAACATCACGGTATGTTCGCCGACGATATCGCCAGAACGAGTGACCGAAAAACCGATCGACCCTGGCTCACGCGCCTCGCGTACGGCCGACCGATCGTATTGAGCTACGTCGCTTAGAGAAGTGCCCATAGCATCGGTGATTGCCTGCCCCATGGCCAAAGCGGTCCCAGAGGGCGCGTCGATCTTATATTTGTGATGCGCTTCATGAATCTCGATATCGGCATCGGCTCCCATAACCTCAGCGGCAATCGACAATAGCCGATACGCGAGATTAACGCCGGTACTAAAGTTGGCAGCGCGACAGCTGGCAACCGATGCCAAACTGCCATCGAGTGTCGCTAACTGATCGTCCGAGAATCCCGTTGTACCGATAACAATTGGAACACCTGCATCTGCACAAAGCTTTGCATTCGCAAGCGTTGCGTCGGGCAAAGTGAAGTCAATCACCACATCGACCGCCTCAACTGAAAGCGTCTCAGTTATCTGCAAACTCGGTGAGTCACTCCCTAGGAGCGATTGAATATCGGTACCCGAGAGCGTACTGCCAGGTCTAGCAATAAATGCTGCCAGCTCAGCGTTGTCGTCAGCAATCACGGCGCGAGCGACCGCTTGGCCCATTCGCCCACTCGCACCGGTTACTGCAACTCTTAATGTCATCCATTAAGCCCTTCAAAGAAATTCTTCACACCGTCGAACCAGCTCGACTGCCGAGGTGACTGATCGCCGCCTTCACCCAAGCTCTTACGGAATTCTTCAAGCAACTCCGTCTGTTCGGCGTTCAGATTAACAGGAGTCTCCACAACAGCGCGACACAACAAGTCACCCACTGGACCACCTCGCACGGGCTTCACGCCTTTGCCCCGCAAACGGAACAACTTGCCTGTTTGCGTCTCTGCCGGAATTCGAAGCTTCACACGACCGTCCAACGTGGGGATCTCGTGCTCACCACCCAGCGCGGCGTCGGCGAAACTAATGGGGAATTCGCAGTAAAGGTTTCGACCATCGCGCTCAAACAGCGGATGCTGCTTGACGGAAATCTGAACGTACAGATCGCCATTGGGGCCACCTGAGGGGCCCGCCTCACCTTCACCGCTCAGGCGAATGCGATCTCCCGTATCAACACCGGGTGGAACCTTGACCGACAGCGTTTTGGTCTTCTCGACCAGCCCCTCGCCGTAGCATGAGCCGCAAGGCGAATCGATACTTTGACCCCGACCGCGACACTTAGGACAGGTTTGCTGAACTTGGAAGAAGCCCTGCTGCATGCGGACTTGGCCACTCCCGCCACAGCCGCTGCAGGTTGTTGCACTCGTTCCAGGTTTTGCACCGCTACCGTCGCAGGTGTCGCAGTGTTGAAGCGATGGCACTTTTATTTCTGCGGTTTTTCCACGAACCGCATCCTCTAGGGAGACCTCGAGGGTATAGCGCAGGTCGGATCCGCGCTGCGGGCCCTGACGTCGACCACCTCCGCCCCCGAAGATGTCACCAAAAACATCTCCGAAAATGTCGCTGAAGCTGCCACCCTGGAAGCCGCCGCCACCCATCTGCGGATCAACGCCTGCGTGGCCATATTGATCGTAGGCCTGCCGCTTCTCGGCATCGCTCAGAACTTCGTAGGCTTCAGAGGCTTCTTTGAACTTCTCATCCGCGTTCTCGTCATCCGGATTACGGTCTGGGTGGTACTTCATCGCAACGCGACGGTACGCCTTTTTGATGTCTTGCGCTGAGGACGACTTATCGACCCCCAACACCTCATAATAATCGCGCTTTGACATAGTCATTCCCGCCACTCAAACATCAGTGGCTTAGTTAAAAAAAACGGATTCCGACCTGCTGCCAGAACCCGTACAACGTTTAACGTGTCACAAACCTGAGCGGTTCAAAACCGCACCGATTAACGCTTATCGTCTTCACGAACCTCTTCGAACTCAGCGTCAACAACGTCACCGTCAACCACATCGTCTTCGGGTGCCGCCTGCTCGCCTGCCGCCTCACCAGCTTCAGCCTGTGCTGCATACATCTTTTGAGCAACGCCGCTTGTCGCTTCGGTCAGCTTGGTCGTCGCAGCTTCAATCGTGTCCTTATCGTCACTCTTGAGCGCTTCTTCCGCTTCGCTGATCGCCGCTTCGATTGATGAGCGCTCGTCATCGGTTGCGTGCTCGCCGGCTTCTTCTAGCGTCTTCTTAGCCGCATTGATCATGCCGTCTGCCGCATTCCGGGCCGTAACCAGCTCTTCGAACTTCTTATCAGCTTCTGCGTTGGCTTCCGCATCCGCAACCATTTGCTCGATGTCTTCCTCTGAAAGACCGCCCGACGCAGTGATACGAATCGATTGCTCTTTGCCGGTCGCCTTATCCTTCGCAGACACATTCAGGATACCGTTCGCGTCGAGGTCAAATGTCACCTCAATTTGTGGCATCCCGCGCGGTGCTGGCGGAATATCAGCCAGGTCAAACCGACCCAATGACTTGTTGGATGCTGCCTGCTTACGCTCACCCTGAACCACGTGAATGGTTACCGCTGTCTGGTTGTCTTCTGCAGTAGAGAAAACCTGAGACTTTTTGGTAGGAATCGTAGTGTTCTTCTCGATAAGTGGTGTCGCAACGCCACCCATCGTTTCGATACCGAGCGTCAGTGGTGTGACGTCAAGGAGGAGAACGTCTTTGACATCACCCGCAAGTACCGCACCTTGAATTGACGCACCCATCGCAACCGCCTCGTCAGGGTTTACATCCTTACGTGGCTCTTTGCCGAAGAAATCAGCAACCGTCTGCTGAACCAGTGGCATACGTGTCTGACCACCCACCAAAATAACGTCGTCAATCTCGCTTGCCGACAGGCCTGAATCACCAAGAGCAACCTTAAGGGGCTCGAGTGAACGTGTAACCAACTCACCCACAAGCGACTCGAGCTTGGCGCGCGTCAGCTTAACCACCAAGTGCTTAGGACCTGTCGCATCTGCAGTGATGTATGGCAAATTCACTTCAGTCTGCTGCGAGCTAGAGAGCTCGATCTTCGCCTTCTCTGCCGCTTCCTTGAGGCGCTGCAAAGCGAGTGGATCGTTGTGCAGATCGATACCGTTCTCGTTCTTGAACTCGTCTGCCAAGAACTCGATCAATCGGAGGTCAAAATCCTCACCACCCAAGAAGGTGTCACCGTTGGTTGCCAACACTTCGAACTGGTGCTCACCGTCGACTTCTGCAATTTCAATAATTGAGATATCAAACGTACCGCCGCCCAAGTCGTAGACCGCAACTGTGCGATCGCCTTGTGCTTTGTCCATGCCGTAGGCAAGTGCCGCAGCCGTTGGCTCGTTGATGATGCGCTTGACTTCAAGACCCGCAATGCGCCCCGCGTCCTTGGTTGCCTGGCGCTGTGAATCATTGAAGTAGGCAGGAACGGTGATAACCGCTTCGGTAACCGACTCGCCAAGATATTCTTCGGCGGTCTTCTTCATCTTACGCAGCACTTCAGCAGAGACCTGAGGTGGCGCCATCTTCTCGCCTTTCGCCTCAACCCACGCATCGCCGTTATCCGCTTTGACGATGTTGTAAGGCACCATTGAGATGTCTTTCTGAACAACGTTGTCTTCGAATCTTCGGCCGATCAATCGCTTGACCGCAAACAGTGTATTCGTTGGATTGGTGACCGCCTGACGCTTCGCTGACTGACCAACGAGTACTTCGCTGTCATCTGCGTAAGCCACAATTGAAGGCGTGGTTCGGCCGCCTTCAGCGTTTTCGATAACGCGAGGCTTGCCACTCTCAAGAACCGACACACAGCTGTTAGTGGTCCCGAGGTCAATTCCAATGATCTTTCCCATTTCTTTCTCCTACAACCGGGAACACCCGGCGCTTAATCTTGTTTCTGTAGATGGGTCTTGCTCTTCTTTTTTCAAGCGCGCCCATCAAAAAGCGTTGAAAAAATTTATGACCCTAACTTACGAGGCAGCCTTCGAAACCATGACCATGGCGGGGCGCAAAAGTCGGTCATTTATCACATAACCTTTTTGCATCACGGCAATGACGGTGTTGGGTTCAACATCGGGGTTCTCGATCATGCTCATTGCCTGAGCAACTTGAGGATCAAAAGGCTCACCGTGCGGATCTACAGGCGTGATGCCGTTCTTCGAGAGCACGTCGACCAAGCTCTTCAAGGTCAGCTCAACCCCCTCAACCACGGCTGACATACCTTCGGCGTCTGATCCCGAAGAGGCTTCTAGCGCTCGCTCGAGGTTATCGACCACAGGCAGCAAATCTTGTGCGAAGCGCTCGAGTGCAAACTTGCGCGCCTTCTCAACTTCCATCTCTGCGCGACGCTGAGCATTAATGGCATCGGCCTGTGCTCTCAAAGCCGCGTCTTTGGCGATGGCTACCTCCTCTTGAAGTGCCTCAACTTCAGACAGCTCATCGGTCTCGATGTCGGTAGCCTCAGTCTCAGCAGACTCAACCTCTGCGTTCATCTCTTCGTCGTTTTGAATGTCGTTATTGTCGCTCGACATGCAAGTTCTCCCACAAATCATTTTGTTCGATATGGGGGAGATGGGGCGTTGAATTAGGTTTTCAAGGCAAAAACCTTCAACTTTTGGGGATATTTACGTTTTGAGTTCGCTCACTACAAAACTTGGCACTTTCATCGAGAAAAATGGGAGCTACAACACGAGAGTAAATGTGTTTTACAACTACGTGGATTCCAACCGGGATCGTTTTTAGGATCCTTTGGAAAATGGGCTCTAGAAGATGGGCTCTAAAAGTGCCGAGTCAGCGCGACAGCGCAGCGGTCAGTAACCTTGCTGTAATGTCGACCAGCGGGATGACACGCTCATACGCCATGCGGGTTGGGCCGATGACACCCAGTACACCAACAGGCTGCGTACCTTGTGCGTACGGCGCTGTAATAACGCTGTAGTCACCCAGCACTTCGTACCCCGCCTCTTCGCCAATAAAGATCTGCACTCCGTCGGCGCGGGAGCAGCGATCTAGCAGTTCGAGCAAGTCCCGCTTGCGTTCAAAGGCATCAAAAAGCTCACGCAGTTTATCCATGTCTCCTGCCGAGGCCTGCTGAAGAAGTCGACGCTCCCCCGCAACAACATATTCATCCTGGGCGTCTTCAACATCCATGGCGTCCTTGGCCAGCTGTAAAGCTGCTTCGAGGTGCTCATCAATCCGCGATCGCGCTTCGGCCATCTCAGCAACCAATAGCTGCTTGACGTGAGTGAGGTCGTTTCCGGCATATCGTCGATTTATCCAATCTGCTGCCGACCTGAGCTGCTCCTCGGATAACGGTTGAGACAGCTCGATGACGCGGTTTTGAACTTCTTTTTCGTTCACCACCAAGATCACCAGCACGCGCGAATCAGAAAGGGGCAAGAATTCGATTTGGCGGAGCTGCGACGCCTTCTGCTTCGGGACAGTCACGATGCCTGCTTGTGACGTTACCTGTGTCAGCAAGTTGGATGCAGAGGCAATGAGTTCAGACGAGGGCCGCGACGGATTCAATTCGCTCCTGAGCGCCTGAATCGCGTTCTCATCGATGGGGCTCATTTGCAACAAGCTGTCGACGAAGAGCCGGTAGCCCTGCGCCGTCGGTATTCTTCCTGCCGACGTGTGAGGCGAGGACAAGAAACCGCGGTCCTCAAGATCTGACATGACATTGCGAATGGTTGCCGGGCTCACCGACATGCCGCTTTCCACGTGCAAGGCTTTTGAGCCCACGGGCTGTCCCTCGCGGATATGCATATCCACGAGTGTCCTCAGCAGCGACTCCGCCCGCGGTGATAAACCTTCAGATGCCATGTATCGATCTCCCAAGATCGAGTTTTAGCACACCGAACCTGACTCGAAAAGAACGAAAAGGATTTGCATGATTCGCTATCGCGGTGTTCCGAAATTCCCATGGCTGAGCTATAACGTCGGTATATAAATCCAGACGTCAGCAAATCGATACGCCGACGAATGGGCAACATAAAGAGCTAAAAGCACAACTCTAAGCACGATAAAAGAACGACCCATAAAAGAGCCCTGACAACAAACAACCTATGCTGACCGACCTCTCCATCCGCGACTACGCCATTGTGCAAAGGCTTGATATCGAGCTGCACAACGGTATGACTTGCGTGACCGGTGAGACAGGCGCGGGCAAGTCAATCATGCTCGACGCCCTGGGCTTGTGCATTGGGGATCGCGCTGACGCCCGCGCTGTAAGGGCCGGCGCAGATCGTGCGGAGATCTCAGCGCTGTTTTCAGTGGAGCATTTGCCACTCGCACAGGCCTGGCTTGAGCGCGCCGCACTGCTCGAGGGCCACGAGTGTCTCATTCGACGAACGGTGACCTCGGATGGTCGTTCCCGCGCCTTCATCAATGGCTCTCCAGCAACGCTTTCTCAGTGCACCGAGCTGGGGGAGTTGCTGGTTGATATCCACAGCCAGCACGCGCACCAGTCCCTGCTTCGTCGCGCAGTGCAGCGCGAGCTTCTCGATGAGTTCTCCGAAATTACGAATGAAGCCTCCGCAGTCGCATCCGAAGCAGAAGCAATCCGCGGACTCAAGCAGGAACTCGCAACCCTGACTTCATCGAGTAAGGAGCTGGAGGAGCGGAGAGATCTTCTCAACTACCAGATCGAGGAATTACTAGAGCTCAACTTCACCGAGGGCGAACTCGAATCCCTGGAGTCAGAGCAAAAGCTGTTAAGCAACGCAAACTGGATCATGGACACGGTGCACGGCGTGTCTGAGCAGTGTGCCCAACTGGGGGATCAATTGCGCTCCTCAGTTGCCGCGCTGAGCGACGATCGTCTCGGAAGCGGCATCGATGAGAGCCGTGACATGGTGGCCTCGTCTCAGATTCAGCTTGAAGAAGCCGCTTCAGAGCTACGGCGTTATCTAGACCGCATCGAGCTCGATCCGCAAAAGCTGCAAGAGATAGAAAAGCGTCTGGACACCGCCTACACACTGGCACGCAAACATCGTATTCAACCCGAGACGCTCGCCGATCACCTCAATACCCTGAGTGACGAGCTCGAGGGACTCGAGCAAGGAAACCAGCGACTTGATGAGCTGGAAAAGGAAATCGACAAGCGACAAACCGAATGGGGCGAGGCTGCAACCGCGCTAAGTAAAAAGCGGGCTGCGGGCGGCAAAGCGCTCGCCTCCCGAGCCATGGATCTTCTCGCGCAGTTGGCCATGGAGCGCTGCAAGCTAGAGATAGGTTTTCTGCCGTTGGATGCGGACAAGCTCGACCCTCGCGGTCTCGAGGAAATTGAGATATGGATTGCGACAAATCCGGGCAGCCAACCGGGGCCTTTGAACAAAGTTGCCTCGGGCGGTGAGCTGTCTCGCATCTCGCTGGCCCTTCAAGTCGCGGTCGCTGATATGGCAACAGCGCCCACTATGATCTTCGATGAGGTGGATGTCGGTGTTGGCGGTGCTGTCGCTGATGTGGTGGGCAAATTGTTGAGAACGCTCTCGGCCAATGTGCAGGTCCTCTGCGTCACCCATCTGCCACAAGTGGCGGCCAAGGGACACAAGCACATCCAAGTAAGCAAAGCCGGCGATGAGGTCGTGACAACCAGCCTCACTTACCTCTCAGGTGATGAGCGCGTCGAAGAATTAAGCCGAATGTTAGGTGGCGCTGTTGTGACCGAGGCGACGCGAGAGAATGCGCGCGAATTACTAGCGGCTGATTGAACACGCTGGCTGCTGAGCAACGTCGAAGTTTCGCTAGCAGGACTGAGACGAGATTTCGGCGATATCTCTGAAAACTGTTAACGTGAAAAGACTACCTACTCACGAAGTGACGCTTTCAGCCTATCTCTACGAGCGCTTCTTACGCACGTATAGAACGAGTGAGTGGTCGATGATTTCGTAGCCTTGCTCGGCCGCAATCGCGTGCTGGCGAGCTTCAATTTCTGCGTCCACAAACTCAATAACTTCGTTGGTATCAACATCAACCATATGGTCGTGATGGTCATCGCTCGCCAACTCAAAGACTGAGTGGCCGGACTCAAAATTATGTCGCTCAACGAGGCCCGCGGTTTCGAACTGTGTCAGCACGCGGTAGACCGTCGCTAATCCAACATCATCACCCGCATCACGCAATCGCTGGTAAACATCTTCGGCACTGAGGTGCGCTCCCTCATCGGCAGATTCACTCAAAATAGAGAGGATATTTAACCTCGGAAGCGTTACTTTGAGGCCCGCACGCTTAAGATCGACGTTTTGATTACTCACAAGATTTCCTCGAAGACGGGTAATAGAGTTATGATGCCAGCCGCTCCATCAACAGGAAAGGCCATTGTGTTGTATCGAACGCGTCTGATCATCGGTTTATCTCTTCTTTTGTCCACCGTCACTTTGTCTGGCTGCAGTGGCATTGGCTTCCCCGGCGTGTATCTGATCAACATCGATCAGGGCAACATCGTCGAACAGGACATGGTTGATCAGCTCAAGCCTGACATGACCCGACGGCAGGTTCGCTTTCTGCTAGGAACGCCTATTGTTGAAGATACGTTCAATAACGAACGATGGGATTACATTCGCGTCGTCCGACGCGGCAACGACACGCTTTTGCGTCGACGCCTCACCGTTGTGTTCGAGGACGACGTTTTAGTGGATGTCGAGGGCGATTACGTCAGTGAAAACTGGCCTGAGCCTGACCCCGAGGAACCCGCTGAGGACTCCGGGGAATCTTCAGAAGAGATTTCATAAAACAAAGAAAGCCTCTGCTGGGTGCGATCCAAAATCTTGCAGCTTGAAGCTGGTGGATCAGGCGTTGCCAAAATAAATGGCCCCTGCGCCGCGTACCCTAATCACCAAACGCCTCAGTGAGTGAAGGCTCAAAGAATTTAGCGCATCGCACCGGTCTAACCATCAGTGCGACGAGTCGCTAAATAAACCTAAGACTCGGCCCGCTCCGCTTTTGCCTTTTCTGCCCTAGCCCGTCTCACCGCCTTGGGATCAATCAGCAAGTCCCTGTAGATTTCCACGCGCTCACCATCAGACAACTCATGGGTTGGCGGTACTGCTTTACCGAAAACACCCAGCTTCATGGCTGATGGTTCAGGTAGCTCGTCGAAGAAGCGCCCGAGGTTAGCCCGTTCAACAGCCTCCAAGGCTGACGTTCCTTTCGGCACAGTTAGCTTCTCGATACGCTGCTTTTCTGGGAGCGCATAAGCAACTTCAACGGCAATTGGGTCAGACATGGGCTACTACGCCTTTTCTTTTTGTAACTGATTCGCCCGCTTCACCATCGCATCAACCATGTCGTTAGCAACTGACTCGAACAGGCGGCTGGCGGCCATCTTAAGCAGACCGGATCGTAATTGAAACGTTAGATCTAGCGATACACGACAGGCTTCGTCGCTAAGCGCATCAAAACGCCACTCACCACCCAGCGACTCGAACGGGCCATCCTCGAGAGCTAGCGTGATCGACGTGTAGGGAGTGTTGGTATTGCGGGTAACGAAGGACTGCGTCACGCCCGCCTTAGAAAGATCTAGCTTACCGACAACACCATTTTCCGTCTGCTCAATAATCTGCGCGCCCGAGCAGCCCGGCAAAAACTCAGGGTAGCTCGCAATGTCGGCCACCAAATCAAACATCGTTTTGGCCGAGTGCGGCAGTAATGCCGTTTTGTTTATGGTGGTTGCCACAATAGTCCCGTAAATAGTTCCGTCAGTTATTCCGTCAACAGTCCCGTCAACTCAATACACGCATGAGCGTAAGTATACCCAGCGCAAAGCACAATACGGGGGCGAACCACCTAAGTAATAGGAACCATCCATAAAAAAGCGAGAAAGGCTCCCGATACTTTTCACCACGCAAAATGGGTCGCGGAACCCGCCAAGCTGTGAAGAATGCTGTGATGCCCAAAACAAAGGGAATCAAAATAGGGACCAACCAACCGTCTATGGTCTGTCTGAGGCCAGCCTCTGTCAGCGCAAGCGACGCGGTGACGTAAAGCCCAATGGCGATAGCCCCCATGGCGAGCAGACGAGGTATCTCTAGTTCGCGAGCCAAAATGGCAACCATGGGTTCGATAAGCGCAATGAGCGCTGCAAGGCTAGACAGTAAAATCGACGCCATGATCAACATGCCGTACAACTCTCCAGTCGGAAGATTCACAAAGGCATAGGGCATGGACACTACAAGTAAGGCTAGGCCTTGGGTCATCTCCACATCGACTGCGGCAGTCACCGCAACAATAACGATCGCTGTTACCAACATAATGGCAGTATCGAGAATGCCAACGGCTACGACCGACCGTATGAGGGGCAAGCCCTGCGGAGAGCGACTGCCAAACACGAGACCAACGCCAACACCCGCCCCAAGCGTTGAGAGCGCCGCAAGTGCAGCGGTCAGAGCGCCTTGCTGGGACAGCTGCTCAGGGCGGTATTTGAATAGCCACTCGTTGGCAGCCGATAGATCACCGACATCAAACGCAAAACCCAGCGCAACGTAGAGCATCCCCAAAATGACGGGCACCAAAAGCCAACCCACAACAGCCAGCACCACTTGTGGACCGGGGAGCGCAGTGAAAACAATGATCGCTATAACCAGCGCCAAGATCCTGAGGTGATCTGCCGTCTCGACCTCCGACAGCGCAGCAACAATCTCGCCCGCACTGGCAGCACCCCACTCTCCTTGATAAATAGCGTACCCGGCTTCAACACCAATAACGATGGGCACTAAAAGCAAGGTCGCAACGAGAAATGCGAGCACTGCTTGCAGCGCCCCGATCCATCGCCAACGCGTGTCTCGACTTGCGAGGGATGCAACCCACTGGATCGAGCCCATCGGTGATGCTCGCCCCAAACTCCCCAGAGTTAACTCGGCAATCAGCAGTGGTCCCACTACGATTGAAAGCACCGCGCAGTAAACGATCAGAAATGCGCCACCGCCCTGCTCGCCAATGATGTAGGGAAGCCGGAGGACATTACCCATCCCCAGCGCGACCGCGAGCAGCGCCAGAATAAGAGTGGTTTGTCCTCGCCACGGTTTTTGAACGTTGTTGTCCAAATCAATGTTCCATTTGCTGAGACGCTCACTATAAACATCAGACACCCAAGTCCGCCATGCGTATAATGCGGCGATGGGCAAAGGTAAAACAAAAAAACCTTCGGATAACACGATCGCGCAAAACAAACGCGCGCGTTTTGAGTATCACCTCCTCGACACGTTCGAGGCGGGTGTATCCCTTATGGGCTGGGAAGTGAAAGCGCTTCGTGCAGGCCGTGTGCAGCTTACCGATTCCTTTGTCGTGATGACCAAAGGCGAAGCATTTTTGTTGGGCGCCCAAGTCACGCCTTTAGATACTGTTTCAACGCATTACGTTGTTGAAAAGGCGCGCTCCCGCAAGCTACTGCTGCAAAAAAAAGAGCTGGCAAAGATCAACCAAGCATTGACTCAAAAAGGCCAAACCTGCGTGTGCACTGCGCTTTACTGGAAAGGTCATTTGGTAAAAGCGAAAATCGCTATTGCTCAAGGCAAGAAGCAGCATGACAAGCGCGACACTGAGAAGCAGCGCGACTGGCAACGCGATAAAGCCCGAATCGTTAGAGACAACGTCAAGCAGTAAGTGGCCACCACGTGGCGTCTGCTGCCTAGGCTCTTAACTCAAGCCTGAGTAAACGTTCCAGCAACCCAAGCAAAGAGCGACTACTAGCGCCACTGGCCGGTAGGATCCGCTGCCGAACCGGTGAAAGAGTGCAATCCCTGTTTTATCTCCCAACAGGGTTAAGGGAAACGCTAAAACCAGCAGCAACAATGGCGTCAATGTAACCATTCCGGCGATGGAAAACATGACCACGCCCAGCACATTAGACGCATAGAAAAACGCCATCAGGAAAGCGCGAGCGGACGCCGCTTCTGGAATCACCGCCATGGCGTAAACGACCACCGGCGGCCCAGGAATGGCAAAAGCGCCGTTCATGAGACCTGAGGCGATGCCTGTGCCGAAAGTAAGGCGCTTGGGGACGCGTACTTTATTCGTCGGCTTCACAAGTGCTGTCACTAAGGTTGCTGCTATGACTGACAAGCCGATCCACAACTGGAAATCAGCCTTAGACATCCCACTTAGTAAGTACACGCCTACTGCCGTACCTCCGAGCGAACCCAAGATCATCGGCTTGAACTGATCGACCGGGAATTTACCCCACCATTCTTTGTAACTGGTCGTGCTCACTGCAATAGTCAAACTCGCAGCCAAAACGACCGCCTCGCTCGGAAGGAGGAGTAGTGAGAAAACCGGCACAGCAATCATCGCAAAGCCAAACCCGGTAAAAGCGCGCAAAAGCGCAGCTGCCATGGCAGTTCCGCCCACGGCAAGCAATTGCATTGGAGATAAAAGATCGAAGATGAGTTCCATCAAGCCAGTTGGCTATCGAGCCGCTGCCATAGAGGCGTCAAGTGTAGATCAAGCCCAACCAACGCTCACTCTCAATCAGCCTATAAAAATTACTACGGGCTCTTTAGGGGACTCACGCAACAGGGAATCTAGCTAGCCGATCTAAAAAGCGAATCCATTAAGCACTTAGGAATGCCTACCTATCGGACTGCTCATCCCCTCGCACCTCTCGGCTCTGGTGATGCCCTCGATCTTCTGGTGGCCGATGGTGGCCTTTACGGCCTTGATGGGGGGGACGGAAAAGATAGGGAGCCGCCGCGGCTCGCTCAGCCGCGTCGAGTGACATCAAAACATCCACACCTATCCCGTGAAGCTTTTTGTTGAATTGGTTGGTCACGATTCGCATATCCGACAACGCTGTTTCCAGCTCTTCACGCGTCAGTGTTTCTGACTTCAGAAGCCTGCGCAGCTCGCGCTCTTGGCGTCGTACAGCCCGTCTCTCTGAGAGAATCTCTCCAACTTGCGGTCGGATGATAGGACGAACCTTCTCTCTGATCTCAGGTGAAACCTCTTTGAAGGCCCAGGCGAGCGGCAACTCGCGTCCGCCGTCGGATCGCACCATGTGCCCAATGATGAGACCTGCGAGGAGTAAGTTCACCGCCAATGACGCAATCAATAACCCTGTTAATGCTCTGTGACTCATAACTACTGCTCCTCACCAATCAGCGCGAAGCTGAATTGCTCAGCCTGGCTCCAGTCTTCCACCGGCTCTAGCGCTACCGTGCCTGCGCCAATACCCACCAGAAAAACAAAGCTTGCTGCAAAGACAGGCTTCCAAAGAACCGCCATCATCCATTCACTTAAACGTTCGAGCTGAAACTGAAGCTTCTGCGCAATGCCGATTCGCTGCGGGTGAGCAGCGATCTGCTGCGCAATAATTTCAGGGTTCAGGCGCGGCCGTACTACGAGGTTATTCAATTGAACATCCAGCGCCGCGTGCATTTGTAAATGCGCTTGTAACTCGGCGCTCTCGGCAACGCATTGCTCAATCGAAGAACGCTCCGCTTGCGGCCACTTAGCCGAGTCAGCGCCATAAGCCTCGATGATTTCAAAAGCGCGTTCGTATTGTTTCTGTTCTGGGCTCATTGCTGATTCTCCAGCTGTTTTTTTAGATTACCGCGAGCTCGACACAGGAGAGATTCGACGGCCCGTGTCGAGGAATTCATAACACTGGCAACTTCGCGGTTTGAGAGGTTTTGGTAGTAGGTCAGCACCAAGGCTGTCCGTTGGGATTCTGGGAGTTGTCGCAAGGCAGTATCCATGGCTTTCGCTTTATCACTTGATGCTGACGACGATGTTGGTGGCGCTGTCCCAAGAGAGAAGTCAGACGCGTCATTCGCACCATATTCTTGAACACCGTTTTCCTGGTGGTCAAAGAGATCACTCGACGGCATTGTCGTTTCGCGCTTCTGGCGTCTCAGAAGGTCAATACAGCGATTGTGCGCAACCCGGTGCAACCAGGTTGTTAATCGCGCTTTTTCAGGCTTGAACTCGCTAGAGCGCTGCCACAACACAAGCAACGTCTCTTGAGCAATGTCTTGGGCTACTGTTTCGTCAGCTAATATTCGACGAGCGTAGGTTTCGATCGCTGGTAGGTGGCGCTGGGCCAGTTCAGCAAACGCTCGGGAGTCGCCTTGAGTTACCAGAGCGACCAGTTGCGCTTCATCGAATGCCTTCAATGCCTGAAATTCCTAAACGGCCCAGCCGGGTTCAGTGCTCGCTTCGTTCGTCGTGGCGATGCATGCTGCTCTTACCTCTCTTACCGTGACGCTTCATCCGCTTTCCCATTTCTTTTCGCGCTTTACGCATCTCGCTCTTTGTTATCTGGCCATCGGCGTCGCTGTCAATGCGATTGAAGGCGGCTTGTCGACGTTCATCTGAAGTGACAACACCGTTACCGTCAAGATCAGCTTCATCAAATCGCGCGAGCGCTTTTTCTGAATGCTGGCTTATTGCGTCGTCGACCTCATCACGAGACAGCGTGCCATCGCCATTTAGGTCCATTCGCATATCGGGCGCATCACGACCCTCAGGCATCTGGAACTCACTCAGACTGATCGTGCCACTCTCATCTTTATCGAGGTGCGACATGATTTTCGACATTCGCTTGCCGTGACGACCGTCTTCATGATCTGCCGTTGCTGATAGCGGTAACGCCAACGCAGCCAGTGTCACAACTCCTACAGAAAACACACGTTTCATAATTTTTTCCTCCGCGCCAACAGGGCGACTTCTCGTTGTCTTGATATTGATACGCAAACCTCATAACGAACCCGTCGCCCTGCAAAAAAGGGCATTTTTCGCAAATTGCGAATTTTATATTGCAAGTAAATTCGCAATTTGCGATTATCTTCTCGAGCCAAACAACTGTGTTAGCTCAGTCATTGTGACGACTTCTGAGTTGAGCCCATGAAGATGGGCTCCTTTTTTGAGACGTCACGGTGAATGCAACAAGATATTTGAGTTAAAAGCTATGATCTACGTCGTTTCTTGGTACGAAAACGCCACCCCACAGAGTGTATTTTTCAACTCCCGCGGTCACGCAAAATATTTTGTTCAGCGCCTACAACGCAATGCAGATTGTCTAAAAATTGTCCTGGAAGAAAGCGAAGTCTTAGCCGCATAATTGCATTTTGCAATTAATCGCCCTGCATAAAATTCAAAATAAGCCTGAACGACCTTAGCTATCGGTTATAGCAGCTCGAACGCTATCTGTAATCCGTTCACGGTCTCGCTTAGCGCTTCTGTCTCATAAGGCACCGCATCCCCCACACCCCAAACAGGCTTGGGGAAGGACGGATCATTCTCGAATCGAACGATGTGATGAATATGTAACTGCCTCACCATATTACCGAGCGCTGCGATATTGAGCTTGTGTGGCGAAAACAGCTGATCCAGAGCTTTTGAGAGTCTCATCGACTCTCCGAGCAACAGCTGTTGCTGCTCTTCTGCAAGCTCGTGAATTTCAGAGACGCCTTCTACCTTCGGAATCAAAATGACCCAAGGGTAGCGGCTATCGTTCATTAGCCGAACCTGACAGAGATGCCAGTCGGAAATAAGGACGGTGTCTTTTTCGAGCTGCGGGTCCAGCTTAAACGCGTAAGGGTCGTTCATCCGCTTTCCCTCAATGGTCCATAGGCGGCAAGACAGAGATAGCGTCACCCACTGCAACCTCACCCGACTCAATAATTTTGGCGCAGAGACCCCCGTGACCCAACATAGCGGCGACGCCACCTTTACCCAGATTTTCTTCCATGCGTGCGCATGGGTGACAAAGCTGGGTCGCCTCAAACACGGCCGAGCCAATTTGAAATCGCTGTCGCCGGAGTGCGTTTAGATTTACGCCCTTGACGACAAGGTTGCGGCGCAAGAGCCCTGGGTCAATGGAATCACGCCCCAAGAAGTGCGCTGCCTGCGCAATGAACTCCTCGGAAATAATCGATACTTGTCGGCCCGAACCAGGCGTTTTAACCATACGGTGATCGCCCTCTAAACCCAAGGTCGCCACAGCACGCGTGCTCGAGACTGACTCGAGCGGTTCGCGCCGCTTAGGCCTCACCCCAATCCAAGTAAGTTCACCGGGTGCAATATCGCTGGCATATCGATCGAGAGGGTTTCGACGTTTGGTCATGGCAACTCCTATCGCTTAACACTCAGCCTAACAGGCCATTAGCCGCAAAGAATACGACAAGCGCAGCAAACAATCCGATCAATAAATCTTTTCGCCACAAGGTCACGCCCGCCATCACAGCCAGTGTCACAAATTCGATAGGGCCTGCTTCGAGCTGACCTTCTGAACCCATTAAGGTGGTGACAACCAATGCTGCCATAACCGCCGGGCCTACGTGATCAAGAATGCGGATAACGCGCTCGGGGAAGGTAACGCCCGAGAGCAACACCACAAAAGAGGCGCGCATGGTGTAGGCACCAATGCCAGCAAGGACAATTCCCCAGAACAAACTCACGCTTCCCTCCACTCATTCACTGTGGCGACAAGCAGGGAGACCAGCACGGCAATGATCAGACCCAGCTGGTTTTCCAGATGGGCAAACCAAAGTGCGACGCTCGCGCTAATCACGGCAGTAATCACTTGGCTTTTGCGCTTAATAGCCATTAGCAATAAGCCGAGGAACATGAGCGTGATGGCAATCTCGATGCCGATTGACGCAGGAATAATCGGCGCGAGGATAATGCCTAGTCCCGTAAAGACCACCCACATAAACCAAAAGGTAAAACCTGCCGCAAGGTAGTAATGCCTGAAGTCATCGTCATCGCTGAGGTCTCGCACCTGCGTCAAAGCAAAGACTTGATCGATCAACACGTAGGGACCCACCCACCGGAACCAGCGAGGCTGAACCTGAAAACGCGGCGCTAACGTAACGGAGTAGAGAATATGCCGCGCGGTCACGATAAGTGTGGTTGTAACCGCAGCAGAAACCGCTGCGCCCTCGCCTACCAAAGTGACCAGCGTCATCTGGGCTGAGCCACCGAACATAATAATGGAGCTCGACCAGCCCAAAAGATGGGGCACGCCTGACTCGACCACCATCACACCAAAGAGCAGCGCAAACGGTAAGGCAGGTAAAAACAGCGGCAACATATCTTTGAAAGCCGCCCTAACGATGGGGGACAGAATTTTCATGCGCGGAGTGTACGTGAACTGTTTCGCTATGGCTCTATATCGCTTGGTGTATACTCGCGTCATCGGGGGCGTTACGGATTCGACGACGGTAACGAAACCTGCGGTGCATGCCGTGATGACAGCCAATCACGTTAATCCAAAGCTGTTAACTAATAGTTGCCAACGACGACAACTACGCACTAGCGGCTTAAACCCTGCTAGCGGTCTATCCCAAGATGCCAGTATCGAGGGTGTGACTGTCACTTAGAACTGGACCGCGGTGGCTCATGTCTCGGGAGACACCGTCAAATTTTACGAGACTCGCGGTCTACGTCCTGACCGTTGGGCTGTTGACCGTTAAATTAATTAACGGAAACTAAGCATGTAGAGCCAAAGGCAGAGTACTGGCGGACGCGGGTTCAACTCCCGCCGCCTCCACCAAACGCAGAAGGGTAGTCTGAAAAGACTGCCCTTTTTGCGTTTTGTGAATCAGGTATAAAACTCAGCACGCCCTACCGAGGCTACGACCGCTAAGACAACCCGTCAGTAATCCGCCACTAGCGTTATCAATACGCGTCTGCGAAAGAGAGATTCGCGTCTGCATGAACCTGTTCGTCAGCCCGCACCTTGAGAATCATGTCAGATAATTTAGCGTCGGGGGGTAGGTCGTAGTAGTCGATAGCGAGTTTGGGTGCCGGAACGTCGGCGATCTTGCCCGTTTCTATCTCCTTGAGATAGCTCGTGTAACTACGAACAGCCTCTTCTTCGAAATAGTGGATCATTTTGTGTGCTGTCTTAGGCGACACAATGTAAAGCACCAAGTAATAGGCCATGAAAACGAGCTGTGCGATGAGTATAAGCGCCCTCTCCACCCAGTTCGGCTTTGCAATCTCGACAAAAAACATCAAGTGCATACGTTCGTTTTCTGCCTCGGCCAAGAGCTCACGTATCATCGGGCCATAACCTGTCTTCGCTTGCCGCAAGCTTTTTAGGTGAACCCACATGCCGGCCACCATCCCGGGCACTCCAGCGACTGTCTCGAGCACTACAGCGCGATGACCGTAGCGACTGGCAAAGAACGCATCTGCAAAAAAGCGGAAAAACGCAGTCATGCTCCGTGCAAACCAATCACTCATGCTCGTCTCCATCATTTTGGGCGCGAGACTATAGCGGACTTACTGTCGAAAGCGGATTATGTTGTCGGTTATGCGGTCTCTTTATCGAGAAGATAGTCCGACACCTGCATATCCTCCTCGCCCACCTTTTCATAATTGTCTGCAATACGCTTATTAATGAACTCGCGCCAGGTGAACTCGCGGTATTTCGCGTCCTCGCCAGAGGTGATCGGTTTGATAAGGGCATCGGCCTTGGGCATGTAGAAAAAAGGCATCGATAGTCGGGATGCGCCATCAGGTACTGCAGTTACCCTGTGCACCGCTGCCTTGTAGCGACCATTGGACCAAACCTGCACGATATCTCCGATATTGACGATGAAGGTGTGTTCCTCGGGTTCGATATCGACCCAGCCAGCTGAGTCC